>JAWXCP010000192.1:0-26862 GCA_034408685.1 Hyphomicrobium aestuarii | reverse complement strand
GCCCGCACCATGCGCCAGATCATCGATGGCGCCCGCCGCTGCCGCCGCTTCGGCTCAGTTCACGCAGCGTTGGCCTGAGCTAAAGGGAGAGGCATGCATAAGCAGTGTCGTTACGGCGGAATAAACGACGCAAGCGATGACCATATAACCCGGTATCGCGACACCGAGCACGGTAAGCGAGCCGCCGACAACCCAGAGAATGCCGATGAACGACGCCGAGGCGAGAAGCGCGTTCATCAGCCCGAGCGAAAAATCAACCATTAGCTCAGTCGCCAGTCGTGCATCCTCGGCAATTCGCGCTTCCGGATTCTCTGCTTCGGTCTGAACGATAGTAAGCTGGTAGAAATGCCGGTCCGATAGCCAGCGGTTGATTAGGGCTCCGGAAAGCCATTGCCGCCATCGAACCTGCAGTCGCATCCGCGTGTGCAACAATCCAACGGAGCCTGCTGCGGAAGCAAAAGCAATTGCAAATACCAGTCCGATGGCGAACATGACGCTGGGCAAATCTTTGCGTTCGAGCGCATCGAAGAAATACTTGGTCCAGAAATTTACAGCTAAAGCCGAGCCTAGGTTGACAAGCAGAAACGCGATCAGAAGAATTGTTAAAATCCATGCGCGCGTCCGCGTCGGCCCCGCCCAAAACCCGCTTGCAAGGTTTAAGAAGCGGCGCACGCGCGATGATCTTCGATCATCTTCATTTGTTGCGTTCAACGTTCCCTCGATCGGCTTTGGGAGGCACGGCTTATGGCAACAGTCGAACCGTTGGAGTACTACGTGCTCGACACATATCACTGAACGCCACGGTCTCATGAATACCACTAGCATCGTAGAGCGCGTCGATCATCACTGCGAGTGCCCCCGTGGGACCTGTCGGCTTCGCTGACGACCACCACTTCACACTGACGTGAAAAAGCACAACGCAGCCGAAATGCCAGCCGCACCTAGCCCTCGATGAGCGATAGAACTCCTGCGGTGGTCGAAGGTCTTTTGGCTGGGCTGCTGCAGGCAAATGTCGCGCCCTGCAGGGACGTTCTCAAAGAATTGCGCGGCTTTCCGTCCGGTTGACCGGTATCAATGTAGTACCCGTTCCCCAAAATTATTGTCCAGAGTTCTGAGATGAGGAGAGCGAGCATGAAATGGCCTCTATTTTGCCACGTCATTAATCGGGCGAGGCGCTTCAATGAAACGATCGAGCGTCTCGATGACGATCCGATGAAGTTAGTGCGCCTGCGGCATGGCGAGACTTATGCGGAGGCCCGAACGGTCTGCCTCCACTGCCGAGAGGCGGAGAAATGCGTTGCCTGGATCGAGCTGGGTGCAACAGAGCAGCCACACTTCTGTCCTAGCTTCGCGCTGTTTGACAGCTTGAGGCGGACGCGACAGCCGACGTAAAGTCCCCAGGTTCGGGTTTGCAGGACGTCAGGCCGTGGCGTTGGCGTCAGGGCGTGATAGCAACTTTCAACACACCGTCCCGCTGATGGGAGAAGAGGTCATAAGCCGTTTCGATGTCGTCAAGCTTGAAGCGGTGGGTGACGAGTGGCTTGAGATCGACGCGACCAGATGCGACCACCGCCATCAGGCGCCGCATCCGCTCCTTGCCGCCGGGGCATAACGTCGTCACGATCTTGTGGTCGCCGAGGCCGGCAGCGAACGCGCCAAGTGGGATGCGCAAGTCCTGCGAATAGACGCCAAGGCTGGATAATGTCCCGCCTGGCCGCAATACTCTCAGGCAGGCCTCGAAGGTTGCCTGGGTGCCGAGCGCTTCGATCGCCACATCGACACCGCGCCCATCTGTGATTTTCAGGATCTCCTCGACGGGATCGCTGGTCTTGAAATTGACCACGTGACTTGCGCCCATTCGCATAGCCATTTCCAGCCGTTCGGGAACCGCATCGACCCCAATAATCGTCGTGGCCCCCGAAAGCTTGGCGCCTGCGGTGGCACACAACCCTATCGGACCTTGGGCGAAAATTGCGACGGTATCGCCGATCCGTACGCCGCCACTTTCGGCGCCGCTGAACCCTGTCGACATGATGTCGGGGCACATCAAGACTTCTTCATCGGTGAGACCAATCGGCACCGGGGCGAGGTTCGCCATCGCGTCCGGTACCAGGACGTATTCCGCTTGGCAGCCGTCGATTGTATTGCCAAATTTCCAGCCGCCAATCGCCTGCCATCCGTGCTTGGTAGTTGGTCCATCCTGGGAATGGTAGCCACACAGCGAGGCATGACTATAGCCGCTCGGCGTAATGGCGCCTGCAATGACCCGCTGCCCTTCGGTGTAGCCTGTGACGGCTTTTCCGAGTTTCTCAATCACACCAACAGGCTCGTGTCCGACAGTCAAGCCGGGTCGGACCGGATACTCTCCTTTAAGAATGTGCACGTCGGTACCGCAGATCGTCGTGGTCGTGACCCGTAGCAGTGCATCGAGAGGGCCGACTTCGGGTATTGGTTTGTCGTCGAGCACGATCCGTCCCGGTTCTATAAAAAGCGCCGCTTTCATTTTGACCATTGGCCACAACTCCCGCTTTGGTACCTTCGCACCTTGGCAAGAAAAGCGCCTGTGGGACTTGACCGAACGCAACCCGAAATGCTTGTCCAGGACTTGCAATCGCTAACGCGATGTACAGCATCGGTTAGTGCCTGTTTGACGACGGTAATCGTGATCGAAAGTGCCGCGAAGATAACCAGAATCAAGGCTTCATTGAAATTCCCGAGCGGTCGGTTACTGAAGCCTTCAGCACGCATCGAACCACTGATGGAACGGCCCCGCCTTGTCTTGATGAGGCTCAATGACCGACTTGCGCGAGATCAACCTCGTAAAACCGCATCGGCCGTATTCTAGGAGCCGTGGCCGATCAAGCTTGGTCAAGCCCGCCAGTCGCTGGGTGGGTCGCCAACAGGAGTTGCACACCCGTGAAGCCGGTGCCAGTCGAAATTGCTGGAGATCAAGCCGAGGTATTGTCATTCCTCGCAAACCCGGCGTCTTGGCCGGGTAACTCTGAACGGGTCGATGTGCTAGAAACCCACGGCGCGTTCGTTTTCCTTTCAGGAGACATGGCGCTGAAAGTCAAACGTTCCGTAAAACTTGCTTATCTCGATTTTTCGACACTGGAATTGCGCCACCGCTTCAGCCAACGAGAACTCGAAATCAATCGGCCGCACGCGCCCGATCTGTATCGTGCAGTTGTTCCGATCACGCGCGAACCGGAGGGAAACCTTGCGATTGCAGGCCGTGGGATGCCTGTCGAATGGGCCGTCGAGATGCGGCGTTTTGATCAAGAGCAGCTGCTGTCGCACGTCGCGACGTCAACGGGAGTGGATCGCCAGTTGGCGATAGCGCTTGGTGATATGGTCGCGAGCTATCAGGGAAACCTCAAGGTTGCTGACGGGGCAAACGATCCGATGCCACAGATCTGTGGCTCGCTCATTTCAGCTTTGAGGTCTGCCCCTGAATTGCATAAGGCTGATGTCGTCGAACAATTCAGCGAGAACCTGCTCCGCTGTCTCAAAGCCACGGCTGGTTTGCGCCAGGCGCGGGCAGCCTCTGGCTTCGTGCGCCGGTGTCATGGCGACCTTCACCTTGGCAACATAGTGATGTGGTGCGGTCGGCCGGTGCCGTTCGATGCCATCGAATTCGACGAAGGATTGGCCACTGTCGACACGCTCTACGATTTGGCGTTTCTCATTATGGACTTGTGGCGGCATGGCGCCCATGAGGCGGCCAACATCGTCCTGAACCGTTACCTGTGGCGCACCGGCGAGCCGCACAATGACGAAGGGCTGGCCGCCTTGCCGCTGTTTCTTGCGTCTCGTGCGGGGGTGCGAGCCATGGTGGCGCTCGATCGCGGTCGGCTCGGTGCTGGGCACGGGCATGATCTGGCAAAGCATATCCGAGAGACACTGGAGCTTGCCGTTGAACTGGTGACGCCCAAGCCACCGATCTTGATTGCGATCGGCGGCTTGTCGGGAACTGGAAAGTCGACGGTTGCGGGCTCAATTGCTCCATATGTCGGCGCAGCGCCGGGCGCCCTCCATGTTCGCACCGACCTTGAGCGCAAGCGCATGGCCGGCGTGGGCGAGTTCGATCATTTGCCCGCTGATGTGTATACGGCACAATCGTCGGCCATAACCTATGCGCGGGTTCTCGAACGGGCACGCCTTGCGCTGACCGCTGGCCACAGCGTGATCATCGACGCCGTCTCAGCCCGCCCCGATGAGCGCCGTGCCTTAGCCGATTTGGCAGCAGGGTTAGGCGTTCGGTTCCATGGCCTATGGCTAGAGGCGATGCCAGATAACATGAAATCTCGAGTGACTGCGCGCGTTCGTGACGCTTCGGATGCAACCGCCGACGTTGTCGAACAGCAGATCCAGATCGACGTGGGTCATATCGACTGGGTGCGCGTGCCAGCCGATGGTTCTCAAGCGAACGTCCGCGCATCTGCGTGGCGCGCACTTGATCTGCCCGTCAATCTGCAGTCTGGAGCAATCTCGAGCCCCGCCTGACTTCAACCGTACCGGCATAACAGGTCGATATCTATCTGATATCTATATCGTTGCCGGAGTTCCTGCGGGCGTTGTCCGTTCCGCCTTTCATGCTTTTGATTGATGTCAACGCGTTCGTTGACCCGCGTCCAGAAGATGCCGATTGACCCCGCACGTGCGTTCAGCCTCGGCTGGGTACGATAGGAGCAGAGATCAATGCGAGGCGTTGTATTTTTTTCGGCGGCGGCTGCTGTCGCGTTCCTTATAGTGGTTCTCCTTGGCCGGTCGAGGACGCCTCAGTTGCCGGTCGACATTGGTCAGGCGAATGGCCGCATTGAGGTCGAACGCGTCGACATCTCAACAAAGGTCGCCGGGCGGGTCGCCGATATCCGGGTGCGCGAAGGTGACTACGTCGAAAAGGGCGCCGTGATTGTCCGGATGGATACGTCCGAATTGCAAGCCCAGCTAGCTTACGGTCGCGCATCGGTGCGACGGGCCGAACAAGCGATCGGCAAGGCGCGAGCCGACCTCGGTAGCCGGGAAGCCGAACTGAACCTGCACGAGGTTATCCTACGGCGGGCCCTTCAACTCACTCGCGGTGTGTTGAGCGAGGCAGACATCGACAAGCGTACTGCCGAACGCGATGTCGCGATGGCATCGGTCATGGGCGCTAAGGCCAACATCGCCGACGCCGAGGCAGCACGCGATGCTGCGGATGCTCAAGTCAAACAGATCGAAGTCAATATCGAGGATATGACGCTGACAGCGCCCGTCGGCGGGCGGGTTGAGTACCGATTGGTTCAGCCCGGCGAGATCGTTGCTGCAGGCGGCCGCACCGTCACGCTGCTCGATGTCGCGGACGTGTTCACGACCGTATTCTTGCCGACATCTGAGATCGGCCGTGTAGCGATAGGGTCGGACGCTCGCATTATCCTCGACGCGGCATCACAATATGTCGTTCCGGCGAGCGTTTCGTTCGTCGCAGGCGAGGCGCAGTTTACTCCCAAGTACGTCGAGACTCGCAACGAACGGGAAAAGCTGATGTACCGGGTCAAGTTAAAAATCGACCCAAAGCTCCTCGACGTCTACCGGACGTATGTGAAGGCGGGATTGACCGGCACAGCCTACCTCAAGCTATCGGCTGAAGCAGCATTTCCAGAGCGGTTGGAACCCCTCCTGCCCGATCCGGAGAGGCTGAGCCATGCCCGATAACCGCGAGCCCCATAACGCAAAACTCTCTGAGCTGTCGCGCGTAGTGGCGGCGGTAACAATCGACGAGCTGACGCACCGCTATGGTCAGATCGCGGCGCTCGACTGCGTGTCGTTGTCCGTGCCTGTTGGGTCCGATACCGCCATTATTGGCCCTGACGGGGTGGGAAAATCTACACTTTTGAGCCTGATTGCCGGCGCACGGGCGATCCAGCACGGCCGGATCGACGTGCTTGGCGGTAACATGGCCCAGTCCGCACACCGGACGACGATCGCGGCCAGGATCGCTTTAATGCCGCAAGGCCTTGGGAAGAACCTGTATCCAACCCTGTCTGTCAGCGAGAACATCGACTTTTTCTCGAGCCTGTATTCGACCTCGGCTCACGACCGCGAGGCGCGCCGCAACGAACTCTTGACCGCCACTGGCCTCGATCCGTTTCCAGACCGGCCGGCGGGAAAACTGTCGGGCGGAATGCGCCAGAAGCTGTCGCTCTGTTGCGCGCTGGTTCACGATCCCGACTTACTCATCCTCGATGAGCCGACAACGGGAATCGATCCGTTGTCGCGCCGCCAGTTCTGGCAGCTGATCGACAGCATTCGCGCCGCCCGGCCTTCGCTTACGCTGATTGTCGCGACGGCCTACATGGAGGAAGCCGAACGTTTTCATCGCCTTATAGCGATGGATCAAGGCCGCATTCTCGCCGACGGAGATTTGGTCGGCACGCTTGCCAAAGCTGGCGTCACACGTGTGGAGGAGGCCTACGTCGGGCTCCGGCATCCAGGGCAAATGCGAAAACGCCGGTCGCTGACCATTCCACCTCGCACGTTTTTCGATGGCGTTCCTGTCATCACGGCGACCGGGCTGACCCGCCGTTTTGGAACTTTCACGGCAGTCGATGCCGTCAGTTTTCGGATCGAGCGCGGCGAGATCTTCGGCTTCCTAGGCTCTAACGGCTGCGGGAAGACGACGACCATGAAGATATTGACCGGGCTGTTGCCGGCAACAAGCGGGACAGCTGAATTGCTGGGCAAGCCCGTCGACGCGACCGATCTGGCGACGCGTCAGCGTGTCGGGTACATGTCGCAATCGTTCTCGCTCTACGGCGAGTTAACTGTCCGCGCAAATCTGGAGCTTCATGCGCGGCTTTATCATCTCGATGCCGCTTCGCGCACGCAGCGGATCGATGACACGCTGAGGCGCTTCGATCTTGATATGGTCGCGCAAACCTTCCCGGCCGCACTTCCGTTGGGTGTTCGACAACGGCTGCAACTGGCGGTGGCGTGTCTTCATGGGCCTGAGGTGCTAATCCTTGATGAGCCCACCTCGGGCGTCGACCCTGAGACCCGTGACAAATTCTGGGAGCTTCTTATCGAGTTGTCGCGACGTGATGGCGTGACGCTTTTTATCTCGACCCATTTTATGAACGAAGCCGAACGGTGCGACCGAGTTTCGTTCATGCACGCTGGAAAAGTCCTGGCCGTCGGGACACCCGACGAACTTAAGCGATCGCAGAGTTCGGCGACGCTGGAGGGCAGCTTCATCGCCTGCTTGGAGGCACACATTGGCGCCTCACCAGTGCGGCCTGCCATACGCCTTGCGCCATCGCGGGAACCGTCGAGATCCCGATTTGTCACGAACGCAAACCAGTGGCTGACCTGGGTCATGGCCTTTGCGCGCCGCGAGGCTCGCGAGGTCCAGCGCGATCCTATCCGGCTGAGTTTTGGATTGCTCGGTCCGCTGATCTTGATGATCACGTTTGCCCGCGGCATCTCGTTTGATATCGAAGCCCTACCGTTTTCGGTGTTTGATCGCGACCGTTCAGCGCAAAGCCTCTCTCTCACGCTCGATCTTGCCGGCTCGCGCTACTTTTCTGAGCGACGGGCAGCCTTTAGCTCCGCCGACGTTGACCGGCGGCTTCAGTCGGGGGAGGCGGCCCTCGTCGTCGAGATACCGCCTGAATTCGGGCGGGAATTGCTGCGCGGGCATCAGCCGACCATCAGCCTATGGCTTGATGGTGCCAACCCGTCCCGGGCCAACAGTGCGCGCGGCTATGCTGAAGGCGTCGCGCAGTCCTTCGTCACAGGGTTCTCCCGGACCGAAAATGGCATCAGCGCGACACCAAAGATCAACCTAGAGCCGAGGTTTCTTTACAATCAGGATTTCCGCAGCGTCTTCGCCATGACGCCGGGCGTCATCATGTTCTTACTGATGATGATGATGGCGATGATGACGGCGCTTGGCGTCGTGCGCGAGCGCGAGAGCGGTTCAATCATCAACCTCTCAGTGTC
Organism: Hyphomicrobium aestuarii; assembly: GCA_034408685.1. Lineage (GTDB taxonomy): Bacteria > Pseudomonadota > Alphaproteobacteria > Rhizobiales > Hyphomicrobiaceae > JANXVY01. Next base: position 18,879 of record JAWXCP010000192.1, on the reverse strand, counting down.
GCCCGCCAGCACGAGTTCGTTTCTTGTCGGGAAATTCCTGCCCTATGTCGTGATCGGCTCCATCACGTTGGTCGCGATGATCCTTTTGGCGGTTGTCGGCCTGGGGTTGTCGATCAAGGGGTCTCTTGCGGCGCTGCTGCTCGGTGGCGTCCTCTACGTCGTCACAGCGACGACGTTTGGGATCCTTGTTTCTACGTTCGTCCGGTCTCAGGTCGCTGCGATATTCGCATGCGCAATTCTGACAATGATGCCCGCACTCAACTTCTCCGGCTTTCTTCAGCCGGTTTCAAACCTATCGCCGGAGGCTCGGCTCATCGGATTGGCTTTTCCATCGTCATGGTTTCAGGGCATTAGTACGGGGGTCTTTTCCAAAGGGCTGCCGTTCGACGCATTCCTGACGTCGTTCGCCGCGCTTGCGATTTTCCCGTTCATCTACCTGTTTGCTGCGACCTATCTCCTCAAAAAGCAGGAACCGTGATCGTGATGCGCTGGTTCTCAAACGTGTTTTTTCTAGGGGTCAAGGAACTCGCAAGTGTCTGGCGCGACAAAGCCATGATGGTATTCATCATCTGGGCGTTCACGGGTGCGATTTATCTTATCGCGTCGGGTGCCAACACTGAAATGCGCAATGCCAGTGTCGGCTTCATTGACGGCGACCAGTCGATGCTGTCGGGCCGCATCAGGGATGCGTTAAGGCCGCCAACTTTCGCGTTGCCGATTTCGGTCGGACGCGCCGAAGTTCAAGGTGCGATGGATGGGGCGCGATTTACATTTGCCATCGACGTGCCGCCAGGATTCGAACGGGACATCCTAGCTGGCCGCACGCCAGCACTCCAAGTCCTCGTCGATGCCACGGCCATGACGCAAGCTGGTATCGGCACCAACTACATTCAAGAAATCGTCAGCCGTGAAATAGCGATTTTTCTTGGCCAGCGTAGCGATGACGTCCAAAGCCCGGTGAATTTTACAGTCAGATCGTTCTTCAATCCAAACCTCGAAGAAAAGCGCCACATTGCAATCATGGAGATCGTCAATAATGTTGCGCTATTGTCGATCATTTTGGTTGGTGCTGCCGTGGTGCGGGAGCGTGAGCATGGCACGATCGAGCACCTGCTTGTCATGCCGGTTACGTCGAGCGAAATAGTTCTGGCGAAAATCTGGGCCAACGGCCTTGTCGTTCTTCTCGCCGTGTTCCTATCGCTCAACTTCGTTGCGATGGGAGCGCTCGGAATACCGATCAATGGCTCGATCGCGATCTATCTGCTGGGCGCGGTCGTGTTCATCTTTGCCTCAATGGCGTTCGGCGTCATGCTTGCCACATTGACGCCGTCGATGCCGCAATTCGCGCTGCTGGCGTTTCCAACCATTATCGTGATGGAAGTGCTATCGGGCGGTATGACGCCGATCGAAAGTATGCCGAACTATTTACAAGTGATCATGACCGCCGTTCCGTCGACCCACTATGTAAAATTCTCCCAAGGCGTGCTGTTCCGAGATGCTCCGTTGTCGATCGTGTGGGAACATATTGTTTGGATGGCTGGCCTCGGCGCCATCTATGTTGCCATCGCGCTCATCCGGTTCCGCGCCATGCTAGCTGGTGCGAATGGATAGGCCCGGCGTCGATTCGGTATGATCGGGGCGAGCCAGCTTCATGCGTCGCTGCGCTTCATCCATCTGCGGTCGCGCTCAACGGTGTGATGGCCGATCGCACGGGCGCGCGGCAGATGGCCTGGAACAGGGATCGCTATACTTGATCTTGATCAGTCTGAATCAAACGAACGCAGCGCCGAGCCATGCCGAGCCGATGATCAATGCAAGGCCAGGGACGACGCGGCGTGCAAAAGCGTTTCCCCCGGTCGTGTATGCCATGACGGCTTTCGTTATCGCGTTCGTAGTGCTGTCATTGCTTCTGACGTCGGCCTTGCAAGCTCACTCACGATCTCGGCGGAAGCCAGGAAAGGAGCGGCGGTTCCTGACGGCGGTGGCTCTATCGAATTAGAAGTTTGCATAAGGACACCCATAAACTCAACTTGACGAGGGGAGGGTGACGTTGATGGTTGGCAACAAGGCCATCGTTGATTTTGGTCAATTCAACGTTGCGATGCTCGATTGTAGCCCTACTTGTTTTTCGTGCGGCACGAAGCTGGACGTAACGGAACGATTACGCGCACTTCGGATTGATGCTTATCAATGCTGCCCCCTCGGGATGGACCAACCTGTTCACTCAGGGAGACATTGCACGATGACCGTGCTGGAAATCTCATTTTTGCCGGGTTCAAGGCGAGGTGGCCGTGCTGACAGAGACTGCGGCAGTCGATCAGCTACACCTACACGTCGACCAAAGCGGCGGGCAAACGGTTATGCGCGCTGTCGGCGCCTGGGTAGCCGAAAGCGCGGCTGTTATTGAAACTGAATTCGGCCTCGTACTTGGGCACGGGGCTCCACTACCGGCCGAGCACCATGCCATTCTCGATCTGTCGAGAATTGAAAAGTTGGACACGTACGGCGCGCTTTTGATTACCTCTGCCGTCGAGCGAATGCGGACGCGCGGCGGAACGCTAGAAGTTCTGAACGTCCCCACTCTGTTCGCTAGTCTATTGCAAACGGTGGGCAGTGCGTGGCAAGAGCCGCCCCCTCCCGCGGCCCAAGTGAGCATAGTCGCTAACGTGCTTGATCGGTCGCGATCGGGCATTGTCGGCGCAGGCCGCGATCTACTGGTGCTTCTCGACATGCTCGGCGCGACCGCGCATGCGCTGGCTGCTGTTGTGGCACGGCCAGCGACGTTCCGCTCCACGTCGACCGTGCACCATCTCGACCGCGTTGGTCTTCAAGCATTACCGATCGTCCTTTTGATCACCATCCTGATCGGCGGCATCATTGCCCAACAAGGCTTTTTCCACTTTCGCAAATTCGGAGCCGACGAGTACGTCGTCGATATGGTTGGCATTCTCGTTCTTCGTGAGATCGGTGTGCTGATTGTCGCGATCATGGTCGCGGGACGGTCCGGCAGTTCATATACCGCCGAACTTGGATCCATGAAGATGCGGGAGGAGATCGACGCCCTGCGAACGATGGGCCTCGACCCCGTAGCCGTGCTCATCCTGCCGCGCGTCATCGCGCTGGTCATTGCGCTGCCGATACTGGCATTTCTTGGCAGCATGTCGGCGTTACTTGGAGGCGGGCTGGTCGCTTGGCTGTACGCTGGCATGAGCCCAGAGATTTTCATCGCGCGTCTCAAGGAGGCGATCACGCTCACTCACTTTCAGGTCGGCATCATCAAGGCCCCATTCATGGCGCTAGTGATTGGCATCGTTGCGTGCGCCGAAGGGCTCAAAGTCAAGGGCAGTTCCGAGTCTTTAGGGCTGCAGACCACAGCGTCGGTCGTCAAAGCGATCTTTCTCGTGATCGTACTCGATGGCCTGTTTGCGATCTTCTTCGCCTCGATTGGCATGTGAGGAAACGGCCATGATCCAAGAAACATTGGCGCCGGCCATTCGCGTGCGTGATGTCGTCGTCGGTTTTGGCCAGCGTGTCGTGCTCGCTGGCGTTTCGCTCGACGTGGCGCGCGGTGAGATTTTGGGTTTTGTCGGGGGTTCAGGCAGTGGCAAATCAGTGCTGCTGCGGACCATCATTGGTCTGCTTCCAAAGCGGAGCGGTACGATCGAGATCGATGGTATCGACCTTGAGCGGGCAACCGCCGAGCAAACACTGGCACTTGAACGCCGCACAGGCGTCCTGTTCCAGCACGGCGCTCTTTTCTCGTCGCTCACGGCCCGTGAGAATATCGGCTTCGCGATCCGCGAACACCTTCGGCTATCGGAACAGATGATTGATGACATCGCCATCATGAAACTCGCGATGGTCGGAATCAAGAGAAAGGACGTCGACAAATATCCCGCAGAGTTGTCAGGCGGCATGACCAAGCGGGTCGCACTCGCTCGTGCCTTGGCGCTGGACCCGGAGATCTTGTTTCTCGACGAGCCTACGTCGGGTCTCGACCCCATTTCGGCCGGTGAATTTGACGTCTTACTAAGAACGCTGCAACAGACGCTGGGTCTGACAGTGTTTATGGTCACGCATGATCTCGAGACGCTAAATGCCGTCTGCGACCGTGTTGCGGTGCTGGCCGACGGCCGGATCGCCGCGCTCGGTACGGTTGTTGAGGTCAAACATTCCAATCATCCCTGGGCGCGAGCCTACTTCGCCGGTCGCCGGGCGCAATCCCTGGCGGCGCGCCTTGCAACAGCTACAGCTTGAAACCCGAGACCTATCCCGATGGAAATCCGTGCCCGCTTCCTTCTGATCGGCCTGTTTACACTCGCCAGTATCCTGGCAGGGTTCGTGTTCGTCTATTGGATGGAAACGGCAGGCGGCCTTGGCCAACGCGCACGCTACCAAATCAATTTCGATAGCACCGTATCGGGCCTGCTCAACGGGTCGGTCGTGCTGTTCAACGGCGTGCGCGTCGGTGAGGTGACGAAGCTGGCGCTGGACCCATCGCGGCCACGCGGTGTCACCGTCGGGATTGCCATCGATGCCCAGACGCCGGTGCGGGCAGACACGAAAGTCGGCATCGAGTTTCAGGGATTGACCGGCGCTCCCGTCGTGTCGCTGACTGGCGGGTCGGTGACGCTACCGCTCCTGGCGGCGACCGGCGGGCGGCCGGCCGAACTCACAGCTGAATCGGACGCGGGTCAAGCGTTGAGCCAGACGGCCCGCGAGGTGCTGCGCAACATCGACAAGGTGGTACTCGAAAATACCGACCCGCTTCGTCAACTTATCTCGAACATCGACAAGTTTTCGGGCGCCCTTGCTCGCAATTCGGACCGCGTCGATGGCATTGTTGCTGGCTTGGAGCGGTTGACCGGCGGTGGCCAACCAAAGGCACGGCCGCGGATTTTCGAACTTGCCGCAGCCCACTTTGATGCGCCCCTCGAGCGATTACCGACAACGCTGTTATTGCTCCCAGAGCCGGTCGCACTCAGCCTGTTCGAGACCGAGAAAATCGTCGTTCGAACAAAGTCCGAGAGCGGTCCCGACCTCGGATCGGCCCAATGGAAGGACCTTCTGCCCAAGGTGCTGCAAGCGCAACTGATCCGCAGCTTCGAGAATGCCGGGCATCTGGGAGTCATCGGCCGCGTCCCGCCTGATCTCGTCAAAGCCGACCATCAATTGCTGATTGAGGTTCGACGCTTTGAGGCCACGGTCGATGGTGCCCTGTCGGCCGATGTTTCTCTCATGGCTCGCATCGTCGATACCAACGGTCGCATCATCGACGCCCGGTCGATCTCACATGGCGAGCCGCTTCCCGCATTGGAGGCTGATGTCGTCGCCAGTTCATTGAGCGTTGCGTTCGCGCGCGCGGCCACCGAGATCGTCGTATGGGCGTGCGCAACGCTGATCCGGGTCGAAACCAGCGGCCCAGCCAACGCGGCAGATCGCGACGCGGCGGTGCGTCAGGCGAATTGACCGGGCGCAATGGCGGAGCATCCGATTATTGCAACGCTCCTCTTTTGGAGGATGCAACATGTCACGCACCGTCAGTTTCGAAGAACAGCGGCGGATCGTTCTGGCCGCAGTCGTCTCTACCACCGCCACGGTATTCTTGCTCAGTTGGCCCGCCTTCGCACAAAGCAGCCCGACATCGACGCTCGTCGGCAGTTGGGGTGGCAGCGGCCGCATTTCCTATAACGATGGGTCGAGCGAGAGCATCCGATGTAACGCTTACTACACCGGCGGTGGAAACCAGCTGTCGATGGCCATCCAATGCAAGAGCGAGACGAACGCTATCAACTTGCGCAGCAAGCTAAAGATCGAAGGCACTCGCGCCTCGGGCGACTGGGAAGAACGGACGTTCAACGCCAACGGAACGGCCAGCGGCAAGGCGGGTGGCGACAGCCTCTCGTTAAGCATTGGTGGCGGTGGTTTTACGGGCACGATGGCGGTCAGCTACACAAAGTCGAGCCACAGCGTCCAGATCACGACCCAAGGCATCGCAATGAAGAGCGCTAACATGTCTTTCACGCGCCGGTGATGCGCCTGTGATGCGCCTGTGCTGCGCGGTGCGAATGAGGTCCCGTCGCACGTTCTGGCTGGGCCGTTGACGCCGGGTAGACGCAGCTCGCTGAGCAGCAGTTCAACGCGCACGATGTCGATGGTGTTGGACGCACTCATGCCGCCACCTGTAAGGATTCTTGTTCGTCGCGACACGCCTGCGGCGCGTCCGATTTGACGATGGCCGCCACGAACGCCAGTTCGTCGTAGGCTGAGAGAGGCACGACCGCCACGTCGATCAGCGGCACCGATGCTGGATCAGGCCCGAAATTGGCGCGCAAGAACGGCAGATCGGGCAACCGGCCTGCATCGATGTCGGCGTCGAGCACCTCGGCGAGTTCAGCTTCGCAGGCCCGGTCGTGGCGTCAGCGTCAGAATTTGAGCCGTGATGGCAAGAGCGATTTCGGCTGGATTGCGCGCATCGAGCGAGAGCCCCGCTGGGCCGTGTACGCGGGCAATGAAGGCCTGATCTAAGCCTAACTCTTGAAGCAGCAGGATGCGCTGCGCGTGGGTCCGTCGGCTGCCCATCGCGCCAACATAGAACGCTGGCGTTTGGGCGCATCTGGCGAGCAACTGGGGTTCCCAGTCGTGATCGTGAAACAACAGCACCATCGCGGAGTGCGCATCTAACACCGACGCATCAAAATCCTCAGGCCGTGTTAGGTGCTGAGAGCCTTGAGCGACGGGCGATAGTCTCGCGAGCACGGCTTTATCGGGCGACACAATCTGCACGTCCCACTCAAGGTCTTTAGCCAAGCGTGCCATGAAGTCGACGTGCACGCTGCGCCCGGCAATAACGACCCTGACGGCTGGCACATAGCGGCGGATAAAAAGCTGATCGCTGTTGAGATCGGCTTGGGCATCTTGGTGGATGATAGCCGCAGACACGCGTGCTGCCGGGTCGATGGCAAGCGCCACCGTGCGGCGCTCAGCGACCGCGCTGGCGACGCACTCCAAAGTCGTCGTAGTAATGACGGGGTCGAACACGAGGTCGAGGCCAGAGCCGCACGGCAGCACGACATCTACATATTTCGATCCATTGCCATAGCGCACCGCCCGCGCGACGCCATCTTTGATGACATTGACAGCTTCAGCGACAATAGCTGCCTCCGCGCAGCCGCTGCTGATGTGCCCGACGTAGTCACCATGGACATTCACAGTCAACTGGCTGCCGGGCCGTCGCGGTGACGATCCTTCAACGCCGACAAGGGTCACGAGTGCCGATGGGATCCCCGCACGCCGCCATTCCAAAAGATGGGGAACGACAGTCTCTGTGAACAAGGGATGTTCTGGCGCGAGGTCTGCGTACTTAATGTCGGTGACCATGGTCAGACGCCGTTGGAACGGGTGCGTTGCTCAGCGATACTGACGCTTCGACGTGAGGCGATGGCGTAGCAGCTGGCATGAACCGGATTTGGCGCTTCCGAGACGTCGTGCCTTGCACCCATATGCTGCTCGCCCTTGCACATGTTGATCGTTACACGCTCAAATGTTGCAAGCGGCTCAATGAAACACTCTTCACCGGAAATAGATCACGGCACCAACTGCTGCAACTGCCGCAGCCACCAGCAAGGCAACCCAAACGGTCGATGATCTTTTGGTCGCAACCGGCTGTCCACCTCCAGGCGATGCGACGAGCTCACCGAACTTGGCAAAAAACTGCCCCGCCAGCATGTTGACCGTTCCCTCGATCAGACGCCCAGCAAGCTGTGCAATCTTGCCGTTCATGTCGGCATCGACGTCATAGCTCAGTTTGGTGCCAGCACCGTCTGGCACCAGTCGCACCTTGGCTGCCCCCTTGGCCCCGCCCATGCTGCCTGCCGAGCCCGAACCGACAAGAGTATAGCTATTGGGTGGGTTGAGGTCGGTCAGCTCCACGTTCCCGTTGAAGCGCGCCGAAATGGGCCCGATGCGGGTCGTGATGGTTGCTTTGAACGCGTTGGGGCCGGTCTGTTCCAGGCTCTCGCACCCAGGCAACGACTGGCGCAGAATGTCGGGATTGTTCAGCCCTGCCCAAACCGTTGCCTGATCAGCAGCAATATTGTTTTCGCCCGTGATTTTCATTTTTTGACGACCTGGAGGAGTTGAGGGGCGGCTGGTTCTTGCCAGATCGTGGGCCTGGTTCCAAGCCCATCGCACTTGGCGCGAGCGCGCCGCAGCTGGATGATTTCAGCCAGGATAGAAATTGCAACTTCTCCGGGCTCGGCCGCACCGATGTCAAGGCCTGCGGGCGCCGTGATCCTGGCAATATCGGCTGAAGCAAATCCGTCCTGCGCCAGAGTGAGTTGGATATGCTGCGCTTTGGCGCGGCTTGCCACGAACATAATACGAGGGCAGGGCGATGCGAGTGCCGAATGAAGCGCGGACCTATCGCCCGACCCCTGCGTTGCCACCAAAATGAACCCACCAGCAAGACCAGAGAGCTGAGGCAGACCGCCAGGCGGCACTTGACGGGCGCCCGGAGATTCGTCAGCCGACATGCAGCGGATCGGTGTCACGTTGGCGTGGCGCGCGAGCACGAGGACACGGCGGGCGATTTCGCTGACCCCAAACACCACAAGCGGGGCTGGTGGGATGACGGGTTCAATGAAGAAGTCGATCTCACCCCTGCTGGGACAAGCCGTGGGATAGCTTTCCACATCGACCGCTACAATCGCTGCAAGCTTATCTTTTGGAGCCGTCCGCACGAGGCGCGGCTTGGCCTCGGCAAGGGCAGTGCGCCCCGCTTTGATCACGGCAGAACGGACGCAGCCTCCGCCAACACAGCCGATCAGTGCACCGTCCTGAGTGACAATGGCGCGGGCACCGGGTTTTGCAGCGGTAAGTCCGCTGGTACGGACCACTGTCACCATCACATAAGGCGTAAGGCCGTCCCAATTGCGCTTAAACGTTGCGACCAGGGAGAGCCCTTCGTCAAGCGGCAGCCCGTCCAAATCAATCCCTTCGTCATGCTCGGACAATGGCATCCTCCAATGCGGCAAGACTGTTGAGATTGTGGGCGGCGGCGAACAGATCGATGTGCCGACGTGCGGCGGTCATTCCGGTGCTGACCGGCTGATAGCTCTCGCGCCCCAGCAACGGGTTGAGCCAGATGATGCGATGACAGCGGCGCTTGAGGAGGAGCAACTGCTCGTCCAGCACACGTGCCTCGCCAGTGTCGAAGCCGTCGCTGAGGATTATGGCGACCGAGCGCGAGGAGCAGAAGGAGCGCGCGTATTGCTGGTTAAAGGTTGCCAGTGCCCCACCGATCCGAGTGCCGCCCGACCAGCCCTGGCTCATCAGCGTCATCCTCTGCATCATCCGCTCGGGATCGGCATCGCGGAGCGCGCCCGTCACATGCACCAATTTGGTGTGAAAGATAAACGACTGCGCCTGCTGGAAACGTCCCGTCAGTGCGTGCACGAATCGCATAAAAAAAAGCGAGTAGGCGTCCATCGAGCCAGACACATCGACGAACAGCAGCAGCGATACCGGCGGGGTTCTGGGCCGCTTGTGCAACAGCTTGGCGGGGATTGCGCCATGGCCGATGCAGCGCTGCAGCGTGCGGCGAAAATCCAATATGGTGCCACGTGTTGCTGCTCGTCGTCGGCGGGTGATGGTGTGGCGCATTCTGGCGCCCAGCCGGTCGGCCAGTGCGAGCAGTTCAGCCCGCTCCTCGGGGTCAGCGACGGTGCCAAAGTCGACAGTCCCGGTCACAGCTCGGCGCGAGGCGCCGCCCAAGAGTGACTGCGCGGCCTGTCCCACCGCATCAACTTGAGGACTGCCTGTTTCAGCCTGATCTGCCCAGTCGAAATAACGCGCCAAGCCGGAACCTCCAGCGCCCGCGCTGGCCTCACGCCCGCCAACACCCCGTGTCTGGCTAGCACGCGTTTCGCGGAACACGGTGCGCTTGAACCGGGCACGGCGCAGCCAATAGGCGTCGAAGATGTCATCGAACCGCTGCAGCTCGGAGCGCCGGTGACACCATAGCAAGCGCAAGGTGAGCTTCAGCTGCCGGGCGGTGGGAATTGAGCTCGATCCCGTTCGAGTAGCAAGCGCTGTGATGGCATCGCTGACCTCGCCCGGGCCGATCGAAAATCCATTGTCGCGAAGGAGGCGTGCAAACTGGGAGAGACGCGCATTGATACCGGGTGCGTCAGCCATTGACAGCCCCTTGACTGTCTCGCGTGCCATCGCTGCTGCGCTTGGCGATAGCGCCTCTTGATGAAGGACGCTCACGCGGCCCTCCCTGCCAGTCGCTGGAACACGGCCAGAGGCACTGCGTCCCGGTCCTCCCGCGTCTTCAGCACGCACAACAGGCTGCGATGCACAGCCTCCGGATCGTCCGTAATGCCGCCAACGTCAAGGCCGACAAGGGCCGCCGTCCAATCCAGCGTTTCAGCGATACCGGGCATCTTTTTCAGATCCTGCTGGCGCAGCCCTTGGACGAAGCCGACGATCTGGCTGGCCAGCACCAGCGAACACTGCGGCACCTGGGCCTGGACGATGCGCAACTCCGTCGCAAAATCGGGATAGTCGATGTAATGGAATAGACAGCGCCGCCGCAACGCGTCAGACAGTTCGCGGGTACCGTTCGATGTCAGCAGTGTCAGCGGTATGGATTTCGCAGCGATTGTACCAAGCTCTGGGATCGTAATTTGATGGTCCGCCAGGACTTCAAGCAGGTAGGCCTCGAATTCCTCGTCAGCCCGATCGATTTCGTCAATCAGGAGGATAGGGGGTGTGTCCTGCGAGATCGCCTCCAGCAGCGGCCTCTTGAGTAGAAACTCCTCCGAAAACAGACGAGCGTCGCTTAAGGTTGAACCTGCCGCTTGTGTGGTGGCAATGGCCAGTATCTGGCGCTGATAGTTCCATTCGTAGATAGCGTGCCCCGCATCTAAACCCTCATAGCACTGCAGCCGGATGAGCCTACGCCCGGTGGCCTTTGCGAGGGCCGTGGCGATGAACGTTTTCCCCACACCAGCTTCGCCTTCAATCAGGAGCGGTCGCGACAACGTTTGTGCCAGTGACAGGGCCGTCGCCAGCGTTTCGTCGGCAATGTAGGCAGCCTCGCCGAGGCGCTGCTGCACCTCGGCTGGACTGCTCGGCACGAGCATAAACGGGGCAACCGTCTTCATGTGTGCAGGCCAAGGCTTCGGCCATAGTCCCAAAGCCGTGCAGCGGTATGGGGCATGTGTGTATGCACGCCACCAACCTTAGAAAACGCATCATTGATCGCATTCGAGAACGCGGGCACACCACCCACGTGCGGGCTCTCGCCCACGCCCTTGGCACCAATTGGGTGATGGGGGCTTGGCACCTCCGTGAAATCGGTCTCCCAGTGCGGCGTCTCGACGGCAGTCGGCAGGAAATAGTCCATCAGGCTCGCCCCGAGCACGTTGCCGTTGGCGTCGAAGTCGATGAGCTGGCCCATGGCCACAGCGAACGCTTCCGTTAGACCGCCATGAATTTGGCCCTCGATGATCATCGGATTGATGCGCGTCCCGCAATCATCCAGCGCATAAAATCGGCGGACCTTCGTTTCACCCGTATCAACATCGATATCCACGACGCAGAAGTATGCGCCGTAAGGGAACGTGAAGTTGGGTGGATCGTAATAATCAACCGCCTCCAGTCCCATCTCCATTCCGGGGGGTACGTTGTTGTAGGCAGCCCAGGCGAGCTCCTTCATCGACTTGCGTTTCTCCGGCAGCCCCTTAACCTGGAAGCCATCCACGTCCCATTCAAGGTCGTCGTGGTGAACCTCCAGCAGGTGCGAAGCGATGAGCTGCGCCTTCTGCTTTATCTTTCGGCCAGCCCGTGCGCAGGCGGCTCCTGCAACCGGCGTTGATCGTGAGCCGTAGGTGCCAAGACCATAGGGTGCGGTATCTGTGTCACCTTCCTCGATTGTGATTGCAGAGGCTGGTATGCCCGTCTCAGTCGCAAGTATCTGGGCGTACGTCGTCTCGTGACCCTGACCCTGCGACTTGGTGCCTAACCTTGCAACCGCCGATCCCGTCGGGTGCACGCGGATTTCACAGCTGTCGAACATGGCAATGCCAAGGATATCGCAATTTTTGCTCGGACCCGCACCCACGATCTCGGTGAAGAATGAAATACCGATGCCCATTAGCGAGCGGGTCTTGCCTGCCTTGAAATCGGCAACGCGTTCAACCTGCTCGGCACGCAACTTGGGATAGTCGACAGCCTCCATCGCTTTGGCCATGGCGGTCGGATAATCCCCGCTGTCGTATTCCCAGCCAAAAGCTGACTTGTAGGGAAACTGCGTCGGCTGGATAAAATTCTTGCGGCGAAGTTCAGCGGCATCCATGCCAAGCTTAAGTGCCAGAACTTCGATAATTCGCTCAATCGTGTAGGCCGCTTCCGTTACGCGAAACGAACAGCGATAGGAAACGCCACCGGGTGCCTTGTTGGTATATACCCCCTCCACGCTCACATAAGCTGTCGGGATGTCATAGGCTCCTGTGCATATGTGGTACATACCAGCTGGATATTTCGATGGGTCCGCACACGCGTCGAATGCACCGTGGTCGGCCAACACGTTGGATCGCATGGCCAGCAGCTTACCGTCCTTCGTTGCCGCTAACTCGGCCGTGATGTGATAGTCGCGAGCAAACGCTGTGGTTGAGAGGTTTTCCATCCGGTCCTCAACCCACTTCACGGGCTTGCCGGTGACGATGGAGGCGACGACCGAGCAGACGTATCCAGGATAAACGCCAACCTTGTTGCCAAAGCCGCCTCCAATGTCGGGCGCAATAACTCGGATTTTATGCTCTGGAATATTGGCGATAAGAGAGGCCACGGTGCGCACTACGTGGGGGGCCTGGAATGTGCCCCACAGCGTCAGCTGGCCGGTGATCTTGTCCATGCTAGCAACGCAGCAGCATGTTTCCAGCGGACAGGGATGGACACGCGGGTGGGCGAGATATTGCTTCACGACCACGTCGGCCGCAGCAAATGCAGCTTCTGTCGCTGCCTCATCGCCTGCCGTCCACGTGAAAATATGGTTGGGATGTTTGCGCGGGCCATGGGCTCCGTGGGTCTTATCCATGATGTCTTCGCGCAGCACGGGTGCGTCGGCCGCCATGGACTTATGGGGGTCTACGAGGGCTGGCAGTTCTTCATATTCGACGATAAGCGCGTCGGCACCGTCGGCTGCCGCATAGCGGTCCTTTGCCACGATGAAGGCTACTTCCTGATTCTGGAACAAGACTTTGCCGTGGGCAAGGACAGCCTGCACATCGCCCGCCAATGTCGGCATATAGTGCAAGTTGAGCGGGACCAAATCGTCTGATGTGATGACCGCCAGCACGCCCTCTACGGCGAGCGCGGAGGCCTTGTCGATTTTCTTGATCCGGGCGTGGGCAAACGGGCTGCGGGCAAAGTCGCCAAATAACATGCCGGGCAATTTCACGTCGTCGACGTAATTACCGCGTCCTTGCACGAAGCGAATATCTTCCGTCCGCTTGCGCTTACAGCCGATACCTTCGAGCTTTATCTCCCGCTCGGCCGAGAGATTGCGGACCATTTCGTTCATTCGGCAGCCTCCTTGATGCGCAGTTGCTCGGCGGCGTATTGTATCGACTTGACGATATTCTGGTAGCCCGTGCAGCGGCATAAGTTGCCCGCAATTCCCATCCGAATTTCTGCTTCCGTCGGGTTGGGGTTTTCCTTGAGCAACCGGTAGGCGCGCGTAATCATGCCCGGCGTGCAGTATCCGCACTGCAGTCCGTGCTCCATGCGGAACCCCTCCTGAAGGGCGTGCAGGGTGCCATCGGCGTGGGCCATCCCTTCAATCGTCGTGATCGATGCACCGTTGGCCTGCACGGCAAACATCATGCAGCTTTTGACAGAGCGGCCGTCGAGATCAATGGTGCAGGCACCACAGTGGCCGGTGTCACATCCGATGTGGGCACCGGTCAGATTTATTCGTTCACGGATCGTGTGGATCAATAGTTCCCGATCGTCGACCCGTTGCTCGTGAACCTCGCCATTGATCGTGAGCGTAATCAACGATTTAGCCATCCAAACATCCCTCCTGCCTTGCCGGTTTTTGGTGCACCGGTCGCGCTCGCGCTGATGCTAGTCGCGCCAATGTCCCCCGCCCGCTCTTTGGCAAGTTCAAGCGCGCGGTGAACCATCACCCCGGCCATCCGCGTGCGATAAGCCGCACTGCCACGGCCATCGGCCGTTGGGTTTGTGATGGCCTCTGCGGCCAAGACGGCGGCAGTAATCGCCGCAGGCTCAAGCGTCGTACCGGTCACAGCGGCCGCGGCAGCGGTTGCACAAAGCGGCGTATCTGAGACGTTGGTGAGCGTAATGGAGGCTGATTGCACCTTTCCCCCTGACATTTCGAGGATGACGGCGGCGGCAGCGGTGGCGTAATCACCAACTTTGCGCTTCAGTTTGCAATAAGCGTAGCCGTGGCCCGTTGGCGGCCGCACAAAGCTGATCTTGGTAATAATCTCGCCGTCGTCCAACGCTGTCACGTACGCCCCGCGGTAGAAGGCCCTTGCAGAAACCTGGCGGGATCCTTTCAGGCTCTCGATGGTATAGATGGCGTCGAGGCACTGCATAACGGCTGGCATATCATTACCTGGATCGCCATTACCGATGTTGCCACCCAGCGTCCCGCAGTAGCGGATTTGGGGGTCGGCAATTTGCAAAGATGTCTCATGAATGATCGGGCAGGCCGTGAACAGTTCCTGCGATTGGATGAGCTCGTGTTGCGTGGTGGTCGCGCCGATCTCAATGCGTTTATCCGATACGCTGATGCCTTTGAGCTCGCTGATGTGTCCTAGATCGATCAGGGCAGTGGGCGTCGCCAACCGCAGCTTCATCATGGGTATCAGGCTATGGCCGCCAGCCAGAACCCGGCCATCGGGTCCTGCATCCAGCAATAACTTGAATGCGTCTGTTTTTGTAGCTGGCCGATGGTAGTCAAACTTTCCGGGTATCATTCCAGCGCATCTCCCGATGAATTGGTCTAACTCACGCATCCTGATCATCGTTAAGCGCAGTTTCACGCCTGCGCGGGCCGAATATCCGCATCAGTCTAATCTTTGGGATCATCCCACGTGACCGAGGCTAGCAGTATACTACCGCGACAACCAGTCAGATCGGCCAACGATGCGTAAATTTTCGCAGCACAAACAAATAATGTGCACAGTCACTGCCGTCAGCCCGTCCGTGGTGAGGCGATCAAGATGCGTTCCCGGATTAAGGGTTCGACGAGCAGGGATTGGATCTCACCGAATTTGAAGTGGCGGTAACGGGGAACCGAACCAAGCGCCATCACAAGCTGCCCGACGGTCGCCTGAACGCGGCTTCTGATTTCGGCAATCTGACGATGGAGTGCTGCAGTGTTCGGCAACGGCGCTGACCTGGTGCTGGGCCTGTCGCTGGCGGAAACATCGCCGCGAAACTCGGCAGTTGTGCCGATGGCTCTCCGTGCGATGCCATAAAGCCGCTTGTCGCCTGCGCCGGTTGGTCAAGCGCTGGAATAAAGCTGGCGGATGCGTTCGTCGTTGTCTGTGCAGGGGGACTGTGTGCGACTTTTCCATTCGGCCCCGCAGCAACCTGCTTCTTGCGGGGCGCGCTCGGACTGTTGCAGTAATGTTTGCGTATTGGCGACACGCGGTGTCCGATTTATCTTCGGGTCCGCCAAAGGCCCGTTAAGCACGTTATCGCACCGGGGCGGCGACCGAGGCTTGCTTGCCGACCGGCGTCGGCGCGCTACCACCCGTACCCGCACCCGACCGACTACGGATCAACTCGTCGATCTGGACCGATGCAGCGGTTGCCACATCGTTCGCTGTCGGCCCCCAGGCGCCGCTCAGCGCGCCTTTCTCGACGGTGTTGCCTTGCGAGACGGTTGCCATGCGGTTGCCGTTCCCGTCCTTGACATCCCAGGCGATTTTCACCGCCTCTTGACCCTGGTCGTTGGGTGTGGCGGTCACTTGCCCTTGGACTTTGTAGGCCGACGGTGCGCTGCCTTCGACGACTGAGAAACCCTTGCGCTTCAGCTCGGACTTCAATGCTGCCGTCAGCGCCTTGTCGCCGTCGCCGGGAGCGCCGGTAACCGGGAGAACCGCGACCGTGAGGGGGCCGCTCGGTGTAGCGGTTACAGTGGCGGGCTGCGGTGCCAATGGCGCATTGGCGGCGATCGGCGTTACATTGGCCGCCGCTGGAGGCGGCGTCGCCGGCGATGCCGATCCAGGCGTCTGCGGCCCAGATGTTTGAGGCGATGGCGCCGGGTTCAGGCCCGATGGACTTGGTGCACCTGCTACGCTCGCGGCAAACGATGTGGCGGTTTTGGTTGCAGCGGCCTTGATGATTTCGGGCGTTACGCTTGGCCACAGATCTTTGACCTTGGCGCCCGGCTTGGGCAGCGGCTCCTCGCCGGCAAGCCGGTTGACCTTCTGGCCCTGTGCGTCAAGCACGTCGAAGAAGTACGAGAACTTCGCCGCCGTTTTGTCCTTCGACGCTGTGCCGTACCCGCGCAACTGATAGTCTGCGGGTGGAGTCGAGCCATCTGCAACGGTGATGACGCGGAACTTCGATTTGTCGATCGCGTCCGCAACGCCAGTTTGGATTTGCTTATTCAGCGGGTCGGGCGCTGCCAGCACGGGATAGACGGCCACGGTCTTAAGCTTAGGCGCTACCGGAGCAACCGACGTTTCTGGGGGGTTCGACGCGAGCGTCGCGCCGCTTTCGCAGCCAGCCAAGCCGGTCGAAGCAAGCACGGCGGCAGCCAGCGCGCATTGGAGCGACTTTCGCGGTGAACCGGCGCGGTTGCGGATCATCCAAGCAATGGTTTGAGCGATCGTCATGGGTGACGTTCCTTGTCGGTCATGCCCCCGCTGTGCCTCCAAACATTAGCACTAGCGTCAAGATACGCCACCTACTAAAAGCGCAAAACGGCTTCCGTTCGTAACAACTTAAGTCCGTTACATCGCTCTTGAAAACAAATTCTCCGGCAAGGTTAGGCCGCTGGAAGCCTGCGGTCTAGGCCCCAGCCGTGCCACCAGCCCTAAATCGGCTGGCATGCGGTCGAAACCCCGAGATTTCAGCCGTTTTGCTTGTGGATGAATTGGTTAGCGCAGCACGATAGCCGAAATTTGACGGCCATAGTCTGGCTCATCGCGGTGGGTTGCGCGCCGGTACGAGTAGAAATTCGATTCGTTGGCGTACGTACACGGCGCCAGCCGCTCGACAGACCCGAGCCGCAACTTGGTCAGGCGCGCGGCGACGTATGACGGCAAATCGAACCGCGTTTTGCCGGGCTCGACACAGCCGATATCGTCGCGATTGGCGGTTGCAAGGTAGGCCGCGTTGTCGGGATCGTGGGCCAGCAACTGCGCGATAAAATCCGGCCCGACCTCGTAATTGTGCGGATTGATGCAAGGGCCGAGTGCGGCGACGATCCGCTCGCGGCGGGCACCAAGGCCCTCCATAGCAGCGACAGTTGCCTTAAGCACGCCCGACACGGCCCCGCGCCAGCCAGCGTGGGCCGCACCGATAACGCCGGCCTCCGGGTCGGCAAACAGCACCGGGCAGCAGTCTGCGGCCAGCACGCCGATCACGAGACCGGGTTTGTTTGTCGCCATGGCGTCGGCCTGGGGCAGGTGCTCGCGCGCGAGATGCTCGCTGACGACATGGGCGGCTGCGCTGTGGACCTGGTACAGCGTCAGCACGCGTTCGTCGGTCGCGCCGAGGGCGCGGGCGACACGAGCACGGTTCTCGAACACTGCGGCGGGATCGTCCTTCGAACCGAGGCCGCAGTTAAGGCCACGGTAGAGCCCCGTGGACACGCCGCCAGCGCGGGTGAAATAGCCGTGGTGGATGCCCCGGACAGCCGACAGGCTTGACGCCATGATCGGTGACAGGTCAGCGGGCTGATCAGAAGCAGGGGCTGCGGATTTCGGGTCGGGCATCGGGGGCACCCTGTTGGCGAACGGGGCAGCGGGTGCGCTGCTCTATGACCCTCGCCGTTGGATGCTCATCGCGCTACCAGAGGCCTCCGCATCGCGTCGTCTGACAAATTGGCAAGGTCGCAATTTTTACAAGCCGTGATAGGACGCCATGATAGGTTGAGTGTCGTTTTGACAGGATGGACGGCATGGACGAAACCAAGATCGATGCGGCGATGATGGGCCGCCTCGCCGCGTCGCTGACGTTCATTTGCGGCGCCGACCACCCGACGACGGTGGCGATGCGAACCGCTGCGGCGTCTGGCACGGCAAAGGACGTGAAGGCCGCGCGCACGGCGTTCCTGAAGCTCAAGCACGGCGACCGCCGCGCAGCCCTGACCATGCTGGAGGATGGTGAGTAGGGAGGTAGCGCAATCACCTCGCCAAAGGGCACCACTATCGTGCTGGTTTTCCGATTACCGCCACCAAGTCTCGACCCCGAGCCAGTCGAACGCAGGATCAGCTGATACCAGTGTAGCGCCTTCGACGAGCGCCTGACCGGCAAGCATCCTGTCGAACGGATCTTTGTGTGGGGCTTTGATCTCTGCACCACGAACGGCGTGGCTGGAAGTTACGGCAATCGGCTCGAAACCAAGTTGACGAACGCTATTGTCGAAGTTGGACAGAAAGGTAAAATCGAATTCAAGCTTGCCGATATGGTATTTGACAGCGATCTCCCAGGCAGTGGCGGCGCCGACGAAAACGGTGTTTGAGGCACCGAGCATGGCACCGCGCGTCGCAGCTGGAATGCGCTGGTACGAACCGGGTTGATTGCTGACACTTTAGACCGGGCTGATGCCTGACAGGTTTATGTTGCTCGAATCACAGGAGATTCGAGCGATGCCCTTTCAGG
>JAWXCP010000191.1:0-3521 GCA_034408685.1 Hyphomicrobium aestuarii | reverse complement strand
GGGATGGGCCAGGCGGGGATGGGCCGCTTGTCGACGGGGTTGTTCTCGATATCGGCGTGTCATCGATGCAGATCGACCAGCCGGAGCGCGGGTTCTCGTTCCAACACGACGGGCCGCTCGACATGCGCATGTCGACGCCGCTCGATCCGGCTTCCGGGCTGTCATCCCAGATGGGGCCTGGAATTGGTCCGTCGGCGGCGGACTACCTTGCCAGCGCCGACGAAGACGACATCGCGCGGGTGCTTTTTGAGTATGGCGAGGAGCGAAAATCGCGCCTGATCGCGCGCGCTATCGTGCACGACCGCGTGACAACGCCTTTCACCTCGACGCGGCAACTGGCGGGCCTCGTGTCGCGCTTGCTCGGCGGGCGCGGCGAAGACGGTCGGCACCCGGCGACGCGGACGTTCCAGGCGTTGCGTATCCACGTCAACGACGAGCTTGGCGAACTCGAGCGCGGGCTCGTTGCGGCCGAGCGCCTGTTGAAACCCGGCGGGCGTCTCATCGTGGTCACGTTCCACTCGCTGGAGGACCGCATCGTCAAACGGTTCCTGCTCGAGCGATCAGGCCGGGCGCCTGCGGGATCGCGACATTTGCCGCCTCAAAATGAATCAGACCGGGGAAAAAGTTTCCGAATTGTTAACCAGCGGCCGTTAACGTCTTCTCAACCAGAGCTCGATGCCAACCCGCGCGCGCGGTCGGCACGGCTCAGGGCCGCCGTCAGAACCGGGGCGCCACCGTATCGCGTCCCGTAATGGACACCGGCGGCACTTCAGATGGAGCTGCCTGCCATGAACATCCTCACATTCATTGCCGTTTTCCTGGTGCTGGCCAGCGCCACGGCGCTTTATGCGCTGTCGTACGACACGCGGCAGATCGAGGCGCGGGTTCGATCAGCCGAGCGCACGGCCGAGCGGATACGCGGCGAGATCGCGATTTTGCGGGCCGAGCGGGCCTATCTGGCGCGGCCGGAGCGCATCGAGCCGGTCGCCCGCGCCATGGGTTTGCGGCCGATCGAACGCGGACAGATCGCTGGTCCGTCTCACGCGGCTGCGCCGCAAACGGCCCCTGTCCAGGCCAACGCTGTCTCGACTCAAGCTACTGCGGGACTGGTTGTGACAACGGTCGGCTCGCCGGTGCGTTGAGTGTTCCAGAGTTGCCGTCCGGGAGGCGCCCGTGCTGATTTTCGTCGACAAGCCCGATTTTTCATCTGACCCCGCATTGTCGGCCACGCGGCCCCACCTTGCGAATCCGCCGGCTCGGCTGCAGGCGCTGGTGACGTTGTTGATTTTGACCACGGTGTTCGGGACCATCGCTGCGCAACTCGTCCGGCTCGGGCAGCGCGGCGATGCGATGATCCCGATCGCGATGGCCGACCCAGTGACGGTGACCCACTCGCGACCGGATATTGTCGATCGCAACGGACGGCTGCTGGCTACCGACGTCGAGGTCCATTCGCTGTACGTTGACCCGGCGCGTGTCCTTGACCGTGACGAACTGGTCGAGAAGCTCGGCTCGGTGCTGGACGGCCTGGACGAAGACGGATTGCGGCGCGAACTTGCCGACCGCAACCGGCGCTTCCTGTGGATCCGCCGTGGCTTGGCGCCGCGCGTGGCGCAGGCCGTGCACGATCTTGGACTGCCGGGACTTGCGTTCCGGAAGGAACTGAGGCGGGCCTATCCGCAAGGGCGACTTGCGGGGCATATTCTAGGCGCGGTGAACGCCGATAACCGGGGTATTTCCGGCATCGAGCGGCACATCGACGAGACCACGGGTATCGACGCGGTGCAGGCCGCGCGCCCGCCCGAGCGGCCGCCATTGCGGTTGTCGATCGAGGTCGCGGCGCAGGCTGGCCTCGAGTACGAGCTGGCCGACACCATGGCGCGCCTGGACGCAGCGGGGACGGCCGGCGCGATATTGGACGTCGTAACGGGCGAGATCGTCGCAGCCGCGTCGCTGCCGTCGGTCGAGCCAGGCCGGGCAGGCGAGGCGGTCGATCCAACCCACCGCGACCGGCTGCAGGGCGGCACGTACGAGATCGGATCGATCATGAAGGCGTTCACCATCGCCATGGCGCTCGACGGTGGCGGGAAAGCGCTCGACACGATCTTGGATGTTCGAACACCGATCGAAGTTGGCCGCTACACGATCAAGGATTTACACCCTGCCGGCCGACCGCTGACGGTCTCTGAAATTTTCACGCTATCGTCCAATGTCGGCAGCGCGATGCTGGCGCTGGATGCCGGGACGTCCCAACAACAAATGTTTCTTGCCCGCGCCGGTCTTCTGTCTGGACTGCGCACCGAAGCGGGGCCGGTTGCTCCGCCACAGATCCCGGCGCGATGGGATAAAATCGAGACGATCACCATCTCCTACGGTCATGGCGTGGCTGTCGCACCGCTACAGTTTCTTGCGGCAGGGGCCGCCCTCGTCAACGGTGGCTTCGCGGTCGCGCCGACGTACCTGCGCGGGTCTCGTGCCGAAACGGCAACGGCGACGCCGGAAGGCCGCAACCGGGTTATCAGCGCGACTACAAGCGCAGCGATCCGCAAGCTGATGCGGCTCAACGTTACCGAGCCGTCCGGGACCGGGCGTCGCGCCGAGGTTTCCGGGATGGAAATTGGCGGCAAGACCGGCACGGCGGATGTTCCCGGCCCGAGGGGCTACAAGTCAGGCCGGGTCATCTCGTCGTTCTTTGCCGCGTTCCCGATGGGAGCGCCACGGTATGCCGCACTGATCACGGTGTTCGAGCCTAAGCCGAAGGCAGAGACTGGAGGTAAAGTGCTGGCTGGCGTAACCGCGGCACCGGCGGCAGGACGGATCTTGGCCCGGCTTGGCCCGATACTCGAGCGATAGGCGGCGGGTCAGCCTGGGTCCGGCGTCCGCCTTAATGTCATTTTTCGTTTCATTTTAAAACGTTACGGGTTACGCTTGCGACTACAGAGCATTGCGTTTCCAGGTCAAACCCGTGAAAATGCCTCCCACCTCATCCCGCCCGGCGGCACAGCAAACACACGCACGCAGACCGCGCGATCTGCGCGGCGACCGCGAGCGTGGGTTGACCGGGCTCGCAAGGCATATCGAGCGGCAGCAAGCCCGGGCCGATCAGCGCGCGCGGAAAGCGTCTGCCCGCCTTAAGCCAGCGTTCCAGATGACGCGGTTCGTCAGTTTGACCGTCTATCCGGTGGGGGTGCCGCTACTGGCCGACGGTGACCCGGCGCTGAACGCAAACGAGTTGGTTGTCGCCACGGACGCGGCCACCGAGGGCATAGACCGGCAACCTGTACTGGCGCGGACGGTTGCCGCACTCCGCGCGATGAACGAAGGGATCAACGGAACGCGGCCCAAGCCGTCGGCGATGGCACGCCGTAAGCGACCGACCGTCGGACCGGCGCGACGTGTCGCCCGCGCTGTCGTCCAGACCGCTGATCGTTTCGGCGGCGACGGTCAGAGCTTATTGCTGCTGACCGTGCCGATCTTGGCCATGCTGATTGCGTTCGGCACATCCGAAAACCTGCGTCCGG
>JAWXCP010000190.1:0-25430 GCA_034408685.1 Hyphomicrobium aestuarii | reverse complement strand
GCCACAGATCGTCCGGCAGCAACTGCGTCATGGGCTATCTCCTTGTTGGAGATCACATACCCGCTGACTGCGCCGGAACTAAGGGGAGAGGCATGCATGTAGCGTCCTACTTTCTTGAAGTTCAATGAAGGGTGCGACCTATCCCGTTTTAACAACTCAAATTGCCGGTCGGCGGCACTCTGAGTGGTACCCGGTAAGTCGTGGTAATGGTCCCAGAATGCCCGCGTCGTGTAGTGCTTCACGTCAAAGTTCATGCGACTCGCCGCGACGATGTTCGGCCAAGGCCGCGTCGGCTAGAGTGTCGATCGCGCGCTTTGCTGGCCCATCTGTGTTCAGGTCGCGCGCCAGCCGTTCGTCGAACATCCGCGCTTCGAGTTCGGCAAGCCACTCTCGCAGTTCAGAAATCTCGCGCGGCGCTAGTTGTTCGATTGATCCTCGAATTTGATCAAGTTTGGACATTGTCAAAGACCTTTCTTACGGCGAGTCTTATCCTACGCCGACCGGCCGAAAATCGTCAGCGTCTCGGGCGCGGGGCGGAACGTGCCGGGCGGGACGTTGCCATTGATGTAGGCGTGATACAGCGCATCGCACTGAACCCACAACACGTTGCACTTGAAGCGGACCGCATCGACGCACGCCTCCTGCTCGTCGCGAGTCCGGGCGTGCGCGAGCACGTAGGCGAGTGCAAAATCGCTGTCGCGCGGGGCCTGCGTCAGGCGCCGCTTGAAGTAGGCCATCACGCCATCGTCAATGAAATCGTAGTTTTCCAGCATGCCCGAGATGCGCTCGGTGTGGATTTTCGGCGCAAACAGTTCCGTCAGCGATGAGGCAACGGCCACGACCAGCGGCTGCTCGCGCACGAACGTGACGTAGCTCTCGACCGCAAACCGTGTGGCCGGCAGCGCATACCGCATCGAGATCACCATCTCGCGATCAAGGCCCAGGCCATCGGTCAACGCGAGCCAGCGCTCGATCCCGCCAACCTCGTCGCCGTAGCCGTCGTGGTCGAGCAGGCGATGCACCCATTCCCGGCGCAACTCGCGGTCCAACACGCGGCCGATGAAGGCGGCGTCTTTGCGCGGCACGGCCGACTGGTAACAGAACCGATTCAGCGCCCAAGCCTGGACCTGTCCCATGTTCAGTTTGCCGCCGTGCAGCAGGTGATGCCACGGATGTTTGTCGTGATACCGCTCTGCCCCGACCGCCCGGATGGCCGCCTCGAAATCGGCGCGCGACCACGGTGCCAGCAGGGCAGCATTCGGTCGGTTGATCAGCATTTCGTTCATAGGCGGACCTCCATGCCGTCGTGTGCAACTTCCCAGCCCGCTCGCTCGGCCTCGCGTCGGGCGGCCGATCCCTCGTCGAGGATCGGGTTCGAATTATTGATGTGGACGTAGATACGACGCCTGACGCCCAATGGAGCAAACGCCGCGATCGAGCCATCAGCGCCTGAAATCGAAATGTGCCCCATCCGCTTGCCGGTCTTGTCGAGCAGCTTTTGCGTGATCATTTCGTCGTCGGTGAACAGCGTGCCATCGAAGAACACAAGCTTGGCGCCCCGGATCCGGTCGGCGAGCGGCGGATCGACTTCGGCGCAGCCAGGAATATAGAAAAACCGCGCTCCCGTCGAAGGCTCCACAACCTCGAGCCCGATCGTATCGCCATCCCGGCTGCCGAAGTTTTGGCCCTCGGTTTCCAGGAACAGCGCGACTTTGCCGGGCACGTTGAATGCGGTGATGGTCAAGCCGAGATCGACATCAGCACCGGTCAACGGCGTGGCCGCTTCGGACGGCAGCTGTAAGCGCGGCACTTTTTGTGGGTTCAACACGTTGAACACCGAGTTGGCGTTGATGGTCGCCATCACCCTGTCGGAGGCATACAGCGAAAACGGCTGCCCCTCGCGCAGGTTGATAAGGCCAATGATGTGATCGACGTCGGCGTTTGTCAAAACCACCGCTTTGATCGGGCTCGCGCGCAGCGGGCCATCGGCGGCGGGCCGTAGCTCAGGCGTATCGTTGATCTGTTGGCGCAGGTCCGGTGACGCGTTCAGTAGCGCCCAATCTCGACCATTGGACGACACCGCCAGCGACGATTGCGTGCGCGCGCGGAAGCCAGCGTCGCCGCGACGGACGCGCGAACTCATGGGACCATTGCAGTTCCATTGCGGGAATCCGCCACCTGCCGCCGAACCCAGAACCTTGATGTGCATGTCGCCTTGCTCGATGCCGGATGGAGCCCATGGTGCCGATCGCAAGGTCGGCGTGCCGCGTGCGGCCAAGCCACGGAGATGACACGGGAAATCGTCTCATCTATGGAAACGATGGTCGGATTTTCGGCCGCCGTAAACTTTCCGCCGCGGTTGGGGGAGCCGGTAGCCGACTCTGCATCCAGCTTAGATGAGGTCGATGTCGGCTGGCAAATAGGCTGTGACTTCCATGCCAACGGCCTGCTCACGAACCTGCGGCCTGTTCCAGAACTTCATAGAATCCTCCAATTTTGTTGTATCTCATCGGCGCGCATCCTGAGAGCCACGTCGGCGGTCGCCCGTTGGCAGGCGCCCTACAACCGTCACCAAACGCGCAGAGAAGTCAACTGTCCTCGGCGCACACTGTCCTCGGCGCACACTGTCCTCGGCGCACACTGTCCTCGGCGCACGATACGTCATGCGGTAAACGGAGCTGCGGCACTTGGTCGATCATCGAGCGCTGCGGCCCTCGTTGACATATGTAAGCTACCTGTCGAGTTTGCCGGCGTTCACGTTGTTCGCGCCCGTTACGGACCAGATATGTGCATCAAGACACGACGTCGCCGGTGCATTCCTCATCAGCTGAATTGATAGCAGAGCAATTGCATGAGCAACCAGCCTACGTCCTTGCCTGTCGTTCTTCGACAGATGACGCCGGAGCTTGTACCGTTGGTCTTGCGACTCGAAGTGTCGCCCGAACAGGCGATGTTCGTCGCGCGTAACGCCGCGTCCCTCGACGACTGGAAAGATGATCCCGAGTGCGAGCCACTTGCGATCTGCGTGGGGGACGACGTTGTCGGCTTTGCGATGTTCGAGGCCACTCCCGATGACGACGGGACTATAGAATTCAATATTTTTCGTCTCATGATTGATCGCCACCACCAGGGCCGTGGTTATGGGCGCAAAACGATGGAAGCATTGATTTCGATGTTACGCTCTGATCCGCGTCCGTCACGCATCACGACGTGTTTTGTGCCGACAAATACCGAAGCGCGCCGAATGTACGCGCGCCTCGGGTTCGTCGAGATCGATGTCGATGACGACGGCGAGATTATCGCTGAACTTAGGCGCAACGAACCAACCGATCGCGAACAGGACGAAAACGCAAAAGCGCCGTAAGCGTCACTGCACGAGAAGCGAAGCGACATCGATATCGGGCGGCTCTTCTTCCCCAACGTCCGAGCCTTCGCGCCCCTGGCGACGTAGGTCCTCGAGTGTAAAGTCCATCCGGTCGCCAATCGTGCGAACCAGCTGATTTCTCAATCGCTGCTGCGCCTCGTACCAAGAGGTTTTGATTTTGTCGTCGCGGCAAGATGCAAGTTCTTGAGGGTCGGTGGCGCCCCATCGGCGCTCAGGACAATGATGGGGATCAAACGACATATGAAAGAGACGACGCTTCATTTCGGCGAAGCCCAATTCGACACTCGTGCCATCCGATTTCGCGTAACTGATCTTGCAGGCGTCTGCCTCGACGCCATAGGTTTGCAGGAGATCGGTCTTGAGGTCGCTACCGCCGTAGCTGATGAATTTGCTCCCTATCGGCCCCAGGGCCATAAAACGCGAGACGTCCTCGCGTAAGGCGCGGAACATGCTCTTCAATTGAGCGTCCCGTGACGGCGTCGCATAGGTTTCCCAATCGCCTTGTGTCACATAGATGTTCTGCGGGAGGCGCAGAGGTTGCGGCCTTTTGTTGATGCCGGCCTGTATCGCGACGTCGACAGCGGCAACCCGATGCTCGAGTTCGCGGCAGATGTTGCGGATGCGCTGCCGCGTCTCCTCGATCGGGTCGAATTTATACCCGGTTGGAGCCAGCCGTAGGCGGACGAACGCGTGATAGTCGACCTCTGTGCCATCGATCAGAAAGCGTGCCGACTGCCAATCCGCGGTGCGGCCAGGCCCCGTTCCGAGAAACTGTTCATCGGACCAATCGGCGAGGCGATTGTCCGGCGCTAGGGCTAGTCGACCGCCCTGGATTGCGGCACCCGCCCGCCGATTGGCACCAACCAAGGTCTGCGGGCGCCAGCGCTTGAAACCTGCCCCGCTGTCAGGGCCGGCGCGCTCGATCTCGCTGTCATAGATGCCACGCGTCAGGGAGTTGTCGGGATGTGCGTCGATGAAGTGGACACGGCCGTGTTCGTCGACCTTGTAGACGATAGCAATATGCCCCAGCGGATCGAAGATGACGGTCCCTGGCTTGACGCTTTGTGGCGTGATGGCGACGGGATAATGGTCGGGCAGCATGCGTCCCTTGTAGTTTGCAGGATGACGGAAGTGCGCGGTTGACACGCGGCTTACTTCCGGCAGGGCAAGCCGTGGGTCGGGACCGGGCGGGACGATGTGATAGCGGCCGACGATCTGAAATGAAGCGTGCTCAGATTTCTTGAGCGGGTTGCCTGGATGTTGGCTGAGTGCCGTCGAAAAAGAAAACGGCAGCCCGTTGTGCCACGCAAAATAGGCCCGGAGATAAAACGGCAAATCGGCGCAATCTGCAAAAAACGGCATGCCCGGTGGGTTCGACTTGTGAAACAGCGGGTTGGCTATCGGGGATGTCAGACACTCGTGCGTCGTCTTGCAGTCGCTGTTGCCGATATGCGTGAGGAACTCGCCGTACAGGTCCTCGTCGCGGTCTGTCCAAGCCGTGCGTGTCACCTTCCATTGCCAACGGCCCGAAATGGACGGCGCAACGTGATCACCGATCAGCACATCGGGTCGCTTGCGCACCTCGCCGGTCTCTCCGGCCGGCGGTTCGTCAGGGTTGCGAGCACCCCGCAAGCGCTGCACTGGCCTCTGTTTCGGGTCCGATTTTTCCGGTTTTTCGATAGACTCGAGCCAGAACTGAGCGTCGGCATGGGCCGGTGCCGAGCCATTGGCCAATGCCGCGACCGCTACAATGACTGCCGCAGGACGAGCCCAGATCTGAGACCAGGTGTTATTCCAAGGACGCATGATGAACTCTTACAGAATTTTGGAACTCGTGTCCGGGGATCCCGTGACCACTGGCGATCCCATTGTAACGAACTGACAGCAAGTTCGTATTTACTGCAGTTGGTGGACTGATGCGCCAGAGCCACAGGGTCGGATTGCCGAAGCATAACTGTGTTTGTTGCGAGTTCTGGCGTTTCTCCTTTTGCGGGTTTACGGTATGCCCCGTACGATGGAGGCGGATGCGTTTAACGACACATCAAGTGGGACGAGGGAAGTCGGCAGTCCCGCGATGTGCGCCGATGCTTCACGAGGGACCGATCTGGAGCCGACATGGGTTGGCGCCGCGCTAGCGAGCGTGGATCGGTACGATGAGTGGTAAGATCAACGGGGCGTTAGTCATGGATGTTTGCGACGAACGGGCGGTATTCGAGACGCATGAGTCCGCCGTCCGCAGTTATTGCCGGGGGTTTCCTGCCGTATTCGCACGCGCACAGGGTGCCACGCTGATCGACGGGTCCGGCCGCCGCTTTATCGATTTTTTGGCAGGGGCCGGCACACTCAACTACGGGCACAATCACCCCGCGATCAAACAGCGCGTGATCGATTATCTTGCGGCTGACGGGATCGTGCACTCACTTGACCTCCACACCGTTGCCAAGCAACGCTTCATCGAGGAAATGGTCGGGACGATCCTCGAACCTCGCGGGCTCGACTACCGTTTGGCCTTCACCGGTCCGACCGGGGCCAACGCGGTCGAATTGGCGCTGAAGTTCGCCCGCCGCGCAACGCAGCGTCACAACGTCGTGGCATTTACGAACGCTTATCACGGCATGAGCCAAGGTGCGCTGGCGGTATCTGGCACGCGAAGCAAGCGTGCTGGAGCGGGTATCCCTCTCGCCGGTGTCAGCCGGTTGCCATACGACGGCTATCTCGGCGATGTCGACACAGCCGATCTGCTCGAAAAGATGCTTGATGACGCGGGCAGCGGGCTCGACATGCCTGCCGCCATCATCTTGGAAACCGTACAGGGTGAAGGCGGCCTCAACACCGCAAGCCCGAGCTGGCTGCGGCGGATACGGCAGATTGCGACGCGGCACGGTATCGTTCTGATCATCGACGACATCCAAGCAGGATGTGGCCGCACCGGTACATTCTTCAGCTTCGAAAACATGAACGTGACGCCCGACATCGTCTGCCTGTCCAAGGCTATCGGCGGCATGGGCATGCCGCTGTCCATCGTACTGGTAAGGCCGGAGCTCGACGTGCTGACACCGGGCCAGCACAACGGAACCTTCCGCGGCAATAATCTGGCATTTGTTGCTGGCACTGCCGCGCTCGAGATGTGGCGCAAGCCGTCCTTCGAATGGGGCATCCAAAAACTAGCCGCACGTCTTCGCATGAAGCTGGACGAACTGGTTGCTCGATATCCTGGTCACGGGGCGCACGTTCGTGGTCGGGGCTTCTTGACCGGGATCGGTTGGACGGACCCCTCAATTGCAGGGCGGGTGTCAAAAGAAGCGTACGCACGCGGTCTCGTCATTGAGACATCGGGGCCCGAGGGGCAGGTGCTGAAGATGATGCCGCCCTTGACGATTACAGCTCAGGAATTCGACACCGGCTTTGCCATAATTGACGAGGCCATCGGCGTGGTCGCTGCGGCAATGCCAGATCAGCTGCGTATTGTCCCGGAGCTTGCCGCAGCAAATGCTTAGAGGTGACGGCACGGGTCATGCCGTGCGCTGGCGTGCAGGCGAACGACTGAATCACCTGTTTGAACAAACGTGCGACCGCCTGTTGGCAGCCGGTCTGCGCGAACACGTTGCTGTGTTCACGGCAGCAGAAAATATGACCTTTGCCGACTTCGACCGGCGGGCCAACCAACTGGCGCATTTCTTTATGGCCAATGGCCTTGGTCCAGGCCGATGCGTCGCGCTGATGCTCGACAAGTCATGTCAGTCCTATGTCGCGCTGCTCGCAGTGCTCAAGACCGGCGCGACGTTCGTACCACTCGATGCAAGCTTCCCGCCCGATCGCATCGCCTACATCGCCGAAGATGCCGGGGCGACACACATCTTGACTGTCGCCGAATACCGGACACGTTTCGATGCGGTCGCGCGGCCGCTGTTCGAAGTTGAAAGGGCCATTGCCGAGGCTCACGCGTTCCCGTCGGTTCGCCTCGACGAGGGCGCTATCGAAGCCGAGTCCGATGGCATTTCCTATATCGTGTACACGTCTGGGTCGACGGGGCGGCCGAAGGGTGTGGCGATCGCACACTCGAGCATCTGCAATTTTGTCCGCGTCGCTGCCGATGTGTACGGCATCCGTCAGAGCGATCGCATCTACCAAGGCATGACGCTGGCCTTCGATTTCTCGGTCGAGGAATTGTGGGTGCCGCTTGTTGCCGGTGCGGCCATCGTGCCGGGACACTCCGATGCGACGTTGGTTGGCCGCGAACTCGCCAGCTTTCTGACGGAGCGCCGCGTCACCGGCATTTGCTGCGTGCCGACGTTGCTTGCCACCGTTCCCGAGGACCTGCCGGACCTTCGCTTCCTTCTGGTATCGGGCGAAGCGTGTCCGCAGGATCTTGTCGCCCGCTGGCATCGTCCGTGGCGGCGCATGATCAACGCCTATGGCCCGACCGAGGCAACCGTGACTGCGAGTTGGACGGTGCTCGAGCCGGGTAAGCCGGTCACGATCGGCACGCCGCTTCCAACCTACACCATGGTGATCTTAGCGGCAGACGGCGGCTCGCTTGTCGAACCGGGCGTGACCGGGGAGATCGGCATCGCCGGTCCAGGGCTTGCCGTCGGGTATGTGAACCGTCCGGATCTGACCGCGCAGAGCTTCATCGTCGATTTTGCGAACCTGCCGGACAACCCATCGCGGCGCATCTATCGGACCGGCGACCTTGGCCGGATCAATGCCGACCGGGAGATCGAATATCTTGGCCGCATCGACACGCAGGTCAAG
This sequence comes from Hyphomicrobium aestuarii, assembly GCA_034408685.1. Classification (GTDB taxonomy): domain Bacteria; phylum Pseudomonadota; class Alphaproteobacteria; order Rhizobiales; family Hyphomicrobiaceae; genus JANXVY01. The sequence goes on along the minus strand of JAWXCP010000190.1, from coordinate 17,290 downwards.
GTGCGCGGCTATCGCATCGAGCTGACCGAAATCGAGTCTGCACTGCTCGAGCATTCCTCCGTCGCGCAGGCGGTCGTGGCCACGGTCGGCGGCGATGGCGCACATAAGGAACTTGCGGCCTACGTCACAGCACGCAACGGCAGCGGCGCGATCGACGTCAACGAGGTGGCGCGGCATCTCAAGTCGCGGCTGCCGGGTTTCATGGTTCCCGCCTACATCGTGGAACTCGACGACATCCCGATGCTGCCGAGCAACAAGGCGGACCGCAAGCGTCTTCCCGCGCCAAGTGGTCCGCGGGTCAATACCAGTTCGGCCGAACACGTCGCGCCACGGACGCCGCTCGAGGCAACCGTTGCCGAGGTGCTCGCCAAGGTCCTGCGGCTGGACGTGGTTTCGGTCGACGACAACGTGTTTGACGACCTTGGCGGGGACTCGCTTCGTTTGACCGAGTTTGTCTACGCCCTCGATGCCCGGCTGCCCACTGCAGGCGTTTCAATCCGCGACGTCTATCTCAATCCGACGGTCGCCCGGCTAGCCAATGCAGTTCAGACGCGCGGTGCAAGCACCCGACCCGGGCCAGAAACGTCGGCTGTGCGGGCAGCCGTTCAGCCCTCGCGGCTCCAGCATGCGCTGTGCGGCGCTTTCCAGTTTTTGCACTACGCGGTTGTGGCGACTTTCTGGACTGTAATCGGCATCGAGGTCTATCGGTGGGAAGTAGCGGCCGTCACGATTGAAGACGGTTACATCCGGCTCGTCACTGGCGCCACCCTGCTGCTTGCGATATCGATCTTGCTACCCGTCGTCATGAAATGGACGTTGGTGGGCCGCTGTCGTGAGGAGCGCATTCCGCTCTGGTCGCTCCGCTATTTTCGTTTCTGGGTCGTGCGCCAATTGATCCAGTCGTGCCCCCTGGTTCTGTTTCGCGGCCAACCGGTCTACAATTGGTACCTGCGATTGCTCGGCGCCAGGATCGGTCGCGGGGCTTCCATCAACGCACGGTTTCCGCCAGCTTGCCCCGACTTGCTCGACGTGGGAGCCGGTGCCGTGCTTGCGAAGGACTGTATGGCGCAAACCTACCGGGCCGAGCGGGGCGAGATCACGACGGGACGGGTTAGCATCGGTCGCCATGCGTATATCGGGGAGGGCTCGATCCTCGATATCGGCATCAGAATCGGTCATCATAGCCAACTCGCCCATGCCTCCTCGCTTCAGAGCGGTCAATCGATTGGCGACGGTGAGCGGGCATGGGGCTCGCCCGCAGTCCCGACACAGGACACGTTCGCGCCCCTGGAGGAGCGACTTTCTGGCGTCTGGCGACCGGCAATCTATACCACGATCGTGATCGCTGCACTGCTGCTGGTGGTTGTGCCTCTGATCGAGGCAGCCGGTATTGCAACACATGTCCTGATGTCGCCCCATGTCCCGGAGCTGACCACCCTGGCGATGACAGAGGCGCTACTCGTGGTGGTCGGCCTCGCGTTTGGCGCTTACATCGCCGGGCTGATCATCGGTCTCATCGTTGTCGGGCTGATCCCGAGAGTTCTGGTGCTGGTGTTGCGTACAGGCGCCGTATACCCGACCTACGGGTTCCACTATGCGGTTGCGAGCTTCGTCTCCTGGCTCAGCAATTCCTACGCCTACAATGTCATTTTTGGCGATAGTTCGTTCATCGTTTCCTATCAGCGTCTGATCGGCTTCGACCTCGGTGTTGTTCGCCAGACCGGATCGAACTTCGGTAGCCACCAGCGACACGACATCCCGACGCTGTGCCGCATCGGCAGCGGGACAATGGTGTCGGACGGGTTGTCGATGATCAATGTGCGCCAGTCCGCTGGCGCTTTCGTTGTGAGCCGGGCTGCAATCGGCGATGGCTCGTTCCTCGGCAACCACGTCATTTATGTTGCCGACGCGCGGCTCGGCGAAAACAATCTGATCGCGACCAAGGCCATGGTGCCCGTGTCCGGACCAATCCTGTCCGACCGGGGTATCCTCGGCTCACCGCCGTTTGAAATTCCACGGCGGGTGGTGGCGGCTCAGGCCTTCGACCCGCTGGCATCGACGCCAGCGGTGGCCGGACGGCTCGCGGCAAAAAACCAGCACAACCTCATGACGCTCGCGCTCTATTTGCTGCTGATGTGGGGCGCGACGCTGGTGTCTGCCGCCTCGGCGGTTGCGATATCCCAAGCGTACGCTGCGTTTGGCGTTGCTGGCGTGTTCTTGGTAGCTGCGGCGACGCTCTTCATACTGCCCGCTTACCTCGTGCTGATCGAGGTGTGGGGCCCTGGCCGCATGACGCTGACGCCCAAGACCTGCACGATCCACGACCTCCACTTCTTCCGCGTCGAACGGTATTGGAAGATGGGCGAGACGCCATTGAAGTTCCTGTTCAAGGGCACGCCATTCCGGCCGTTGATTTATCGACTGCTCGGCGTCCGCATCGGCAGCATGGTGTTTGACGATGGCTGCGCGATCACAGAAAAAGAGCTGGTCGAGATCGGCGATCATTGCTGCTTGAACGAGGCCACGTCCTTGCAAAGCCACTCGCTTGAAGATGGGCTGTTCAAGTCTGACCACATCAAGCTCGCCGATCGCTGCACTCTGGGGCCAGCCGCGTTCGTGAATTACGGCGTCAGGATATCCACCGACGCTACGGTCCTCGCCGATTCCTTCCTCATGAAGGGATCGGTGGTTGGGCGCGGACAAACCTGGTGCGGAAATCCAGGCCGCGCGAACGGCCACGCGAAAACCGAAGAGCCGTTCGGGGTTGGATCAGGGGTTCTCGCCTTGGCCTTGCAATAAAGCCAATCAGCCGTCCGGCGAAGCTGGAGTGTTGGGTCGCGCTATCGCTTGACCCAACCTACAAGCTGGGCTTTTGGTGGAGCTTTTTCGCCGTGCATTATTTTTAAGCTGACCCATGTTATGGTTGGCCGATGACCCCAACGACCTATCAGGTTCCAGATCCGGTAATCACCATCTCGGCCGATTGGCTTGGCGGTGAACCGTGCTTCACGGGTCGACGGGTTGCCGTGAAAGCGCTGTTCGATTACCTGAAGGCCGGTCAGACCTTGGAGCAATTCTTGGACGATTTCCCGAGCGTGTCGCGGGAGCATCCGGTCGCGGTCATTGAACTTGCCAACCGGGCTGTGGCGATGCCGGACGCTGCGGAGTGAATGGAGCTAAGACGTGAACGGTTGGGGGGATGGTCAAGGTGCTTCTGGACGCCTGCATGCCCCATCGACTGCGGCGGGGACTTGTAGAATTCGATGTGACGACAGCCCATCACGTCGGCCTTAACCAGATCTCTGACGGCGAACTCCTGGCAGCAATCGATGGACGTTATGATGTTCTCGTCACTCGCGACCGCAACCTGACCTGCCAGCAGAGAATTGTCGGGCGTTCGACAGGCCCAACGTGCCCGCGCTGCCTGGGAATGGAAAAAAGTGTTTTAGATGTTTGGACGCTTAACTCACCTCCGTAAGGTACTGGATTTCGACTATTTGCACAATGTAATCATACGCTTCGACAAGCATCGCGAAGCCCTCCTCGTCTTGCTGGATCAACCAACGGGCAAAATTCGATCCAATGTCAGGGATGATTTCCATGGCGGTCGTCATACGATTATATGATGCAACCACCGAAGTATGTAGCTGCTCAAATTTATCGATTCCCACTTGCACAAGACACGATTTTGCTATGGCTGAACTTGCCATTAGTTCGAACTGCGCGCCCGAAAGCCGGGCGAGATGCGAAGCAAAAATCATTGCCAACAATCCGCACGACCATGCAAAAGCATACCTTTTACTGTCTCCGCCGGCAGAGCTACGCCTCCTGATTTCTAGAACGACTTCATGAATGGCGTTTACACAGAAAGTTTTCGGATCAACATCCGTCGTAACGGCCAATCCTTCTGACTGAAGCGCCTTCGTTACTTGATCTCGCCAGCTGTCCGCCTGTTGCTCCTGAGTTCCCAGCATATGCATTCCTACTGCAAAATGAGGCTCCATAAAATCAAGAGCATTTTCTTTGTAAACGTGCGAACGCCTAGCAAACTTAGGCTTAGCAACCTCAATGATCCGCACGTAAATGAGACCATTCAGAATTGTGACCATCTGATATGGCGCAAGCTCGTTTTCATGGCGCGCTGGTTTGATTGTTGAGACAAGCCACGCATCAACTTCAGATAGTGTCGCCGAAGGTATCGCATCCACCATATTGCGAATACTTCGACGCGGAATCACGAGTCCGGGACTAATGTGATCCGATATTTTTCCAAGGGCGGCAGTAGCCATCACCGCTGCCAGGGGGTAAAACAATTGATCAGCGTCACTTCTTGCCTGCCGCAGTGTCGATTCGTACATTGACAACCTGCTGCGTTCCACCAGACCGAACATAACTTTTCCCCGCCTTTGTCGCTCGAAACGAGAACATACAGGTTCGGGAGAAACCGCAAGCAGGATACGACAATTGCCAACAGTACTACGGTGTCGACACTAAAAGGTAAGCGTTGGTTTGCTTTTGAACTCATCGCTAGCGGCCCGGCATTGTGAACGGGTCAGCCGGAGGCACTACCGCAAACGTTATCGGTTGTGATGGCGGTCCTGCAGTTTGGTGCTCGCGGATGGGGGCGGGACGCTCTAACGTCGGCAGCAAAATCGCTGGCTTGAGAGCACCATGAACGACACCGCGACCATTAAAAAAGTTGCGTCCGCGACTGGGCCAACTGGAACGGGGAACAGCGGAATTGGGGCCAACCCGACCAAACCCGATCCGTTGCGCGCCGACCATAGCGCCGATCCGGCGTGTGGGCGGGCGCCGATGGGGCTGCTGGCTGAGCTGACGCACAAGTGCCCGTTGCAGTGCCCGTACTGCTCGAACCCGCTCGAGATGGACAAGCCCAACACGGAACTTTCCACCGAGGATTGGCAACGGGTGTTCCGCGAGGCCGCCGCGCTTGGGATTTTGCAGCTGCACCTGTCGGGTGGTGAGCCAACCGCGCGCAAGGACCTCGAAATTCTGGTGAAGACGGCAGCCGAAGTCGGGTTGTATTCCAACCTGATCACGGCTGGCGTGTTGCTGACGCGCGAGCGGCTCGTTGCGCTTCAAGATGCCGGGCTCGACCATCTGCAACTGTCGATCCAGGACGTCGATGACGCCAACGCCGAGCGCATTTCGGCCTACAAGGGCGGGATGGCGAAAAAGCGCGAGCTTGCGGGCTGGATGCGCGAGATCGGTATGCCGCTGACCGTCAACGCGCCGATCCACCGGGCGAATATCGAAAACCTGCCCGCGATCATCGCGTGGGCGGTCGAGGCAGGCGCCCAGCGATTGGAAGTGGCACACGTGCAGTATTACGCCTGGGCGTTACGCAACCGCGCCAGCTTGATGCCGACGCGCGAGCAGGTGATGAAGACGGTCGAGATCGTCGATGCGGCGAAGGAAAAGTACAAGGGCATCATGGTGTTCGACTTCGTGGTGCCGGATTATTACGCGCGGCGTCCAAAGCCGTGCATGGGCGGCTGGGGCCGTGGGTCGATGAACATCACGCCGGCGGGCAAGGTGCTGCCGTGCCATGCGGCCGAGAGCATTCCGGGCTTGCAGTTTGACAACGTGCGCGAGAAGTCGCTGAGCGACATTTGGCTGACGGGTCAGGCGTTCGAGATGTACCGCGGCACGAGCTGGATGAAGGACCCGTGCCGGACGTGCGACCGCCGCGAGATCGATTGGGGCGGTTGCCGTTGCCAGGCGATGATGATGACCGGCGATCCGACCAACGTCGATCCTGCCTGCGAGTTGTCGCCCATGCACGACGAGTTCAAGGCGCTGGCCAACGTCGAGAGCGATGCCGCTGCCCCCGAGTTCATCTATCGCCGGATTGCTGGCGTTCCGGTCAGTTGATCGCGCGGTGTGGCGGACTGGCGCCGGAGTTGTAGGGCTGTGGAACGATTGGCAAATTCGCCCGTTCGTACAGCACCAGTTCAGGCAATCTGGCGTAATGTCGTGTGACACTGAGGATGAACCTCGGCGATGTGTGCACGTTTGTCGCAGATTTCTTGCAACCGGCGGCATGCTAACGCGTTGCAGTTCCGAGCTTGGTGCCGATTTTCGGGCCACGGTCCAGGTACGATAGGGAGATTAAGAATGAAAAAGACGCTTTTGGCATTGGCGTTTGTCGCCGTGACGCCAGCAACCGCTGCACTTGCCCAGGATGTCGAAGCTGGCAAGGCTGTGTTCAATCAGTGCCGCGCCTGCCACGCCGTCGGCGAGACCGCCAAGAACCAAGTCGGCCCCGTGCTAAACGGCGTCATCGGCCGCAAGTCGGGCTCCATTGAGGGGTTCAAGTACTCGGAAGCGATGGCTGGTGCCAACAAGGTTTGGGACGAAGCTACGTTCGCTGCGTACATGGAAAACCCGAAGGCTTACATCCCGGGCAACAAGATGATCTACGCTGGCCTCAAGGATGAGCAGAAGGTCAAGGACCTGACGGCGTTCCTGAAGCAATACGGCGCCGACGGCAAGATCGCCGCAAAGTAAGCCGCGAACGCTGCCGTACAATCTCAAGCCGTCGGGCAACCGGCGGCTTTTTTGTGTGGCATATCACGCCAAGACACGATGCTAGATAGCGACGACATCGTCGTGGGGGATGCGCGTCAGCCATTCGGCCACCGTGTGTCCGCCGATGTTTAGGCCCGGCGCGATGTCGGCGAGAGGACGCAAAACGAACGCGCGGCTGGTCATGTGGGGGTGCGGCAGCACGAGGTCGACGGTGTCGATCACCGCGTCACGGTAGATGAGCACGTCGAGATCGATGATTCGCGGGCCCCACTTGACGGCACGAACGCGGCCAAGTTGTCGCTCGACGTCGAGACAGCGGGCGAGCAGGCCGTGCGGATCGAGCGTGGTCGTCACGGTCATACAGGCGTTGACGAACCAGTCCTGGTCGGTGTTGCCCCACGGCGCGGTGCGGTAGTTTTGCGATGCTGCAACGAGCGTGACCTGCCCGTCGCTGGTCAGCGCGGCCGTCGCGCGGGCGATATTGCCGGTCTTGTCGCCAACGTTGGAGCCGAGCGCGACAACGGCGTCGAACGTGCGGCCATCCGGGCCGGTGAGGCGCGCCGTCATGCCGGCCAGTGGCTGACGATATCGGAGATGGCTGGCCGCTCACGCTCGGGCGAGCGCTCCATCGCGGTGCCGATGTAGACGAAGCCGGCGAGGCGTTCGTTGGCGGCGAGGCCGAGCCCCTCCCGGACGTGCGCGCTGTAGGATACCCAGTCGGTCAGCCAGTTGGTGCCAAAGCCCATGGCGTTGGCGGCCAAGCACATATTGTAACAGGCGGCCCCGCACGACAGCACCTGCTCCCATTCGGGGGCAAAGGGGTTGTCGACGGTGCGCGAGACGACCGCGACCACCAAAGGTGCGCGAGCAAGCCGGTTGCGCTCGGTTTCGATCCGCTTGTCGGATGGTGGCTCTTTGTCCTCACGGCGGCAGGCTTCGGCAAAAATCTCGCCGGCCTTGAAACGGGCGTCACCTTCGAACACGATGAAGCGCCAGGGGGCGAGTTTCTTGTGATCGGGGACGCGGGCGGCGATGGTCAAAATCTGGTGCAACTCGTCAGGCGTTGGACCAGGCGCGGCCAGCCTGTCGGGCTTGACGGAGCGCCGCGTTGCCAGCAGGTCGAGCATAGGGTTCGTTGTCGCTTCACTCATGGTCAGTCGCTGCCCGGTCTCAGATTTCAGGATCGTGCGTCTGGCTAATCCACTTCGCTCTTTGGTACAATGCGTTGGTCCTCAAGCAGACGGGTTGCCATGACGAGAGATGACCGCCCACGCAACACGATCGCGGCGTCGCTGACGGCGCTGGCGGGCTTGGTCGTTGCGGGGTTTGCCCCGGCTCAATCAGCACGCGCTGCCGACGCACCGCCTGCGATGATCATCTTCGACGGGTCGGGCTCGATGTGGGGCAAGATCGAGGGCGACAAGCGGCCGAAATTCGAGGTTGCCCGCGAGGCTCTCAGCGACGGGCTTGCCAAAGTGCCGACGTCGGCATCGTATGGCCTCGCTTCGTTCGGTCACCGGCGGACGGGCGATTGCAGCGACGTGCAAATTCTGGCGCCGATCGCTGCCGGGGACGCGAGCCGGGTGATCGCTCCGCTCGATAAACTCAATCCCAAGGGCAAAGGCCCGATTGCCGGCGCGATCCGCGACGTGGCGAAAGCGTTTCCCTCGGGCGCGGCTGGTAGCGTCGTTCTGATCCACGATAGCACTGATAATTGCCGCCAAGACCCATGCGAGGCGATTGCCGAGGTTCACGCAATGAACCCGAAATTGCGGTTCCATCTCGTATCGATCGCGCTCGAACCTGCCGATCGCGAGAAGATGGCGTGCATTCCTGCCAAGACAGGCGGCAAAATCTTCGATGCGACCGACGCTGAGGCGCTGACCCTCGCCGTCGATGCGGCCGTCCGGTTGGCGCTTATCGATCCCTCCGGCGCACCCGTCGCGGAGGCGGCCGCCGCCGATAGCAAACCGGCCGACACCATTGCGACCAAGACGGCGCCGGTGCCTGCGCCGCCATCGGAGCCCGGCTTGCAACTTTCCGCGCGGCTTGGTCGCGACGCGACCGCGCTCGACGCCCCCATCCGCTGGGTGGTGCGCCGTGGCGAGGTGATCGTTTTCGAAACCATCGCCGCAACGCCGTTTGTCAAGTTGGAACCCGGCTCGTACGCGATCGAAGCAACGGCCAGCTTAACCACGGCGCGGGCGAACGCCAACGTATCAGGCTCGACCGCGACGACTGTCATGGTGCCGTTGGACGCTGCCGCAGTGACGATCGCGGTGCGCGATTTGAAGGACGGACCGGTGTCGCAATCGGCCATGGTGTCGGTTACGAAGGCTGACGATATGTCGGCAGCCCGCCGCCCGGTGTGGGTCGGCCGGGCCAGCGAGGCAGGTCTCATATTACCAGCGGGTGGATACCGGGTAACGGTCACCGACGGCATGATCACGCGAGAACAGATGGTCTCGGCAACGGCGGGCAGCGTGCTGATGCCTGCGATCGTCACCGGGGCTGGGCGTCTCGAGGTGACAACGGTGGCAAAGGCCGACGGCCCGCCGCTCGACGGCGTGACGATCTTGCTGGCGCGCGACGATCCTGACGCTGTGGACGGGCGCCGGGAGATCGCGCGGTCTGCCGCAACGGCGGCGACGTTCGTTTTGCCCGCAGGTACGTACTACGTCACGGCACGCTCCGGAGCGGCAGCGGTTCGCGAGCGCATCGCAGTTGGCGCCGGTGACACGGTCAAGCGGGCGCTCGTGCTCGGTCTTGCGACGGTCCAAGTGATCCCATCGGGTGCTTTTGCCAAAGCCGTCTCAAGCACTGGTGCCGGCGCGGGCAAGGTCGGGCTCAAGACACGGGTTTTCGCACTCGACAGTCAGCCGCCCCGGGAGGTCGCGCGGTCGGCGGCTCTGACGCCGGAGTTTCAATTGGCACCGGGCCGTTACCGGGTCGATGCATCGGCTGGCGGGCTCAACGTCAAGGCGCAGCAGGAGTTCGACCTCGAGGCCGGCGCATCGCGCAAGCTTGCGCTCAAACTCGACGCCCAAACGGTTCAGCTGAAGGTCAGCGGTGGCGGCGAGGTGTCGTGGGAGGTGCGGGATCAGGTTGGCGGCATCGTGGCCCGCACGATGGAGACGTCGCCAGCGCTGGTGTTGGCACCGGGGGCCTATCAGGTGAGCGCCGTCTCGCGCGACAGGACCGCGACGGGTGCGTTCCAAGTGCCTGCGGTGGCTGATGCCCAGGTCCTGACCGTTGAGATCGGTTTCCGGTGATGGCAGCGCGCTTTGGTGTGAGAGGGATTATGGATCTCCCGGTTCAGGTGACGCGAGGCCTGACATTGGCAAGTCCCGTTCGGCAGGTTTCGATTGCAGTTCCGGCATCCCGGCTGGTTGGCGCGATCCTGGCGGTTATGGCCGCTGGCGTGGCCGCCATGCCGACGGCCGGTTTTGCCCAGCAGCAGCCGCCCGTTGCCGCGCCGCTAGCGCCGATCGGCGGCGCTGTTCTCGAGGCCGTGCTGACGGATGACGGGCAGCGCATCGACCAGGGCCTCGTTTGGCGCGTCTATTCGAAACGCGATGTGGGCTCGCAACCCAAGTTGATAGCGACACACCGCGAGCCGACCCCGACGTTGAAGCTGCCAGCTGGCGACTATACCGTCAACGTCGGGTTTGGACGCGCGCACCTGACCCGGAGGATCGTGATCAAGCCGGGTGAAACCGGCGCGGAGCGGTTCGTGCTCAACGCTGGCGGCCTCAAGCTGCTTGCCGACATTGGCGGCGCTGCGCCTGCCCCCAACACCGTCAATTTCCAAATTCAGAGCGACGAGACCTCCGGTAACCGGGCTACCGTCATTTCAGGGGTTAAGCCGGGGCTGATCGTGCGGCTCAACGCTGGTATCTATCAGGTGGTCTCGACCTATGGGGATGCCAACGCGGTGGTGCGCGCCGACGTGACGGTCGAGGCTGGAAAAATGACGGAGGCTGCCGTGTCGCACGCCGCCGCCAAGGTTGCGTTCAAGCTCGTCACGCAGCCAGGGGGCGATGCGTTCCCAGATACGCAATGGACGATCCAGACACTTGGTGGCGAAATCGTGAAGGAAAGCGTCGGAGCTATCCCGACCCACGTGCTGGCGCCCGGGACCTATGCGGCTATCGCGCGGCGCGGCGCCAAGACGTTCCGGCGCGACTTTCTGGTCCGGCACGGAGATACGGTACAGGTCGAAGTCATCATGCAATAATGCGGGATCAGCAGCGCGGGGTCAGCCCGACGCGGCAAGGCACTGACGCGAACTGAAGCGATCTCCAAACGCCATGACCGATCCCTCCGCCGACGACGAGCCGATAAGCGACGTACGAACGGGGTCAGCGGGCGTTGCGACGCGGATCATTCACGATCACCGCGATCCCGGTGCCCATAACGGGTTCGTCAACGCCCCGGCCTATCGCGGTTCGACCGTCTTGTTCCCGACGCTCGACGCGCTCACGGCCCGCAGCCAACCCTATACCTACGGGCGGCGTGGCAACCCGAATACCGTCGAACTTGAACGGCAAATCGCAGCGCTCGAAGGCGGCGATCGCACGATCCTGACGGCATCGGGTTATCAAGCGGTGACGACAGCGATCCTGGCCTACGTTGCGGCCGGTGACGAAATCCTGGTGACCGACAGCGTCTATCAGCCGACGCGGCATTTCTGCGACACGGCGCTCGCGCGGTTCGGCGTCAAGACGACGTATTACGATCCGCTGATCGGCGCAGGGATTGCCCAGCTTCTGACGCCGAAAACCCGGCTTGTGTGGACCGAGAGCCCAGGTTCACAGACGTTCGAGGTGCAGGACATCCCAGCGATCGTAGCGGCCGTGACGTCATACGGCACGACGGACGGACAGCATCCCGGGGTGATCGTCGCGATCGACAACACCTGGGCGAGCCCGCTCTATTTCAAGCCGTTCGCGCATGGCATCGATGTTTCAGTCCAATCGCTGACGAAGTATGTGGTTGGCCATTCGGACGCGCTGCTCGGCGCAGTGACTGCGACGGGGCGGGCGGTCAAGCCGCTGATCGCGGCCAAGGAAGCGCTCGGCGTCTGCCCTGGCTCGGAGGAGACGTGGCTTGCGCTGCGCGGGTTGCGGACCCTGCATGTGCGGCTCGCCCACCATCAGGCATCGGGGCTAGCGCTTGCCGGTTGGCTGTCGCAGCGGCCAGAGGTTGCTACTGTACTGCACCCTGGCCTCGAGGGAGCACCGGGGCATGAACTATGGAAACGCGATTTCCTTGGCGCGTCCGGGCTGTTCACGATGGTGCTGCAGCCGATCACGCGGGCGCAACTGGCCGCGTTTGTCGATCACTTGCGCTATTTTGGCATGGGGTATTCGTGGGGCGGCTTCGAGAGCCTGATCGTGCCGTTCGAACCGCAGTCCTACCGCACGGCGACCGTTTGGTCCTACCCCGGACCAGCGCTCAGGTTGCATGTCGGCCTAGAGGACATCGAAGACCTCAAGGCCGATCTCGCTGCCGGGTTTGCGCGCATTGCGTCGCCTGAGCTTGCGTCAACCGCAAGCTAGCGACCGTCGATCAGCCGCGGCCGACGCAGGCGTTGCGATCAGCGCCCAGGCTGGACCCGCAGAGCTGGAAACCGCGCTCTGAGCTGGTCGAAAGCGGCTCTTGCTTCTTCGGCTTGGTCTGCCTTGCGAACGCGCGCGGCGGTGGAGATCTGTTCGATTTCCTCGTCGAGCTGCCGCTCCCTGGCCTCCAGCGACCGGTAGACGTGCGGCATCTCGAATGCCTTGAGGCGACGGCTTTCGCCGAGCAGAGAGGCATCGGCGTCCATGGAAAGCTTTTCCTGGAACACTTCGCCTTCGACGATCGCGGTGCCGTAGAGGTGGACGACCCTGGCGCGGGCGATGCCGATGAGTTGGCCTGCGATGATCAGGCGCTCGGCGGTCACGTTGCCTTCGACGACGCCGTCGGCCCCGATCTCAAGGCTGGTGCACGTGACGGCCCCGCGAAACAATCCGTCGATGCGGACGTTCCCAAGGATCGTCAGTTGGCCTTCCATGACCGTGTCAGCGTCCACGACGAGCATTGACAACTCCCGCTCGGTTCACGACCGCCAAAGTCGCAGGAAGTCGACGGGATGGCAAGTCCGGTCAAACGACGGTTGCCGAGCGTTTCAAAATGGAACCAAAATTAGGCATTCACAGTTGGTTTACCGGTGCGTGGTTATCTCTGGCTGGCTAGGGTGCTGATACCGTTGGGATTTTCCATTTCACTATGGAAATTGTGCTTCGGCACCTGCTGTGTGAAGGGGGTGCTCGCTGTGCGAGCTCACGGTAAGAAATGGCATCCGCAGGCCTCGCGCTTGCCGAGAATGCGTGCCAGGCGGGCAACCGGGGCTTCGGCATCGATCCTTGCTGCCTACGCCGCCGCCCTGCCGATGCTACCCGCCGTCGCCAAAACGCCGGGCGAGGTCCATTGCTATAAGGACGTCTGCCACCGGGTCCGCTCGCTGACCGAGATGTCGAAAATCGTCGGGCGGGAATTCGACGCGTACACGTCGTTCTACGATATCCCCGAGCGCGACCGCATGAACACGGGGACGCTGACGTCCTCTGGCGAAGCGTTCGATGCCTGGAGTGACAGCCACGCGGCGAGTTCGCTTTATCCCGACGGGACCGAGCTGTTGCTATGGAACCCGGACAACGGCCGAACCTCGCATGTCCGCGTCAACGATTTTGGGCCGTTCTACAAGCGGCGCACAATCGACGTGACGCGCGGCGTCGCCGAGAAGCTCGACTTCGCCCGGTTTGGCGTCGCCAAACTCAAGGTCCTGGTGATCTGGGCACCCGATCCCAAAAGCGCCCGGTATCGCCGCCAGCGCATCTACCCACCGGTCGAGGGCTATCTCGGCCGCTTCGATTACGACCAACTCGTTGCACTGAAGTCCAGGCTCGTGGCGCAGGCGCCCGAGCGTAACGGCCAGCCGGCGCCAGACATACTGATCGCGCGTTCCGAGCCGGGCTCTGAGGCCGACTTGGCCGGAGACGTGCTGGCAGCGGCGCCCGACCCCATGCCGGCCGACGTTGGGCCAGCCGACGTCGCTTCTGCCCATAGCCTCGATGTTCTGCCAGCCTACGCGTCAGCCGCCGCACATGATGCCGAACTGGCGCGGTCCGAAGCGGCGATCGTCAACGCACCGATGTTCTCCATTCAGGCCTCCGCGCCGGACTACCGGATCGAGACCCAAGCGCCGATCGCCTTTGCCCGGACTGTCACGCCGACGGTCCTGGTCAACGCCGCTTCACCGCGCGCGATCGCGGCGGCAACGTCGCCGATGACATCTATCGTCGCGCGCGATGCCGATGTGGCGTTGGCCGTCGCAAGCCTTGATGGCGCCGTCGCCGCGCGTGCTGTGACACAGGCCACATCCAGCGGCACGGCGCGGGTGCCTGACGTGCTGCGCACCGCAGCGTTCGGTCCCAACAGCCAGATGTGGCAGCATGTGTTGCTGACGCTTGGATTGATGTCAGCTGCGGCCGCTGGCTGGCGGACCCGCCAGATTATCACCGGCGCCCGCCGCGCGAGCGCACGCGTGATCGAGCGACCTGTACTGCCGCCGCCCGCATTGCCGCCCGTTCGCATCGACCCGCCAGAGCTGGCGCCGCACGTTCGGCTCGAACCGTCGGTAACGCTCGCCTACAGCAACGTTATCCAACTGCCGCAGCTGCCCCAGCGCTCGATTATCAAGAGCGATGAAGCGTTGCGCATGGAAGCTGCGCAACAGCTCGAGGCGTTCGACTTCCGCGCGGCTGAGGTGACGTTGCGCCACCTGCTTGCACAGCGCGAACGCGTCAACGGCATCGACCATCCCCTGACGGCCAGTGCCGAGCGCCAGTTGGCTGATTGCCTGCGCGACCAGGGCCGCTTTGCATCCGCCGAACCTCATTATCGCCGCGCGTTGGCTGGCATGACGATCGCTGCTGGCGACGTCCATCCCGCCGTGGCTGACATTCTTGACGAATACGCGCTGTGCTTGTTGCGCCAGGGCCGGGCGGGCGACGCCAAGGGACTGGCACGGCAATCGCTCGCGGTCCGCCGGATACAAGGCGCGTTTACGCGTGAGTTTGCCGTTACGCTGACGATCGTCGCCGAGGCCCATCGCGCCGAGGGCAACCTCACTGAGGCTGAAGCCGACCACCGGACCGCTTGGAACCGCTTTGTCGCGGTGTCGGGCGAGAGCGGACTTGATGCTGCGAGCAGCATGATGAGCCTTGGCAACGTGCTGTCTGAGCGCGGCCAGTTCCAGGCGGCTGAGGAATTGCTCAACGCCAGTGCGCGCACCATCACGACGGCATGCGGTGCGAGACACCCGGCGAGTGCGACGGCATACGCGATGCTTGGCGATCTCTACGTACAGGCCGGGCACCTCGAGGCCGCCGCCAACATGCACGAATATTCTCGCGATATTCGCGAACGGGTCCTTGGATCGCGCCATCCCGACACGATCGAGAGCGTGTTTGCGCTGGCGCTGATCGCGACCCATCGCTTCAAACTCGACGACGCGCGGTTGCTGCTTGCCAAAGGCCTCGACAGTCTCGCGTTGGGCGAGCGGTTGCAGCTCGGGCCTCAAGCCCGCATCCATCGCCAACTCGTCGCGTTGTCGCGGCATCATGATACGACGCCGACGACGTTTCCTGCCGCTGCTGAATAGCTGGGCGTCGGCTGACGGTTCATCCTGCCGTGTCCGCCGCGAGGGCTTGGGACCGGACGAGGCGCGCATAGGCGCCATCGGCCGCCATCAGCACGGCGTGCGTCCCCGTTTCGACGATGCGGCCGTCTTCGAGCACCGCGATCAGGTCAGCATCTCGAACCGTCGACAACCGGTGGGCGACGATGAGCGTCGTTCGTCCTTGGGTGAACCGCGCTAGCGAGTCCTGCACCAGCCGCTCGCTTTCGCTGTCGAGCGCGCTTGTCGCTTCATCCAGCAGCAGGATCGGCGCGTTCTTGAGGATTGCCCGGGCCAAGGCGATGCGCTGACGCTGGCCGCCCGATAGGCGCGAGCCACGGTCGCCGACCGCTGTGTCATACCCGTTGGGCTGGGCGAGGATGAACGCGTGGGCGGCAGCCGCTTGAGCGGCGGCGATGATGTCAGACTCGCTCGCATCCAGGCGGCCAAGCGCGATGTTGGCCCGGATGGTATCGTCGAGCAGCGTGGCGTCTTGCGCAACGATCGAGACGTGATCGCGAAGCGAGGCGACCGTGACGTCGCGAACATCCTGGCCATCGATCAGTATTCGGCCAGCCGTGACATCGAACAGCCGGGGCACGAGGTTCAAGAGCGTCGTTTTACCCGAGCCCGAGCGGCCAACGAGCGCCACCGTCGTGCTTGCTGGCACGGTGAGCACGATGTCGCGGACCGCGCTTTGAGCGGCGGCGTGGTCATATGCGAACGAGACGTTGTCGAAGGCGATGGCGCCGCCGCCGGCAACGGTGAGCGGCTGAGCGCCCGGCCGATCGACGATGCGGGGCGCTTCGTCCATGAGCTGATAATAACGTTCTACGGCGACGAGACCCTCTTGCAGTTTGGCTGGCAGGGTTCCGATCGCGCGTATCGGTTGGGCGGCGAGCAGCAACGCGCTGACGAAGCCCATAAAATCGCCAACCGAAGATATGCCGCTGGAGATCCGCCAGAACGCCAGCGCGATGACCCCGGCGATGGCGAGCCCACCGAACGCTTCAAGAAGTGGATCGAGCCGCGATCGCGCCGTGATCGCCTTCATGCGCAGATTGAACAGTTGTTCGAAGCTGCCGTTCATGCGGCGGCTCGCGTAATCTTCCAGCCGGTAGGATTTGATCAAACGTGCCGCGCCAAGCTGTTCGGCGAGCAGCGCCGTCGAATCGCCGAGTTCGGCCTGGGTTTGCTTCGCGACCTTTCGCAGGCGCTGCGTGATCATCATGATGGGCAGGCCAGCGACCGGGTAGATCAGTAGCACGACAAGCGTCAGTCCCCAGTCGAGATAGAGCATCGAGGCGACCAGCATCACGACCGACAGACTATCGCGCACGGCCGACTGAAGCGTCGCCTGGACGGCGGATTGGATCGACGCGATGTCGTTGGTCAGCCGCGACATCATCTGACCGGGTGCTTCGCGCGACAGACGGGCGAAATCGGATGCAACGAGATGCGAAAACGCTGCGGTCTGCATATCGGTCGCGATGCGATTGACCACGCGGTTGGCGGCAACCGTCTGAGTATAGAGCAGGATCGCGCGGGCGGCTGTCGTGGCAATGACGGCGGCGAGCACCCAGCCGAGGAGGTCGGTGCTGCCATCCTTGAGCACGTCGAAGCTCATCTTGATAATGAGCGGGTAGAGCCCGGTCACGGCGGCGAGCAGCGCCGTCAGCAGCATCACCCAGAGGATCGATTGCCAGCGCGGGAACACCCAGGCGGCCAGGAACCGGCGCCGGAGCACGGTTCCAGCCGACGTCGCGTCGCCCGCCGTCGCCCAGGCAGATGTCGACGTCACTGTGAAGACCACGTCGTACGTACTTGCACTGACAAATGTGTCTGCAGTGATGGCACGGGTCGTCGTTGTTGGCCCCAGCGCGATGTAGCGCGCAATCGTCGGCGTCGTGGCGCCACACGCGACAACGAGGCTTTCACCGAATGAGGGCACTGTGGCAAGACGGATGATGAACCCCGCCGGTGGAAGCGCATCGCTGAGCAGCAGCCGTTTGACGG
>JAWXCP010000189.1:0-10413 GCA_034408685.1 Hyphomicrobium aestuarii | reverse complement strand
GGGCTTCAAGCTAATGATCATGGATGGTCCTCCAACGTTGAGTACGGAGTAGATGCCACAACGTTACATGCCGCCGATGATTATTAGGCATCGGCGGCAAGGATGGAAGCTGTGCCGAGGCAACATGGTCAAGCCCGCTTGACGCTCGCCACCACTGCAGGGTCGGCGTGCCGGTAGACCGACATCATCGGCTCGTCGAGCAGGATCACGTCTTCGTAGGAGCCGTAGCCGTTGAATCGGCCACCGATGGCTCGGCCATAGGCGCCGATGTTGCCGATCTCGATGTAGTCGCCCTCGCGGATCGAGGCTGGCAGCACGAACGGCCCCTTCATGAAGTCGATCGAGTCGCACGTCGGCCCATAAAACGCGTACGGCACCATAGGCTCGCCGGGCACGGGTTCGTGTCCCACCAGGCGGGTCGGGAAGATCCACCCGAGGTGCGCGGCGTCATAAAGCGTGCCGTAAGCACCATCGTTGATGAACAGGTCGTCGCCGCGCCGCGCATCGACGCGGACGATCAGGCTTTCGGCCTCGGCAACAAGCGCCCGGCCAGGCTCACACATGATGCGGATGTTTTCGCGCACCGGCAGGCTTTCGATGCCCGCGTTGATCGTCTCGATGAACGACGAAAGCGGGGCCGGCTCGCTGTCGGGATAGGACGACGGAAAGCCGCCGCCAACATCGAGGCGGTCGAGGACAACGCCGGCGCGGACGATCAGGCGATGGACCTCGGCGAGTGCCGTGATGTAGCTATCGGGCGTGGTCGTCTGCGAACCGACGTGAAAGCAAATGCCGAGCTCAGCGGCCATCTGGCGGGCCTTGACTAGCAGGCGTGCAGCTTTGGCACCGCTAATGCCGAATTTGCGCTCGAGCGGGACCCGGCTGTTCTTGGCTGGCACAGCGATGCGGATGAACAGCACCAGATCGCGGGCGCCGTCGGTCTCCTCGTGAATCTTACGGAGCTCATCTTCGCTGTCGAGCGAGAACGTGCGCACGCCGAGTTCATACGCGCGGCGAATCGCGAGCCGCGATTTGACCGGATGCATGAAGTGCAGATGCACGCCAGGGATCGTGACGGCGTCCTCGAGTTCAACGAGCGACGCCACATCGAAGTGCCGGATGCCGGCCCCGTACAGGGCACCGAGCAGGAACACCGAGCTGTTGGCCTTGTACGCGTATGCGACATCGCCGGGAAAATTGTCGATGAACCAGCGTGCAGCGCGGGCCGCAGCATGCGGGCGTATGCCGAGAATCGGCCGCTCCGGCTTATAAGCTGCGATCAGCGCATCAGCAGACGCGTATTTTTCCATTGCATGGGACCTCCACCAATCGGGCCAAACCCCAAGGCGCTGCTTTTGGATGGGTCGCACCGGGCAAGCGCCCGCTACGACCAGCAGAGACCGCCGTCGAACGAAAAGCTGAGATAGGGAGCGCACCCCCCCATGTAAAGTAGATTTTCGGGCAACAGTTGTGCAATTTTAGTCGCTAGCGAGACGTGCGTTACTCGATCGCTATGCGAATGGCGGCGCGCGCAACGGCCCCTAGGGGGGCGTCTGTCTTCGCTGAGCCGTTGCGGCCGCCCCGGGGGCGCGGCGCTGGCGCGTCGCTTTGGAACCCGCTGCGTTCGAAGTTCTCGTAGCTACCGAGCACGGTGAACCGCTGTCGCTCGTAATCGGGTTCGATGCCCAACGGAAATTTTACCCCGACCTGGCAGACGCCTATGATGGTCTCCAGACCGCGTTCACGCAGCCGGAACTGGTACTGCGCACCGGCAGTTGGCACAGTCACGGTCCGGTTCGGCTGCAACAGGTTGTCTGGCTCGAACTCGCTCGGGTACAGGACCGTTGCCTTCCCGGCCGGATCGACTCCAATCAGCGTCAGATGGCACGCCGCGCTCGCCGCCGCGTGAAACGCTACGAGGTCGCCGGAGGCATAACGCGAGCGCTCGGTCCACAGCAACAGTCGCAGCGGCTCTTCTGTGTCGGGCGCTGCGCGTGGTTGTGATGGAGACGGTGCGAGCGTCAGCTTGGGTGGCTGAGAAGGCCGATCGCCTGTCACGGCGTCCGGGCGGAGGCCCCTGACGGCGGCCAAAACCGTGTTTGCGTCAGCGCGCGAGACGACCCCCTGACGGAGGCGGTGGGCGAGCGACGGGTCTATCGTTTTGTCGGCCGCGACCGCGCCCTCTAGGGTTTCAACCCTCAATCCCGCCTCGGCTGCAATGGTCCGCGCATCGAGATCGAGGCGGTAGCGGCGAGCCAGGGCGCTGGTGATTTCCAGCCCATGTATCATTCGGCCCGGATCGATCCCGGCTTGGATCATGGCGCGGCGGAACGCGGAGGAATCGTCCTCACGTTGGGTTGCCAAACCACCAGCTGCGTAAACGGCAAGCGCCGCGTCGCGCACGTCTTTGGGAGCAGTGAATTTTTCGCTCTCGATATGGCCGCGCATGGCATCGGTGAACGGCGCCGGACCAGCCGAATGGCAACTGATACAGGCGGCAAGTCCGGCGCCTGCCCAGCGCGCCGCTGGCATGTCGACGGCGGCCGGAACGGCTGGGACGCGCACCCCGTCGGGATCAAACACCGAATAGCCGAGAAAGCCGTTGGGTAGTGTGAACATCGCGCGAAGACCGTCGGCCCGGAAACGGTATCTCTCGGCCGCCGTGGGGATGTAGCCAAGCGGCCGATCGAACACATCGCGCTCGCCCGATGCCTCGGCGGCGTCGTACGCAAGCCACAGCCGTCGGTTCTCGGCCTCAAACCGTTCGATGACCCGGGGCCCTCTGGTGATCTGGCTTTGCCGGATCGCGGCACGCGGTGCCTTGGCCGACCCGATCTCGCCTTGGCGATCGATGCCTATAAGGCGCACCAGTTCGTCGAGCGTCGGAGGCAGCCCCAAGAGTTCGCCGTAGAGCGCGCTGTCGCGGGCTGCGAACGCCAACCAGTCCGCCCGGACAGGCCGGGTGTCGGCAAGGCGACTGGTGAGCTTGCCCGAAAGGTCGAGCGCGATACCCGTTGGTTCGCGGGCAGCAAGCGCCGCCCAATGCTCTGGGATCCAGCCGATATCAGCAAGCCGGAAAGCCAATATCGTGCCGCCCGGATCAATCCGCTTCAGCGCAACCGGCCTGAGACCCCACGACAGGCTGTTCAGCAGCTTGGCTACCGCCTGGCGATAGCCCTCAAGTTCCGCCTCACCGATACAGTTATTGGAGAAGTGGGAGAGCGTGATGAAGCGGAGATCGCGGCCGACGGTTTCGCCAGCGGCCGTCGTCGCAGCATCGATCGCAGCGGCAATGCCTTGCGCGGTCATCGGCGCATCGGCCTGTCCACAAGCGCGGGGGCCGGCGGCCGCTTCCTCGAGATACGTTCGAACCCGTTGGATATCCGAGCGGTCTGGCCACGGCGTCTCCGCCGACAGGTCCAGCGGCCGGTGCCGGTCGAGAAGCACATGATAGAGGCGCGAGGCATCAGGTTGCCCCGGCCGGACCAAGTGCGGCTCGGCGACGAGTTCCGATAGCTGGAGAATGTTTGCCAAGTCTCCGCCGGGCGCCGGCCCATTGAGCTTGCCGGCCTGATGGCAGCCCGAACAGTTTGCATCGAGGATGGCAAAGGCTTGGGCGCCGCGCGGATCGGAGGGTGGAGCGCCAGCAGGTGCGGCGAACGCGACATCTGACCAGAGCGACATGGCCAGCAAAATACACGCTGCGGCACACCCAGCCGCGGACGTGGTAACCAGCCGCCGCCAACGCACTCCGATGGCAGCCTCTGAATTGGCACGCACCAACTGCATTACGCCGCCCCCGGACCCCGTTGCGACCGCACCATAACCTCGCGAATGCGAGGTGCAAGTCCGACGCACAAGCTTGGGGCGTTTCGACATAGGCGTCCCGACATAGGCGTCCCGGTGCAGCAGAACTCAAAGCCCGAGTGCTGAAATGGAACGGAGTTTCAGCTTCTGGACACGTCCCTTAACGAAATCTTAAGGCGGGCATATCATCGTTAACGCTGACTTGCGACGGTGTTAGACCGAAGCTCCGAAATTGGTTATGAGGATATCAACGAGAACGAGCCGACCCGAAACGACCTGGACTTAGAAACCTGCCCCCGTCTTCAACAATCACGTCCTCAACAAAAGCGAGTTTCGTCGTGGATCTCGACAGCGTAGGACAACACGGCCGGGTGGCGTTCTGGGCCCGTATTGGAATGCTCGTAAGTTTTACGGTTGCCGTCGTTATCCTGGTCATCGCCGGGGAGAATCTTGACCCATCCAAGGCTCGGACCAGCGATGTGAAGCCCGCAACGATGCGATCGATTTGAGACGATATTAGAGTTCACGTCCCGCTTAGCTTGACTTCCCAACAGCCTGCCCATCCGACAGAACCCTCCTGGCTCCCCCGCCTGGAGGGTTCTGGCGTTATGGGGCCTGATAAGGCTGCTTACACTAAGGCGACTCACATTGAGTTGTATGCAAAGGTTCTAATGCCGCAAGTTGGGCCGCTGGTCAGGCCTTATCGAAGCGGTTAAGGCTGAAATTCGCACGGCGAGCCCGCGCACTGCCCGCGAACCTCCGATCCATTCCTGTGCCAACCCGCGAGAAGCCCATGCAAGACGCGCATCACGATCATGACGGCGTCACCGCCGCTGACGTCGTAGCCGCGATGTCGGCAAGCCTCGACCGCGCTCCTATGCTCCCCGCGCCCTATCCGCATTGGTTTTTGACCAACTGCTTACCCGACGCTTGCGCCAACGCAGTCCGCAGTCTTCCGTTCGCACCGCCAGCCCTTGGCGGTGTCTCGGGCAAACGCGAATTGCACAATGCGACGCGCGTCTATTTCGACGCCGCCAACCGCGACGCGTTCCCGGTTGTCGAGGCGATCGCAGCCGGCTTCCAGAGCCCCGCCTTGACACACAAGATCGAACAGGTTTGCGGAACGTCGCTCGGTGGCAGCTATCTGCGGATCGAATACGCGCAGGACACCGGTGGGTTCTGGCTCGAGCCCCACACCGATCTCGGCGTCAAGGTGTTCACAATGCTGCTCTACATGTCGACCGATCCGCGCCATGAGAGCCTCGGCACCGACATCTACGACAATGGCAAAACGCACGTCGCCCGTTCGCCGTTCGTGCCCAATGGCGCGATGGTCTTCGTGCCCGGTAACGACACGTTCCATGGGTTCGAGAGCCGCGATATTCCAGGCGTCCGCCAGTCGCTGATCATCAACTACGTCACCAAAGAATGGCGCGCGCGCGAGCAACTGGCCTATCCCGACCAGCCGATCGGGGCCTGAACACTTCGAGTTAACCGATCGCTTTTGCGGTCATCGCGACCGGCTCCGACGCGGCGCCATCCTTGATCAACTTGAAGTTGATCGCGTCGAGCAGCGCTTCGAAGCTCGCGTCGATGATGTTGGGCGACACGCCAACCGTAATCCAACGCTCGCCAGTTGCGGTATCATGGCTTTCGACCAGCACGCGCGTCACGGCCTCGGTACCACCCGTCAGGATGCGAACCTTGTAGTCGATGAGTTCGACACCATCGATATGGCTCTGATAGCGGCCGAGATCGCGGCGCAAGGCTTGATCGAGCGCGTTGACGGGCCCGTTGCCTTCCCCGACCGACCACAACGGCTGATCTTCTCCAGCGACATGAACTTTGACGATTGCCTCTGACACGGTGACCAACGCGCCAAGCGCATTGTGACGGCGTTCGACCATGACGCGGAAACTATCGACCGTGAAATACTGCGGGACGTTGGACAGCGTCCGGCGCGCGAGCAATTCGAGAGAGGCTTCGGCCGCCTCGTAGGCGTAGCCCGATGCTTCGCGGGTTTTGATGATGTCGAGCAGTGAGGCGACGCGAGGGTCTGCCGGATCTGCGGCGACCCCGAACCGGGCAAGAGCGGCGAGCAAATTTGATTTTCCTGCCTGACTGGAGACCAACAGCCGCCGTTCGTTGCCGACGGTCTCGGGCGGCACGTGTTCGTAGGTTTCCGGCTCTTTCAACAGCGCCGACGCATGAATACCCGCTTTTGTCGCGAACGCGCTGTCGCCGACGTAGGCAGCGTGGCGGTTGGGCGCCCGGTTCAGCAGTTCGTCGAGCACGCGGCTGGCGTGAGTGAGTGCACGCAGGCACTCGGGCGTCACACCGGTTTCAAAGCGATTGGCGAACGCCGACTTCAACAACAGCGTCGGGATGATCGACGTCAGGTTGGCGTTGCCGCAGCGCTCGCCGATACCGTTCAACGTCCCCTGCACTTGGCGAACGCCCGCGCGGATGGCGGCGAGAGAATTCGCAACCGCGTTCTCGGTGTCATTGTGAGCATGGATTCCAAGATTGCCGCCTGGAACCACCGTGGCGACATCCGCAACAATCCGCTCGACCTCGTCGGGAAGCGTGCCGCCGTTGGTATCGCACAACACGACCCAGCGCGCGCCAGCCTCAAATGCCGTGCGTGCCACAGCCAGGGCGTAATCGCGGTTGGCTTTGTAGCCGTCGAAAAAGTGCTCGCAATCTACCATCGTTTCCCGGCCTGCCGCGACGCCGGCCCGAACCGACGCGTCGATGCCCGCGAGGTTATCCGCGTTGGTCGATCCGAGGGCGACGCGGACATGGTAATCCCACGCCTTGGCGACGAGGCAGATCGCCGGGCATTTGGCCGCCAGCGTTGCTTGGAGGCCGCTGTCGTTTTCAACCGACCGGCCAGCGCGCTTGATCATGCCGAATGCGGTCAGTCGCGCGCTCGTCACAGGGGGAGGGGCATCGAACAGCTCGGTGTCGACGGTATTTGCGCCAGGAAACCCGCCTTCGATGTAATCGAGCCCTAGACCATCGAGAATGCTGATAATGCGCTGCTTGTCGGCCAGCGAAAAGTCGACCCCCGTCGTCTGCGCCCCATCGCGCAAGGTGGTGTCGAACAGATAGAGCCGTTCTCGTGTCATCGCCGGAAATATCCTCATGCGCCGAAAGCCTGGCTCTGGTCCGATGCAGCGGGTCGGTGAGTAAAGACTTTGGCCTGCATCAGGCTATCTACACTGGTTTGGTTGTCGGACCCTAAAGCCGAATGTGTCGCGTCGTTACCGTCACGACCGGACATCCCAAGTGGTGACGACGTCGCCGGTCACGGGGTCCTTGCCATCTTGGATGACGACGCCCATCGCCTGTAATTCATCGCGAATGCGGTCGCTTTCCTTGAAATCCTTGGCGCGGCGGGCGGCCAACCGATCGGCAATGAGAGCACCAACCCGAGCGGCATCGATGGTGATCACGGGTTGCCCCTCAGCGAAGGCCTCGCGGGCTTCGCCGGCATAAACCCCGATCAGTTCCAGCGATGCCCGCAAACGAGCTGCCGTATCGGCGTTGCCCTTTTTCGCCGATTTCGCCATGCCGTGGAGGATCGACATCGCCGACGGTGTGTTGAGATCGTCCGACACAGCGGCGAGAAACTCTGGATCTGGCACCGCCGCCGCCTCGACGCGGTGCACGATCTCGGCAAAATCCATCATCGTCTGCCGGGCATGCACGAGGCGATCGACCGTCCAGTCCATCGGCGAGCGGTAAGATGTGCCGAGCATCGCCAAGCGGCACACGCGGCCGGGCCAACGCTGGCCGCCGAATGCATCGGTGGCGATCAACTGGTTGATGGTGATGAAGTTGCCGAGCGATTTCGACATCTTCTGCCCTTCGACCTGGACAAAGCCGTTGTGCATGAACACCTTGGCCATGAACGGCGTCTCAAAGCCGCAGCACGACTGCGCGATCTCGTTCTCGTGGTGGGGAAACACCAGGTCGACGCCTCCTCCGTGAATATCGAAGGTGTGGCCGAGGTGCTTGGCCGCCATGGCCGAGCATTCGATATGCCAGCCGGGGCGACCTTCGGCCGCGATGCCGCATGGGCTCGGCCATCCCGGTTCGCCCGATTTCGACGGCTTCCACAGCACGAAATCCATCGGGTCGCGCTTGTAAGCCGCGATCTCGACACGCGCGCCTGCCTCCATCTCCTCCGTCGAGCGGCCCGATAGGGCGCCAAAATTCTCGATCGTGCCGACGGCAAATAGAACATGGTCCTCGGCGACGTAGGCATGGCCCTTCGCGACAAGCGCTTCGATCAGCGCGCGCATCTCGGGCATGTGCTCCGTCGCGCGCGGCTCGACCGTCGGGGGGAGCGCGCCGAGCGCGGCGCAATCGCCATGGTATTGGGCGGTCGTCAGCGTGGTCAATTTCGTGATCGCTGTAGCGATGTCGAGGCCGGGGTAGTCGATCGCGGCGCGCGCGTTGATCTTGTCGTCGACGTCGGTGATGTTGCGGGCATACGTAACGTGTTCTTCGCCATAAACGTGGCGCAAGATGCGAAATAGCGTGTCGAACACGATCACCGGCCGCCCGTTGCCGATGTGGACAAAGTCGTAGACCGTCGGTCCGCACACATACATGCGCACGTTCGACGGATCGAGCGGCTCGAACGCGGACTTGCTCCGCGTCAGCGTGTTGTAAAGCTGCAAGGTCATTGGCGTTCCGGACATGGCGGGAGCCGCCTTATGGGAGCCACCCAAGGGTTGCGTCAAGCAAAGCACAGATCGACGGGCCGATCACGGAGCCGCACGAGCAGGGTAGCCGGGAGCAGCACCCGAGAGCGGCACCCGCGTGCAACGCACGTCACGGCCACATCGACGCGCCTTCGCAATGCGTGTCCACGGCCTGCCTCAATTCGCGTGCAACCAATGCTTGACTGACACCCGTGAAGCAGGACGATAGTGGTCGCGACTCGGCCGTTGATATATACGACTGCCAACCGGGGACGGAACGCTTGACGAACGCGACATCACCTCTGGCTCTGCGACGGCCGTATGCGGTGGCGCAGCACGGCGCCGAGCGCGCGTCGACATCCGGAAATGGGCGCATTCTGGCCGTCGGTTTTGCGATCGCGCTGACCGTGGCAGCTATCGTCGCGCCCGTCGTGTTTACCTTCGCCTCAACGCCAGTATATGCCCAAGGGTTCAAATGGCCATGGGATGAAGCGCCGCCAAGGCCCCGCGAGCCAGTGGCGCGTCCGCCAGCCGCGATCCCGGGCCAATATCCGGGCCAATATCCAGGTCAGTATCCGGGCACCCCTCCCGCTGCACCTTTAGCACCGCCGTCCCCGGCTCAGGCGCCGCAAGGCGGGCAGTGGATGGCCCGCGCACCGATTTGCGTCCAGCTTGAACAGCGCCTCGGCCAGGAGACCCAGAAAGGCAGCCAAGCGCAAAGTCAGCTGCCGCGTCTGGAAGCCGAAATCCGCGAACTCGACCGCACGTACCAACAAGGCGAGAACGAGCTCGAACGCGCCGACTGTTACGACTTCTTCCTGTTTGCCAAGTCTCTGCGAAATACGCGCCGGTGCCGGGATCTCTCGCAGCAGATCGACAACGCCAAGCGCAAACTTGCCGACCTCGATGCCCAGCGCCAGCAGATCATCGCATCCAGCGGCCGAAGCTACGCCGACGACATCCGGCGCGAACTGGCCCGCAATAATTGCGGCGGGGCCTACCAGCAGGATGCGAACCGTGGCCCAGCCGGTGTCGGCGGCTCGATTTGGCAGGACAGTGAGGGCGGCATCGGCGGCAGTGGCTGGGGCGGGGGCGCCTCCCAATACAACACCTACCGCACGGTCTGCGTGCGGCTGTGCGACGGCTACTACTTCCCGGTGAGCTTCGCGACGTTGCCACAACGCTTCGAGCAAGATTCGGGCGTATGCGCGTCGAAGTGCGCGGCACCGTCAGAATTGTATTACCATCCAAACCCGGGCGGGGCGATGGAACAGGCCGTCGGCGCGCGGTCGCAAGAACCCTATACTCAGCTCAAGACGGCGTTCCGCTACCGCTCGCAGTTGGTCGCTGGATGCTCGTGCAAGGAAGCTGAATACGTGCCGTCGGCCATCGACGCACCAGCCCCGGGCGCCGCCCCAAAGCCTGCCGCCGTGCCAAACCGCCGCGCCGAGCGTCCGGTCGGGACCGCCGATCCGATCCCGAGATGACCGTCGTTGGCGCGATAGCATCTCTGCGCATTTCGCGCACTGGTTAGAGGCGGCCGCTGCTGCTAACTCGAACCATGCTCATCGACCACCACTGCCATCTCGATTTCCCCGACTTCGCCGCCGACCTCGACGGCGTGATTGGACGGGCCCACGCGGCAGGCGTCGGCCAGATGGTCACGATCTCCACCCACGTCCGCAAGTTTGACCGCCTGCAGGCCATCGCCGAGCGCTACGACGGCGTTTACGCGTCGATCGGTACTCACCCCCACTACGCCGATGAGGAGCGCGGGATAACGGCTGCCGAATTGATCGCAATTTCGCGCCACCCCAAGGTCGTCGCCATCGGCGAAGCGGGCCTCGACTATTACTACAAGAAGTCCTCGCCCGAAGCCCAGGCCGAGGGC
>JAWXCP010000188.1:0-12588 GCA_034408685.1 Hyphomicrobium aestuarii | reverse complement strand
GACACGCGGTGAGGAGTGATGAGAAGCGCAGCATCGAGCCCTCTAGGCCGGAGAGGGCCCGGGACGTAGATCGTCCCGGGCTTAGGGTCCGCGCAAGTTTTTCTTGCGCGGACCCTTAGACATCAGTCGCAGCCGGCCCGACCGCCGAGACATTTACCGAGGCCAACCTCCAGCGCGCGTTCGGCGGCGTGCTGCGCCGTTTCCGTCTCGATGGCGCAAGCCTCCACGACGACGACGACGCCCGCGCCGTGACGGTGCGGACCGACGACGTACGCCCGGTGGTTTTCTACAGCGACCAGTCGAAGGATACCGACGTCCCGCCCCGGACGTCGTCATGACCGAACTTCTGGCGCCTTTCACTTACGACTACATGGTCAAAGCGATGTGGGTGTCGGCCCTCGTCGGCGGGGTCTGCGCGTTTCTATCCGCATACCTGACGCTCAAAGGCTGGTCGCTGATCGGCGATGCGCTGGCCCACTCCGTCGTGCCGGGCGTCGCTGCCGCCTACATACTCAAATTGCCATTTGCCACCGGGGCGTTCATCGCAGGCCTCCTCGCCGCGCTCGCCATGGCGATCGTGAGAACGCGGACAAAATTGCGCGAAGACGCCGTGATCGGGATCGTGTTCACCGCCTTCTTTGCCGCTGGCGTGCTGCTTGTCTCGATCTACCCCGCCTCCGTCAGCATCCAGTCGATTGTACTCGGCAACATCCTCGCCATCTCCGACGAGGACGCCACCCAAGTGCTGATCATTTCTTTGGTGACGCTGGCTGTGATGACGGTGTTGTGGCGTGATCTGATGCTGGTGTTTTTTGACGAGGGCCATGCCCGCGCGGTGGGCTTGCGCCCGCTTGCCCTCAAAATCGTGTTCTTTACGCTGCTGTCGGCGATGACGGTGGCAGCCCTGCAGACCGTTGGCGCCTGCCTCGTCATCGCCATGGTCGTCACACCTGGCGCCACGGCCTATCTCCTGACCGACCGCTTCCCGCGGCTGATCGCCATCGCGGTCGCCATTGGAACTTTGACGAGCGCGATTGGCGCCTACGCCAGCTTCTTCCTGGACGGCGCCACCGGCGCGCTGATCGTCTGCATCCAAACGGTCCTGTTCCTGGCCGCCTTTGTGTTTGCACCCAAGCACGGGATGCTCGCCTCGCGCCGTCGTGGAGCCCTCGAACGTGGAGCCCTCGAACGTGGAGCCCTGAAAGCCGCCGCTGCCACCACCGACAGGGGCGCTGCATGACGACGCTGGCGAGCCTCTATGATCTCATCGCCTTCCCGATGTCATATGGCTTCATGCAGCGCGCGCTTCTTGGCGCGGTATTGGTTGGCGCCGTCTGTGCGGTGCTGTCGTGCTTCCTGGTGCTCAAAGGCTGGTCATTGATGGGCGACGCCGTCTCGCACGCCGTGCTGCCGGGCATTGTCCTCGCATTCATGGCTGGATTACCACTTGCGGTCGGGGCCTTTGCCGCCGGGCTGTTCTGCGCGGTCGCCACAGGCTTTCTCAAAGACAACAGCCGCGTCAAAGAAGACACCGTCATGGCGATCGTCTTTTCCGGCATGTTCGCTCTAGGGCTGGTGCTGTTCACTCGCGTCGACACTGACCAACACTTGAACCACATCCTGTTTGGCAACCTGCTTGGCATCGAGCCCGCCGACCTGATCGAAATTGCCGTCGTCGCTGGCGTCACGCTGGTCGTCGTGCTGGCCAAGCGCCGCGACCTCGCGCTCTATTGCTTCGATCCCTTGCACGCTCGCGCCATTGGCCTGCCGATCCAGGTCCTGCACTACGGATTGCTTGTGCTGTTGGCGGCAACGATCGTCGCAGCGTTGAAGGCCGTCGGCATTATCCTTGTCGTGTCGATGCTGGTTGCGCCCGGCGCCATTGCCTATTTGGTTACCGACCGCTTCGACCGGATGCTGGCGATCGCCACGGTCGTCGCCGTGTTTGCGGCTGTCTCTGGGACAATCGTGAGTTATCATATCAACGGCGCAACGGGGCCGTGCATCGTGCTGATCCAGGCTGCGATCTTCATCGCGGTGCTGATCCGCGCGGAGTTCGCGCGTCTCCAAACCGGTTGATGGTGGTGCGTTGACGGCGCAAGCGCGACCATAAACCTGTTTGACGGGCTACTGGCATCGTATGGCACATGCGCTATCACTACTGACTTGATGCGGGTGCAGACCGTCAGGCCGGCGGCCTCGCTTATGGTTCCGTTGCCGTGAAGGACCCGCTTGCCCGTGACCAGTCGACCCGCAACCAGCTTTCCCGTGACCAGCTTGCCCGATAACAGCCTCTCTGCGAGCGCCCAGGCTGACCCGGACAGGTTGGCCGACCCAGACAGGTTGGCCGACCCGGACAGGTTGATTGCCGTCTACCGCATTCGCTGTGACGCATCCGACATCGAAACGCGCGCCCTCGCGGTCGCGATCGAGCAGAGCGTCGAGATGCCGACAGCGGCCATATCCGATCCACGGGTCGCCACCGAGGTCGTCGGCCGGGTCGAGGACATCACGGATATCGGCGGCGGCCGGTTTGAGGCCCGCGTCGCGCTGGCCGTTGAAACGACTGGTCTCGAGCCGGGGCAACTCCTCAACATTCTGTTTGGCAACGCCTCGATCCTCGACGACATCGAACTTGCCCGCATCGAGCTGCCACCGGCATTGACCCGGTCATTTGCCGGGCCGCGCTTCGGTGAGGCCGGTCTCAAGGCCCGCGTCGGCGCTAGCGGCCGCGCATTGACATGCTCGGCGTTGAAACCCATTGGCTTGTCGCCGATCGCCCTGGCCGGTCTCGCCAGCAAACTGGCTCGCGGCGGGCTCGACTATATCAAGGACGACCACGGCCTCGCCGACCAGATCAGCGCGCCGTTCGCCGAGCGCGTGCCTGCCATTGCCGCCGCCGTTCGCGCCGCAACCGGTGACACCGGCCATGACACCCGCTACTTGCCGAGCGTTACGGGCAACCTGGACGCGCTGCGCCGGCAGGTCCGTATCGCGCGGGATTGCGGCCTCGATACCCTGCTGATCGCCCCGATGGTTGTCGGCCTGCCCGCATTCCACACCATCGTGTGTGAGAACGCCGACATGGCCATCATCGCCCACCCCGCCATGGCAGGTGCAACGCGCATCGCACCTGTTGCTTTGATCGGCACGTTGTTCCGGGCGCTTGGCGCCGACGGCATCATCTATCCCAACGTTGGCGGGCGGTTCGGCTACTCGACGGAGACCTGCCGCGCGATTGCGGCCGCCGCAGACGCTCCGATGGGCGGGCTGAAACCGTCGCTGCCCGTCCCTGCTGGCGGAATGACGCTGAAGCGTATCCCCGAAATCCTCTCGTTTTATCGCGAAAACGCCATGCTGCTGATTGGTGGCGACCTGCTCGGCGCCGGTGACCGCATGATCGAGGAGGCGCGCGCCTTCCAATATGCCGTGGCCGACTTCGACTACCAACTCGGCATTGCCGCCGAATGACCAGCAACAACGAAAGCAACACGTTGGACGCCGAAACGGCATCGACGCCGCAGGATACGGGCGAGACCGCCTCCGCATCGGCCGCGCCGATTCGCCAGTTCGACGACTACCGCTGGCAGCAGGTCGACCTGAAAGTCTACAAAGAAGACGGCCGCGACCTGTTCCGCGATGTCACGCGTCAGGTGCTGTTCTCGCGCTCCGACCTCGCTGGCGAATTGCGCTATTTCGAGGTCGCCCCGAATGGTTACACGACACTCGAACGCCATCAGCACATCCATGCCGTGCTGATCCTGCGCGGCAGCGGTCGCGCGCTCATCGGAGACACTGTCGCCACGTTCGCGACCAACGACCTGATCACCGTTCCGCCGATGGCTTGGCACCAGTTCCGCGCCAGCCCTCATGAGCCGATGGGCTTCCTGTGCATGGTCGACGCGATCCGCGACAAGCCGCAGTTGCCGTCAGCCGACGACCTCGCGCGCCTTGAAGCCGACGCCGCGATCGCCGCGTTCCTGGCTGGAAACTAGCTGCTGGAGAAAGCGTCAAGCCACGATATCGATCACGCGATCAACCGTGATCCCCTCTGGCGTCACCTCGCAACGGCAAGCGATCGCCTCCACCCCGCGCGACCGCGCCGCATGGAACGCCGCTGCATAGGCCGGGTCGATGTCACCGGCGAGCGCAAATCGCTCGCAATCTCCCCGCTGGATCAGATAGACCATCACCGCGCGGTGGCCGGCATCGACCATGTCGGAAAGCTCAGCGAGATGCTTGGCGCCACGCGCGGTCACGCTGTCGGGAAACTCGGCAAGCCCAGGCGACCGCAGCAGATGCACGTTCTTGATCTCGACATAGCACATGCCGAGCTTGGTATCTTCGAGAAGCAGGTCGATGCGCGAGTTGATGCCGTAGCGGACCTCGCTGCGCAGGCTCGGGTAGCCGACCAGCCCCGGAATTTGCCCGCCATCGATCGCCTCACGCACGATCTTGTTGGGGCTGCCAGTGTTGATGCCAACCATCACGGGTCTGTCCGCCGTCGCTGCGTCGGCAGGTGGCACCTCGACCAGTTCCAGCGTGTGGCGATATTTTCGCGTCGGACTGTCGTTGGTCGAGAGCCACACCGCGAGGCCGGGATCGCTCAGCCCCATCATCGAACCCGTGTTGGGCACCGTGACCGTGATCTCGGCGCCGCCACTGCCGCCGTCGCCATCGCCGTCGAGCACGACATCGGCCAGAAATCGCTTATAGCGCCGGACGAGACGCCCGCGCAGTAGGGGTGATGAAAATCGCATGGCAGCGGGGTATGGCGGCGCGCTATGTCTCCTGCAACGAAAATGTAGCGCCAGCCCACCGCGAATTGCCCACCGCCGATTGCTCAGGACCGTATGACCGATACACCGCGCATTACCGCTGCCATCCTCGTCATTGGCGACGAGATCCTGTCTGGCCGCACCAAAGACCAGAACATCGGCTGGATCGCCGACCACCTGACCGCCATCGGCATCGACCTCAAAGAGGTCCGCGTCGTTGGCGACGAGGAGGCGACCATCATCGAGGGCCTCGACGCCCTACGCGTGCGCTACACCTATGTGTTTACCACGGGCGGCATCGGCCCGACGCACGACGATATCACCGCCGACTGCGTCGCCAAGGCCTTCGGTGTCGCAATCGACGTCGACCCGCGCGCCGTTGCGCTGATGAAACCGCACTATGACAGCCGCAACGTCGAGCTGACGCCGGCAAGGCTGCGCATGGCGCGTATCCCGCACGGCGCGACGCTCGTGGAAAACAGCATATCGGCTTCGCCCGGCTTCATGATCGGCAACGTCGTGGTGATGGCCGGTGTGCCCGCGATCATGCGGGTGATGCTCGACGACGCCTCCCGCCATCTTCGTCGCGGCGCGCCGGTTCGCAGTCGTTCGGTCAAGGTTTCGAGGCCCGAGGGCGACATCGCGGAATTGCTCCGCGCGCATCAGGCCGAGTATGCTGCGGTCGTGATGGGCAGCTACCCGCAGCGCGACGCGGATGGACGCCTGTGGACCGAACTCGTCCTCCGTTCGACCGACGAAACCCTGCTCGCACGTGCGGCAGACGGCCTCACCAGTAAACTCTCCGCACAAGGACTGAGCTAAAAACCGTTGTTTAATAACGATTTTTTAACTGGCCGAATTTCAGCGTTAACCATACCGACCAAAGATGGGTTCCCTTTACGACCTTGGTCTGGTTGTTAACCTTAAGGCTGCCCATGCTGCACTGCAGCAAGACGACCCCCGATCGGACCCGAGCGATGTCCGACATTGGGAACAGACCGATCGGCCTGCCGCTGGGCGCCTTGGCAGCGGATCGGACGAAGGGAACCGGATCGTGAGGGGGGGATTTCCCCCACGGGCCGCAAAGCCATGGAAGTCAAACCATGTCGTATCACGCGTTCAAGCGCCTCGTCGGCGCGTCCATTTTGGCTGTTTCGGCAGGGCTGGCAGCACCTGCCGCTGTCGAAGCCAAAACGCCTGGCAAAACCTACTGCTTTCTCGGCGTTTGCCACAAGGTTCTGACGCTGTCCGAAGTCTCGGCGCGCGTCGGGAAAACATCGTTGTTGAACACATCGTACTACGACCATTGCAAATCCGACCGGTATAACCCGTGCGGGCTGACCTCATCTGGCGAAGTGTTCAATGCTGGCCGCGCCGACAACGCGGCAAGCCCGATACTGCCCAACGGTACGGTGATCCTGGTGCGCAATCCGGCCAACGGGCGCTCGGCCGTACTTCGCGTCAACAATGCCGGTCCATACTGGGGCAAGCGCACCCTCGACGTGTCCCGCGCCGCCGCCGACGCACTGGCATTCCGTAAACGCGGCGTCGCCAAGCTCGAAGTCAAAGTGCTGAAAGCACCGAGCAAGGCTGAGGCTGGCTACCAGCGCAACCGACGCTACGCCAAAGTTTCGGGGCCGATCGGTCAGTTCTCGTCATTGACGGCAGCCGAACAGCGTTACGCGGCTGTGACCGGCACCCCAGTGCTAAGCGAGGCCCCGACCGCCATGGCCGCGATCTATCCGCAAGGCCAAGGGAGTGTTGCTGGTTCCGGTCCAAGTTTGACCGGCATTGGCAACGGGATCGAACGGACTTGGCTGTCGAAAATGGCCACGTTCAAACCGACCAAGCGAGAAGCCAAGCAGGCCAAGGCATCAGCGGCCAAAGTGGCGCTCTTGATCGCGCCGTCGCCACGGTCCAAATCAGCGGCCTCGCAAGCACGTTGAAACAAGCGCGCTGAAGTTCGGGCGGTTCTGTTTCGACGAGACAACGCGAACCTTGCAACTTCAACTTGGCCGCTGGTCGTGCTCTATTATGGGGTGCGGCCAGCGGCCGAGGAAGATTGGCTTGGAAGAGACCGACGCATGCCCCGTATTGATGAGACCCGGCCATTCGTCCCCGTCAGAATTGCTGTCCTGACCGTGTCCGACACACGCGAACGCGCCAATGACAAATCCGGCGACACGCTGGCGGCGCTGATTGTCGAGGATGGCCACGTGCTAGGCGCCCGCGCCATCGCCCGCGATGATATTGCCGATATACAATCGGTGGTGAACGGCTGGATCGACGACCCGGCCGTAGACGTCGTGATCACGACTGGCGGCACAGGTTTCACTGGCCGAGACGTCACGCCCGAGGCGTTGACGCCGTTGTTTGAAAAGACAATCGACGGTTTCTCGATCGTGTTCCACATGCAGTCGTATCAAAAAATCGAAACGTCCACGATCCAATCGCGGGCTTGTGCCGGCCTCACGCGCGGCACCTACATTTTCTGTTTGCCAGGCTCACCGGGCGCATGTCGCGATGCCTGGACCGGCATCCTCAAATGGCAGTTCGACAACCGTCACCGGCCCTGTAATTTTGTCGAGATCATGCCGCGCTTGGAAGAGCACCGCCGCAAGCCCTGATCGCCCTCGAGCAGCAAACTCGCAACCTCGTCTTCGATCAGCGACGAGAACGATGGCCCGCGCTTGCGGTCATCGCTGCGCTTTGGCCTCGGCTTATGCGGAGGCCGCGGCATCAGTTTGAGACGGGGCTGGCTCAAGGGTTTCGCCTCGTTGGAAGTGGCCGAGTTGGAAGCAAAGCGATCAGCAGCAGTGCCTCAGCTATGTCAGAATCGGCCTTGCTCTGCACTAGGGTGCCAAAGCAATTCTGCTCCAGGTGTCGCAAATGGGTCATATTGTGCGTCGAGGAGCCGCGCCCTCGACGACAGAGACTGAACAGGCCCGCCGCGACGAAATCGATGCAGCGACGATGTCGGCGGGTCATGTCGATGCGTAGAGGCTTTTGCTCGAGATACCGGGTTCGAGATACCGGGCTCAGGATACCGGCACGAAGGCATAGCCTTTGCCGTCGGCCTGCATCGTACCGGCGCCCGGCATTCCAAAATGGTAGCCCGTAACGATCGCCTTGTCGGCGACAGCACGGTCGAACAACTTGCGCCGGTTGGCCTCGGCAGCAGCCGGATCGGCGTCGAACATAATGTGCCAGCCAGGATTGCGAACGAACAGCGACGTCACGTTGGCCGTGTCCGACAGCACCATGAGCTGCGAAGTGCCCGAACCGAGGACGTAGGCCGTGTGCCCAGGTGTGTGGCCGAACGCCGGCAGCGCTCGGACGCCCGGCGCGATCTCGGCTTCGCCCTCAATTTGGCTGACGTTCTTCCAAGTCGGCAGCGTTGCCTGAATGCGCTTCGCCAAACCGTGCGCACCTTCCGGCAGTTTGGTGAACACGGCCGGGTCGTTCCAGAACGCCATCTCGGCGCGCGGCACGACGATCTGAGCGTTGGGATAAACCTGCGCGTTGGTCTCTTTGGCCATCAATCCGAAGATGTGGTCGGGATGGAAGTGCGTCACCGCGATGACGTCGATTTTGGCAGGGTCGATGCCGGCTGCTTTGAGATTGTCGCTGAACCGCCCGGCCGTCGGGGCGAGTTGTGCACCCGTGCTGGCGTCGAACATGATCGACTTGCCGCCGGTCTTCACGATCGTCACCGTGAACGGGATGTAGACCGCATCTTCGTCCTGGCCAGCGGCTTTGAGGGCTGCTTTGGCCTCGTCGATCGAGGCGTTCTTGATGAAGCCAGCGTCGAGCGGCCGCTTGTTGAAGCCGTCGTAGACCATCGTCACTTCGACGTCGCCAACCTTAAAGGTATGGAACGGCTTGAAATCCTTCGGCTCTTTGGCCTGAGCAGCCGAGTGGAAAGCAATTGGCCCATCAAGGCCGAACATGGCCGAAGCTGCGGCAGCGCCAACCACAGCGGTCCGTCGAGAAATTGCAGTGGGGGAAATGGCAGTTCGAGGCATGGAGGTGGAGGAATTGTCGGTCATGTCGTCTCCAGGGGAGGGGGCTGTGGAATGCCAGGGGCTGTTATAGCTTGGCTCTGCGCGCCGAAACAGGAATTGGCCATGTGGGCGCAGTGCGTTGAACGCCCGTCAAGCCAATTCAATTCATAGAGGCCATCTCAAGTGACAGAAGTTTGTGTCGCTGATTTGCGCAAGCGCCGCCGCCAAAATGGCCACATGTCCTTGGGGCCGCGCTCTGCGCCTGCGTCACAGCTACGCTGGGCAATCGCCGGGAGGGGCACGACGTCGAGCCGGCTGATATGAACGACGGCGCCGTTTTTGGGCGTTTCGGCCGGTCGAAAGCCGCCCAGTCGTGAGAACGCGCTACGTCCAATCAGCAAGCCGTCACGCTCGGTCACGGAGCGAGGCGCCCATAGGCGTCGAAAATAACTTGCGGCTTGAGCAAACCTGCTGGCCTCCATGATCGGCAAGATTGCGGCCACGCCGTCGCCCCTGGCGATGCACGTCGCGATCGTGCGTTCAAAGCCGGGTTGAAGCCGAACATCGGCTGGCAGCACCAGCACCCACTGGCATCTGGCAGCCTCGAGTGCCGCATTGAGACCAGCCGCAATTCCGCCGGAAGCCGTGATCACGTCCGTCCCGTAGCCGTCGGCGATCGCGAATGTCGCGTCCGTCGATCCGCCGTCGGCGATGATCACTTCCCGGACCAATCCGTCGATCGCTGCGGGGACCAGCGCATCGAGCGTCTCGGCGAGAACGGCACCGTGGTTGTGTGTGGCGATGATAATTGAAATCATCGTGCAGCATTGCCACGGCGCCGACGCTCTCGCAATGGGCACTCTCGCAATAGAACCCTATTTGTTCTTGTTAAGTTCGGAATGTGCTGATAGGGCATATTGGAACTCGACGGATCGGTAGGAGCCAACGCATGACCGCGCCCATTGCAACGATAGCTGCCGAGCGCCGCCGTGGCCGCGGTGCAGCCTCGAACGCGTCCGGCCGTTACGAGGGCGAGCGTCGCGTCGAGGTTGACGATGGCTGGGATAGTCAGCCAGCTTGGAGGCCTGCAAAACCGTCGTCACGGATGAAACATCGCGCACCATCATCGCGCGCAACGACAGCCCGGATATATCCTTCGATCGCTCGATCAATCCCTATCGCGGCTGTGAGCACGGCTGCATTTACTGCTACGCGAGGCCGACGCACGCCTACCTCGGACATTCGCCCGGGCTCGATTTCGAAACGCGGCTTTATGCCAAAACCAATGCTGCCGAATTGCTGGAGCGCGAGCTGGCGGCACCAGGCTACGCCGCGCAGACGATCGCGCTTGGTGCGGTGACTGACCCCTACCAGCCGATCGAGCGCCGTTATGAAATCACGCGCGCGTTGCTGAAGGTGCTGTCGCGCACCAATCACCCCGTCGGACTGGTCACGAAGTCCGGCCTCGTGACGCGCGACATCGACATCCTCGCGCCCATGGCCGAGCGCGGTCTGGTCAAAGTCGCCGTATCTATCACCACGCTCGACCCGAAACTGGCGCGCGCAATGGAACCACGTGCCGCCACGCCAGCAAAACGCATCGAGACGATCCGCAAGCTCGCCGCCGCCGGTATTCCCGCCGTGGTGATGGTCGCGCCGATCATTCCCGGCTTGAACGATCCCGAAATCGAAGCCATTCTTGAAGCCGCCAAAGATGCCGGCGCCGTCCAAGCCGGCTACGTCACGCTGCGTTTACCACTCGAACTCAAAACCCTGTTCCGCGCATGGCTAGCGGAGCATGTCCCCGAGCGGGCTGACCGCATTCTCGCACTGCTCCGCCAGATGCATGGCGGCAAAGACTACGTCGCAACATTCGGCCATCGCCAAACAGGTTCGGGCCCTTACGCGGCCATGATCGGCGCTCGTTTCAAACTGGCAGTAAAGCGCCTCGGGCTTTCTGATCGCCGTGTGCCTCTGCGAACCGACCTGTTTCGCGCTCCCGTGCTGCAAGGCGGGCAATATGCGTTACTGTGATCACATAGCGCGATTGGGCAATGCATGACCAAACCGAAGACCGCACCTGTTACACTGTCGGCCGGAGGCGCTGCCAAATCGGCCGCTGGCTGCCAGCCGAGCCTTGATACGGGGCATTATCCGGGCCGCGCACCGTTCGATGCCTACGGCAACGGCGGGTTCCGTTTCGCCAGTATGAGCCACCGTGGCTCGTTGATCGCGTTACCGTCGGGGATCGGGGCGTGGAGCGTGACGAAGCCTGAGGAGCTGACGCTCACCAGCCTCGCCCGCGTGTTCGCCGAACCCCGTGGCGGCGACTTCCAGTTCCTGCTGCTCGGCACGGGCGCATCGCAGGTGTTTCCACCCGCCGAGATCGTCCGCGCCTGCCTGGATGCCGGCATCGGCCTCGACGTGATGTCAACCGGCGCTGCCTGCCGGACGTACAACGTTCTGTTGTCCGAAGGTCGCCCGGTCGGCGCCGCGGTGATCGCGGTCGACACAGGAACCGAGCACGCGCGTCAACCGGGCGAACGTGTAAAACAGGGTCGGGCTTGATCCGGCGGACGGCCGATCGTAGTCGACAGATGATCGCTTTCGCATTCGTTGCACCGTAGAACCTAATGTGGCCCTCAATGCCGACTGACCTGCTGAAATCACCGATCACGGCAATCGCTGCGGGGACCGTCGCAATCCTGGCCCTTCTCGCAATGAGCGTGCTCGGCGGACATATCGACATGGCCGATGCGGCGGGATTGCTGTTTCGCGCCCTCCACGTGCTGGCCGCGATGGTCTGGGTCGGGCTGATCGTGTTCGTCAACGTGATACAGCTGGCGGTCTTGTCCGAGGCGCCCGACGCCGACCGGAAAGCGATCCTGACCCACATCGTACCGCGCACGGCTCGAACGTTCGGCCACGCCGCCAATGTTACGGTCGTCACCGGGCTCGTGCTGCTGGTCGCTCTCGGATACTTTTCGCGGCCGCCGCCAGACGCGCTGTGGATGTGGATCGGCACGGTTGGTGGCTTCGCGATGCTTGGTTCCGTTCACGCGAGGATTTCTCCCGCACTCCGCGTCGTCCTCGACCCGCAAATGTCCGATGCCGCCAGCAAGGCCGAGGCCCGGGAAACCGTCCGTTTCTATGCCCGTTTGAACCTGCTGCTGTCCGTTCCAGTGACGTTCGCCATGCTCGCGGCGGCCCATGGCTGATG
The DNA here is from genome assembly GCA_034408685.1 of Hyphomicrobium aestuarii. Taxonomy (GTDB): domain Bacteria; phylum Pseudomonadota; class Alphaproteobacteria; order Rhizobiales; family Hyphomicrobiaceae; genus JANXVY01. The sequence goes on along the minus strand of JAWXCP010000188.1, from coordinate 586 downwards.
GCGCCGACCGTATGGTCACCATCGACGATGAAACCCGGCGCGTGGCCCGAACATTCGCGCCGGACCTGTATTTGTCGGCCTTGCTCGCCCCGCGCCGGGCGCAACCGGCACTGATTTCGCTCGCAGCATTCGATGGCGACATCGACCGCATTATCCTGACCGTATCGGAACCAAGCCTCGCTGAAATCCGCCTGCAATGGTGGCGCGACGCGCTCAGCAACGGCCTGAATGCCCAACCCCAAACTGCAAACCTTCAACCTGGGAACCCGGCAAACACCCCGATTGCGTCGGGCAGCCCCGTCGCCGACGCGGTCATCGCTGCCGCCCGGGCCAACGGGCTATCCTTCGACGGTTTCGACCGCGCGCTCGATGCCCGCAGTCTCGACCTCTACGCCGACCCGCTTCCAGGAGAAGCCGCGCTCGAAGCGTGGATCGACGCGACGGTCGGTCACGCGCTGCGCGCAAGCGCCCGCATTCTCGATGATGCAGCCGCTGCGACCGGCCCCGCGCAGGCGTTGATTGCCGCGTCGGCATCTGCAATCGGACGCACGCGGCTACTTTGCGCGACGGCGGCGCTGCTTGCCCG
>JAWXCP010000004.1:0-32188 GCA_034408685.1 Hyphomicrobium aestuarii | reverse complement strand
CGGACCGAGAGGGTTCTCAGCTCGCCCTCGTAGCGGCCGTCGTCGCGTTTGGTGACTGATCCGATGGTAGCCATGGAAGTGCTCCGTGTTGGTCCGGCGTGGGACCATCCCCGAGTGTCAAGCTGTCGGGGCCATCGGCGGCGTGTACGCGAAAAGGCCGGTCAAGAGAACCATAAGTCATTGCATTATATATGATATTAGAAACGAGCTGCACGACGCGCGTACGGTCGCAATCGATTTCGCGCGGCAACGCGAAGTGCGCTTCCACAACGCGGTCGGGCTTAGCCGTAACCAGTTCGGCGATCACTACTCGAAGCACCGGTTCCAAATCGACGGGGGCACGGTCGAGCGCCAGACCGTCGCCAAACCGGCAGCGGGCCAAATCCATGATGCTGTTGATCAGCTCCGCCATGCGGGTGGCGCTAGCAACGTAGGTCCTGCCGCCATTGGCCGGAATATAGACGGTCTGCCCGGGTCAACGTCGGCCTATAGCTTGACACGATTGAGCCGCAGCGCATTGCCGATGACGCTCACCGAGGAGAGGGCCATCGCCGCCGCTGCGAACATTGGCGAGAGCATAACGCCAAATACCGGAAACAGCACACCGGCTGCAATCGGAATGCCAGCTGCATTGTAAAAAAAGGCGAAGAACAAGTTCTGACGGATGTTGGACATGGTCGCGGCCGACAGATGCCGTGCCCGAACGATGCCGTTGAGATCGCCCTTTAGCAACGTCACGCCAGCACTTTCCATGGCGACATCCGTGCCGGTACCCATGGCGATACCGACATCGGCTGCAGCCAAAGCCGGCGCATCGTTCACGCCGTCGCCGGCCATGGCAACCACACGCCCTTGAGCACGGAACCGCTCGACGACTTTGCTCTTGTCCTCAGGGAGTACTTCAGCCTCGACGTCCATGATCCCGAGTTTGGCCGCCACTGCCTTCGCCGTCGTGGCGTTATCGCCCGTCAGCATGACCACGCGAATGCCGGCAGCCTGCAGGGACGCAATAGCCGACGGCGTCGTGGCTTTGATTGGATCTGCAATCGCAATGATGCCAGCGGCCTTTCCGTCTATGGCAACGAAGATTGCGGTCGCTCCGTCCTTGCGCATGTCGTCGGCCGCCGACGCCAAACCTGCCGTTTCGATTCCAGCTTCCGTCATGATCCGTTGATTGCCGATGACCAGCTCGCGCCTTTCGACGGAACCGGTGACGCCTTTACCGACCGGGGAGTTGAAATGCTCCACCGGGGCAAGCGCCAGTCCCCGGTCATTGGCTGAACGAACGATGGCAGCCGCCAGCGGATGCTCGCTGCTCAATTCCAGGCTCGCGGTCAACCGTAACAACTCGGCTTCCTCGATACCAACCTCAGTCTTGATCGCGACGACGCTCGGCCGACCCTCGGTCAGCGTTCCGGTCTTATCCACCACGAGCGTGTCGACCTTCTCCATGCGTTCGAGCGCCTCTGCGCTCTTGATCAAGACACCCGACTGCGCGCCGCGTCCAACTCCGACCATGATCGACATCGGCGTAGCCAGACCGAGCGCACAAGGGCAGGCGATGATCAGAACCGAAACCGCCGCAATGAGGCCATAGGTGAAGCGCGGCTCTGGCCCAACGACCGACCAGACGATGAATGCCAGTGCTGCGGCAGTAATGACCGCCGGCACGAACCAAGCCGACACTTGGTCCGCCAGCCTCTGAATGGGCGCGCGACTGCGCTGCGCGTGCGCCACCATCTGCACGATCTGAGCGAGCACCGTATCGCGGCCGACCTTATCGGCGCGCATGATGAAGCCGCCCGATTGATTCATCGTGCCGCCAATAACCGTGTCGCCGGCACTCTTGGTCACGGGCATGGATTCTCCCGTCACAAGCGACTCGTCGATTGTACTCCGGCCGTCCAGAATTATGCCGTCGAGGGCTACCCGCTCGCCCGGACGCACGCGCAGCTTGTCGCCCACGACGACGTGGTCGAGCGTGACATCTTCGTCCGTGCCGTCTGGGTTGATTCGGCGTGCCATCTTTGGTGACAGATCAAGGAGCGCGCGAATGGCGCCACTCGTCTGCTCGCGGGCCCTCAGTTCCAGCACCTGTCCTAATATCACGAGTACGGTAATGACGGCAGCAGCCTCAAAGTAGACCGCGACCGAACCATCTGGCCCACGCATGGCGGCCGGAAAGGCACCGGGCAAAAACGTTCCGACAATGCTGTAGAGCCAAGCGACGCCCGTCCCCATCGCAATCAGCGTGAACATGTTGAGGTTCATCGTCTTGATAGAGGTCCACGCCCGCTCGTAGAACGGCCACCCCGCCCACAACACGACCGGCGTGGCGAGCACGAACTGAATCCAGTTCGATGTCTGCTGTCCAATCCACTGATGCAGACCGGTCAAATGCCCGCCCATCTCGAGCACAAACACCGGCAAGGCGAGGGTCAAGCCAACCCAGAGCCGACGCGTCATATCGGTCAGCTCTGGATTCGTGCCGGTGTCCGATGAGATTGTCTCTGGCTCGAGAGCCATGCCGCAAATGGGACACGAGCCGGGCCCGTTTTGCCGGATCTCGGGATGCATCGGGCACGTGTAGGTTGTCCCCGGCGTTGCGGGGGCAGCCGGTTTGCTGTTGATGTCCGCAGTTGCGAGGTACTTCGCCGGATCAGCGATGAACCTCTCATGGCATTTCCCTGAGCAGAAATAGTAAGGCCGCCCGTCATGTGTGTGCCGGTGCTCGGCTGTGCGCGGATCAACGGTCATCCCGCACACAGGATCGGTCACGGCGTGTTCGTCGATTTCTTGATTGTGCAAATCGTGAAGGTGATTGTCTTGCTCGGTCTGGGCACGCATCGCTTCAAAGACCCGCAACGACTTGTTTCAGAGCGTCTCGCACGTCACCAGCGATAGTTGCCAACTTAGGGTTCTCGACAGCCATCATTGATGCGACGGGGTCGACGGCCGAAACATCCACCGTGCCCTGGCTAATCTGCTGCACGACGACATTGCAGGGCAGCATGGTTCCGATTTTGTCCTCGTTCTTCAGTGCTTCGTGTGCGAACTCGGGGTTGCAGGCGCCCAGAATGGTATAGCGGCGGAATTCAACGCCGAGTTTTTTCTTCATTGTGGCTTGCACGTCGATGGTGGTCAGGACGCCAAAGCCTTTGGTCGCCAAAGCTGCAGTCACATGTTGGATGGCCTGATCGAACGGCATCTGAAGTTGCTTGCTGAAATAGTAGGTCACCCGCGTCTCCAATTCTAAAATCATACAGCAGAGGTAAACAAAAAAGCGGCTACGCTCGACAGCCGAGCGGGGCCCGGCCGACGCTGTGAGACCTGCCGAGCGCGGACAAAGCTCCGTTGTTGACGCCGGTCGGCGTGATAAGCGTCATCGGCGAATGACGAGTGGTCCTGTCGAAGCAGTCGAGCGATTGCGGTCTCTGAATTTACCCGCCGTTCGTGCGTGGTATCCGGATAACCCGGCTCGGGGCGCCGGGTTCCCGATGTATCGCAAGTCATCGCAAAGCATCAGGACGCGCGGATTGCGCGCGCAGCCAGTCAAGGCCACCAAATGAAACAGATAGAGCTGGCTTTGAAGGCCGCCACGATCTTCGGGATCGCAGCGGTTGCGGGAGTGTGGGCCGGGCAAACTGGGCGACTGCAATTGCCAGGGCTAGCCGCTCCGACCGCTGCAATCGTCGGGATGGGGGCCAAGCCCGAGCCAAGCGGACCGGTCGTCTATTACCGCGATCCCGACGGACGTTTGACATACTCACAAACGCCCAAATCGACGCCGGACGGGCGCCCCTACATTGGTGTGCGGGCGAGTGAAGATATCAACTTCGACAAACCTTGCCAGGACCACCGCTGAGCAGGAAGGGGCGCAATCTGGGCTCGAGATAACCGAAGGCCGTGGCCCCGAAGATGCCGCCGGCCAACGTGAACCATGCATGTCGGTAACCTGCACCGATCTGGGTGAACACGGTGCCCGGGCATCGATCAGCTGGCGAACGTCCCGTTTTGGTCGAAAGCACTTGCGGTTGCGACCGTGCTCGTTGGGGTTCTGGTAGCACTGGAGCGTTTACAGCCATGGCGCGAGGACGTTGGGCCGGACGTCGATGGCCTGGCCTCTCTTAGGCCTGACGTGCAGCGATCCGATCCGCTTGCGAAGCTTAAATCTGCGCGTTTCGCTCCAATCATAAGGAAAATGCCATGACCACAAATGTTGGAACCATTGATCGGGCCTTGCGCATTGTCGTCAGGCTCGCGCTCGTCGCCGCCGCCGTCGGCCTCTATGCGCCTGCCTATCAGACGATCCGGCGCTGGGTCGGCTTCATCCCGCACGCGACGGAAGTGATCAGCTGGTGCCCGGTCTACTCGATCTTGGGGAACAAAACCTGCAAACCTGCGTTGAATGCAAACAACCGCATGTAGCCGTGATCTCGTTCTTGCCGAGTTTGCTAAGCAGACAAATTGGATATTTGCGGCCACCGGTAACTTATGGCTGGTCTGGTGAACAATTTTTTTGTGGAGGTCTCGATCATGAGCGAAGTTGTACGGCAAGTCGCTGCGACCAGAAAATCAAAAACGGAGGCCAAGAAGGGTTTCGTGGCCGACATCGAAGAGCTGACAGAGGCGAATTCTGATTTCCGTCGTGTGCTGTATACGGGTAAGAATTTGCAACTCGTGCTGATGGCCATCCAGCCGGGCGAGGAGATCGGCGAGGAAACACACGGCGACCGTGATCAATTCTTCCGCGTCGAAAAAGGTAAGGGCGAGGTCTGGATCGACGGGCATCGTTCGAAGATTAAGAGTGACGATGCCATCGTCGTGCCTGCGGGGGCCCGACATAACATCGTTAACACGGGCGATAAGCCGCTCCGGCTCTATACTCTCTATGCGCCGCCCGAGCACAGTGATGGGACCGTACAGGCGACCAAGGCTGACGCCGATGCCGATGACGAGCATTTCGACGGCAAGACGACTGAATGATCGTCGCCACGGTGCAATCGTCAGATCTCGTGGGATGTGACAGGCTGATGCGAAAGAGTGGCGGTGCGAGGTGGTGGACAGACGGCAACTCATAGTAGGAGGCGGCGCTTTGGCGCTTTCAGGCGCTGCCGCGACTATTATGACATTGCGGCAGATGGGTTCGATGTCTGACTACGACGCCGCCGTTGCGGCGACGCGCGCGGCGTTGAAGCAGAAACCTGAAATTCGCGAATTCATCCGTTATGCCACGCTGGCGGCAAACAGCCACAACACACAGCCGTGGCGGTTCAAACTAAGCGATCGCGGCATTGATATCCTGCCGGACCTGACGCGACGCCTCCAGGCGGTGGATCCGGACAATCATCATCTCTTCGCCAGCCTTGGCTGCGCCGCTGAAAACCTAGCGCTAGCCGCCCGGATGGGTGGCAAGCCGGGCGAGTTAGGCTTCGGCCCCGCCAACGACGGCACGGTGATATTTGCCTACGGAATTGGCGTGCCAACGGAACCCTGGCTCTTTGATGCGATCCCGCAGCGACAATCGACGCGTGGCGACTATGACGGCCACGCCGTTAACAGTGCCGATCTCGCGAAGTTGACGGCAGCGGCTGCGGTTCCAGGTGTCGATCTAGTAGTGATAACGGACCGGCTGCAGATCGACCGCGTCCGCGAACTTGTCGTGGCGGGAAACAGCGCACAGATGGCGGATGCAGCGTTCGTGCGTGAACTGAAGTCGTGGCTGCGTTTTAATCCGCGCCAAGCCATGGAAAGGGGCGACGGCTTGTTCAGTGCAGCGAGCGGCAATCCCGTGGCTCCGGCGTGGCTTGGGTCGGTCATGTTTGACCTCGCGTTCAAAGCTACCAGCGAGAATGAGAAATACTCCCGCCAGATCGCGTCATCGGCCGGCATAGCCGTGTTCGTCGCGCAGCACGACAATCCTGAACACTGGGTGCTGGCCGGGCGTGCGTGTCAGCGCTTCGCCCTTGCCGCAACGGCGCTCGGCTTAAAGCATGCCTTCATCAATCAGCCCGTAGAGGTGGCGCGGTTGCGGCCGGAACTAGCGGCCCTCATCGGCATGCCTGGCCGCCGACCGGATATCGTCATGCGTTTTGGCTATGGCGCAGCGCTGCCGTTCTCGGCGCGAAGGACTGTCGATGCGGTGCTGTCATGAAAGTACCATTCACGGTCGAGGCGCACGCGTTGTCGCTGCGTAATCACTAGGCCCAATTAGATATAAGGACACGTCCCATGGCAACGTTGATCGTATTCTATTCAAGGACTGGCACTACGCGTGCTCTCGTCAAATCACTGGCTGCCGATCTTGGCGCTGACGTGGAGGAGCTTCGTTGTCAGCGCAGCTGGAATGGGCGGTGGGGCTTTATTCGTGGTTGCTATGAGAGTTGGCGCGGAAATTTGCCTGAAATCGAACCGCTGCTGCACGTGCTCTCGCATTACGATACTGTGGTGATTGCCGGTCCCATTTGGGTGTCAAATGCCTCTACGCCATTGCGAGCCTTCCTGCAGCAGCAGCGCGCGTTGTTGCCGCGCGTCGCCTTCCTTCTGGCTCATGGTGGCTCTGGAGCGGAACAAAGTTTGCGTGAGCTGGAAAGGATTTCGGGACAAGTGCCGATTGCGGCGTTGGTTTTGAAAGAGAGTGACGTCAAACAAAATTTATACAGTGCGAGCTTGTCGGCATTCGCCAAGAAATTGCGATTTCCCGAGCGGATTGGCCATCAGGCTCCTGCGCGAGCTGCAGAATTCTAACCAGCTCTCGACCCAAAAAAGTTAGATGTTGAGCACTCCTTGAAGGGGCAACATACGTGAGTGCCACCGTTAAGACCCAACAAGGCAAGGTGCAAGGCCGTCTTTGCGACGGCGTACATGTGTTCAAGGGCATCACCTACGCGGCGGCGCCGTTTGGCGTCAATCGACTGCGACCGCCACAACCGGTGGCGCACTGGAGTGGCTTAAGGGACGCGCTTACCTATGGCCCAAAGTGTCCGCAGTTGCCCTATCCACCGCCGTGGGACGTTCTGCTCCCGGAGCTAGTTGGTACCGGCGAGGACTGCTTGACCCTCAATGTTTGGTCAAGTTCTCTCGGTTCGGCCAAGCAACCTGTGATGGTTTGGATTCCTGGTGGCGCCTTCGAAAAAGGAACGGCGGCAATGGCCGCCTATGACGGCCGCCAATTTGCTCGCGATGGAATCGTATGCGTGACCATGAACTATCGCGTTGGCGCCGAGGGCTTTCTCTCCCTCGATGATGGCATCGCCAACCTCGGCTTGCTCGACCAAGTCGCCGCCCTCGAATGGGTCCAGCAGAATATCGCAGCGTTTGGCGGCGATCCTGGCAACGTCACCATTTTTGGCGAGTCTGCCGGCGGCATGAGTGTCGGCATGTTGCTATCCATGCCGCGAGCCAAGGGACTTTTTCGCCGCGCAATCGCGCAGAGCGGTGGCGCGCATCAGGTCATCTCAGCCGAGACGGCGCTGCGCGTCGGTCGGCGCGTTGCCGAGACGCTTGGTGTCGCGGCGACCAGAGAGGCAATAGCTGCCGTCCCCGTCGAACGCCTGTTTAAGGCCCAGGTCGTGTTGAAGACTGAGCTCGCCACGCATCCTGACATGGAGCGTTGGGGGCGTGAGATGGTGGTCAGCCAGATGCTTTGGCAGCCGGTGGTCGACGGCACCGTCATCCCCGCGCAGCCAATCGATCTGATTGCGGGTGGGGCCAGTGCGGATATCGACCTTATGGTGGGTTCCACCACGGATGAGTGGAGGTTCTTCCTGGTACCGGGCAACGCCATCGAGCAAATCACGACTGAGATTCTGGCCGCGGCCGTTGTTGCTTATGGCCTGCCGGTAAACGCGACACTAGCCGCCTATCGGGCAGCGCATCCCGATGCCAGCCCCGGTGACTTGCTCGCGGCAATCCAGGGCGACTGGTATGTCCGCGTCCCCGTTCTCCGACTTGCCGACGCTCACGCAAAGATCGCAACGACCTCATCGACGCACATGTACGAGTTCGCGTGGCCATCGCCCATGTACAACGGGCGGCTCGGCGCTTGCCATTCGCTTGAAGTGCCCTTCGTATTCGATACGTTTTCCAATGCGACGGAACCCTTGCTGGGAAGCGCACCGCCCCAACAGCTCGCGGACATCATGCACGCCGCTTGGGTGGCGTTTGCTGCGACGGGCAACTGCGGTTGGCCGACGTATGATTCTGAAACCAGGGCAACCATGCGGTTCGATACAAACTCAGAGGTCGTCAGGGTTTCTCGGTCTGCAATACAGATGCTATGGGAGAATAGTCTCGCGTCGCCAATGGCAAACCCGCGATGAACGCGCCATTCACGATCGAGCAGTTTCTCGGCGTCTTCGTCGTTTACAATGCAGCGATTTGGCCAGCCCAAATCGTTGCTTATGGTCTGGGGTTCGTCGCTATCGCAGCGCTTTGGCTCGAGTCACCACTTGCAAATCGGGTGATCCTGTCAATCCTCGCGTTCATGTGGGCGTGGAACGGGATCGGCTATCATTTTCTGTTCTTTTCATCGATCAATCCCGCTGCACAAGTCTTTGCGGCTTTCTTCTTACTGCAAGCCTTGCTGCTTGTCGCGAGCGCTGTCGCGGCACAAAACATCTCATTCCATATGGGTCGGAATTTGCGATCCATTTCCGGTGCTGCCTTCATCATCTACGCGATGCTGATCTACCCCATTCTCGGGATATGGGCTGGGCATGGTCTGATGGCGGGACCGATGTTCGGCGTCGCGCCGTGCCCGACCACGATCTTCACAATCGGCATTCTGTTGCTTGCGCGCGGCCGTTGGGTTGTGTGGCTTTCGGTCATCCCTTTTCTGTGGTCACTCATCGGCCTCGCAGCCGCATTGCAGCTCGGCATACCGGAGGACCTTGCGATGCCAATCGGAGGCATCGTTCTGGTGAGCGTCCTGACTTTCGAGATGCTGCAGGCTCGGCGTCGCGCCGATGCATCCTCGCTGAAACCTGGATCGGCAGCGCAATGAGCACGCAAGCGACGGCGCGAACCATCCGTTACCAAACTCTTGAAGGTGGTCCGTCGCTGCAAGAACGCGCCCAGTCGACGCCTGCCATTTTGACGTTCTTTGCTATCGCATTCGCGTGGTCTTGGGGGCTCGGTTTTGCAGCTATTTCGGCAAAGGCATATTCCGAAGCTCTGGGTACGGCTCTCTTGGTGGCCGCAGGCTTCGGGCCGAGTCTTGCTGGCGTTGCTGTTGTGGCGCTTTTCAGCACGGGAGCGGGATTTCGCGGGTGGCTTGCGCGCTGCTGGAAGTGGCGGATGAACTGGCGTTGGTATGCGTTGGCTTTCGCAGGACCGCCGGTGGCGATGGTGTGTGCGCTCGTGTTGCATGCTGAACTGGGTGGCGCTATTCCAACGCTGCCTGCCGCCGATAAAATCCCTCTCGTTATTGCCAACTTTGCGCTTGTGCTGCTGATCGGCGGGCCGCTGGGTGAGGAATTCGGTTGGCGCGGTTACGCCATGCCCGCGCTGACCGCCAGATTGAATTGGCGCGCCGCGGCGCTCATCGTCGGCGTGTTGTGGGGATTGTGGCATCTGCCGCTGTTCTTCCTGGCCGGTACCGCGCAATCGCAGATTCCAATCGCACTCTTTATGATCAACATTGTCGCCAGTTCGGTCGTGTTCGGATGGTTATTCGAGCACACGAAGCGCAGCGTTTTGCCCGTCATCGTCCTGCACACGTCGGTCAATGCTTGGGCCGGCATTCTCCTCCTCCCACTGGCCACAACAGGCGAGACCTATGCCCTGGTGACGACTTTTTTCGTTGTGGTCGCAGTGGTGCTGCTGTTTCGCACCGGCAGCGGCCCCGGGCTTGGGCGCGGCGATGATGCCACGAGTCAACAGTCATGCTGACACTCTATTTGTTGCAGAGCCTTGTGCCGATTGCGCTCGTCGTTTGGCTCGCAGTTGCGACCCCTCGCAGCGCCGCGGGCTTCTGGATCCAGGCGCTGACAACCGGCGCCGGACTTTTCGCGATTGGCCTCACCGGCCTCTGGCTCATTCCACCCTGGTGGACGCCGTGGGCCATAGGCGTTCTTCTGGCGGTCATCATCCTGGCGGACGTCTCCCGGCGGCGGCGCCATTTACTATTTCCGAATGGTTTCTGGGGATGGCTGGGGCTCGCAGGTGTCGCAGCGTTCGGCCTGTACGCAGCCAATACAGCGCGTATTGCGGTCGCCGGTCGGAGCCCTCCTGCTGGCCAGATCATTGACCTCGCTTCGCCGCTGGGGCCGGGAAGATACTTCGTTGCAAATGGCGGCGCTGCATTGGCAATCAATGCACACTACGAGGTGCTCGACGCTTCTGTCCTCGCGCACCGCCCGTGGCTTGGCCAGGCCTACGGCGTCGATTTGGTCGCGATTGATGGCTGGGGATTGCGCGCCGACAGCATGATGCCGTCAGAACCAGGTCGCTACTTGATCTTCGGCAAACCAATCGTCGCTCCGTGCGCCGGCAAGGTTGTGGTCGCGATCGACGGCTTGCCGGACAATGTTGTCCCGCACGCGGACAGCGTGAACCTTGCAGGCAACCACGTGTTTCTACGCTGCGGCGCCAACCACATCGTCCTCGGTCATTTCCGCAAGGGTTCGCTGCGTGTGCACGTCGGTCAGGTGCTGGCGATAGGTGCACCGGTTGCTGAAGTCGGCAACTCCGGCAACAGCAGCGAACCACATCTCCACATCCATGCGCAGGCTCCGGGAACTGCGGGACACCCGTTTTCCGGCGCTCCGATCCCCATCCGTATCGATGGCAGGTTTCTGGTCCGCAACGATCGATTCGCAGTTCCGAAGGCACGAGGCCTGCCATGACGGCCCGACCTTGGCGGAAAAGGCAGATGGTGATTGGCATTGCGCTTCTTGTATTGACTGTCGCTGCACTCGCGATCTGGTGGCGCTTCGAGACGGACATGCAGCGAGCACGTTCACGGGTCTCGCATGGAAGCGCGGTCTTGGAGACGCCATGCGGCTCCATCGAGTATCAGGAAGCCGGTTCTGGTGTGCCGCTGCTATCCGTGCACGGGAGTGGCGGCGGGTTTGATCAGGGCATGGCGTTTGCGGGCGGCTTGGCCAGCCAGAATATCCGCATCATCGCGATGTCGCGTTTCGGCTATCTGCGGACGCCGCTGCCGGTTGACGCCTCTGCTGAGACGCAGGCCGATGCGCATGTCTGCCTGCTCGATGCCCTCGGCATCAAAACGGCCGCAGTGCTCGGCGGGTCGGCCGGCGCGCCATCAGCCGTGCAGATGGCTATCCGCCACTCGGATCGCGTAAACGCGCTGATCCTGCTCGTGCCGCTCACGTACAAGCCGCCGGATATCGCCAGCTCCGCGCCACCATTACCAGCATGGATCGAAACCACGATGATGGCGGCGCTCGGCTCAGATTTTCTATTCTGGATTGCCCGCCACGTCGCCCGCAAACAACTGATCCGGACGGTGCTCGCAACACCGCCTGAACTTCTGGCGTCGGCGAGCCCCGCCGAGCGTGCCCGGGTCGACGCGATGCTCGACAACATCCTGCCGGTTTCTACGCGCGCGGCAGGATTGCGCAGTGATACAGCCGCCAGCAAGTACTTGGCGCCAGCGTCGCTCACAATCATTACCGCACCAACGCTGATTTTCAGTGCACGCGACGACGGCTACGGCACCTACGCGAGTGCGCAGTACGCAGCCAGTCGAATACCGGGAGCAAGGTTCGTCGGCTTCGAGCAGGGCGGCCACACGTGGGTCGGGCACAACGACGAGGTGATGGCCGAGATCGTGAAGTTTCTCGAACGCGTTGACCGGCCTTCCGGGCCATAATGCTCCACTCCAACGACATCAGAAGCAGGGATGGAACACGGTGAAAGTACTCGCGAGCGCAGCTGTCTATTTTGCGGTGGTCTTTGCGGCCGCTTTTGCACTGGGAGCCCTCCGAGTGACGGTTGTGGTGCCGCGCCTTGGCACACTCATGGCGGTCCTTATTGAAGTGCCGATTGTGCTAGGTGTCTCCTGGCTTGTTTGCCGTCAAGTCGTGCACTGGTTCGGCATTCCAAACGAGTGGCTGCCCCGGCTTCGCATGGGGGCCTTGGCTTTCCTGTTTTTGATGATTGCCGAGCCGGCCATTGCCATACTCGGGTTTGGGCGATCACTGACTCAATACGCTGCCGAGTTCTCATCGACGGCAGGGCTCATTGGATTGCTCGGTCAGATTGCGTTCGCCCTTATCCCGCTTTTGCAATCGGCGGCGAGCAGGGCGGCCACACCTGGGTCGGGCATGAGAGCGCCATGATGGCCGAGATTTTCAAGCTGCCCGTCGCTTAGGTCGTCACACAGGCTCCAACGCCTCCAGGCCACGCCTTGACGGCGGTGAACCCGGTGCCACGCTCGGCCCAGCCGGAATTGCCTTGGGCACGGGCGCCGGACAAGCTCGGATAGAATTGACAGCACCACCCAATAGACATCGACAACCGGGCTGGCGAATTTCGTGATCACAAGTCCGGTTCTGAAGGGTAAGCCGACATTCGGCGGTATGCCACTTCGAGACGGTAGTGACCCGAAGCTTCCAGTCCCAGTTTGTTCTGCGGTTTTCCGTAGCTCGCTGGAAGCGGACGATCCTTGCACTTGCGGTTAATTTGCAGTTCACGCTCCTGATGGCGCTGCAATTGCTTCGACGTGCCTAAGCGGAAGCGCAGCGACCGGCTCTGACGAAACATCGCCACGTACCAAGTTCCGTGTTCTGTAAGCAAAAGGTTCTTATTTGCGGCGTGCCATTTTTGAAGTGCACCTTTGCAGCACGGCGCCAGGTCCGAATTGTCTTCGCCTCGGCAGCAGATCGGGAAACACCCGGCGCGCTTCCAGTATAGGTGACATATCCGTCTTTGCAGAGCCGCGCCGCATGTGCGGACTGCAAGGAACAAAGGCCCATAAACAGCAGAACCGCGAAAGATGTACCAACCCGATTGTACATAGCGCCACCGTGTCGGAGGCCCGAAGAGCGAGCTAACTCAATCGTCATCGTCATCATCTTCACGTTTTTTCCGCTTTTTGCGACGGTACTCACCCATCTTTGCTCCAAGTGCATCGCGTAAGAAGGCAATCTCCCCGTAGCTCTCCTGTGCGCGCTGCTGCCACGCCTCACGATCACGCCACGATCTATTGTCATTCCCCCGGCGGCGCGGCTCTTCGTCAAAACCGTCGTCGGCAAAGCGCTCGTCAGACATCCGAGTGTCGCGCGGCCTGCTGCGGATCGGGTAACCCGTGGTGTAGGCATCAGGAATTTTGCCCGCATGTCGTTGCCGGCGAAGCCACAACGGGGCACCTAAAATACCAAGACTGACAATAGCCCACACCGCTACGACGCCAAACTTAATGATCGCGCCGAGGCTGTTCATCAACCAAGCGGCCCACGGCCCAAGCTCAGCTGTGAGAATGTCTCCGAGCGCGGCTGCAACAAAGCTTGCTGTCCATTCCGATAACCCAAAGATGATCCAGGCCGCGAGCGACCAGAATAGAAAAATCAGCAGTGCTAACGGCCAAAGTATGATTCCCATTGTGACCTCCTTTGCGTGCAACGTATTGACAGGCTGGTGTTTCGGCGTTGTTCGGACAGTCGCGGTATTTGCCGGATTTTCCAGGTGGATGCGCCTTCACGGCGCATCCGACATGTCAAACGTCGCTGGATCCAACCCAAGACGCTGACAAATTCTCGTGATGGCGTGGCGCTCCTCCGCGTCGAAACCGCCATCCGCTGCGGCGATCGCACAGCACGTTTTGATGAGCAAAGCAGAGTACTTTGCACTGCCCTTCACTCGCGCCACGGCTTCGAGCGCTGCGGCTTCGCCGCTGGTCTGGTCAGAGGCAAACCACGACGTCATTGTTTCGAATGTTGCCATGACATCGTCGAGACCGAACACGGCGATGGGCTCAAAGCCGCGTATCAGATTGACCATGCGGTCATGCTCCTCATCCGTAACCCACCCGTCCGCGTAGGCGACGAGCGCACACCCCGCGACAATACCCTCCAACAGATGCTCGTGTTGTGCTTGCTTGATCTCGTGGTTGAAGTCGTCCCACGTTTGCTTCGAGATGCGACCGAGTGAGCTGCGATAGGGCATGGAAGTTCCTTAGCTGTTTGATTGCAATGTGGCCGCCGCAGCCGTTGGCTCAATCGAAGAAATCCAAGACGCTCGAGCGCTTTTTCTTGCGGTGGTAATCGTCGTCGCGATCTTCCCAATCGCTCCGCGCCTGCGGACGTAACTGAGACCGCTGGAGGAAATCGGACTACTGCGGCGGTGGGGGTCGGTCGGCGGTCCCCCCGCCATGTCCTGGCGTGCCGTTGCCAGCATTTTTTCGAGTTTGCCACGATCGAGCCAGGCATCGCGGTAGGTCGGGCAAATGACGAACTCGACGCCCGATCGTTGCACGGTTTGCATCGGGCCATCGTCGTTGGGACAGAGGAGCAAAGGCATTACGAGCCTCCTTTCAGGTTGTCGTTGAGTGGTGCGCGCGTCCGCCAAAGCGAATAGACGATGCCAGTGGCGAGGATCACGAAGGTCACGCCCAGAGACCAAGCCGCCGGGAACTTTTCGAGGCCGAGTAGATCGGCGATGAAAATCTTTGAACCGATAAAAATCAGAAGTACGGCCAGCGCTTGTTTGAGATAGGCGAAGCGATCTAGGATAGCGTCGAGCGCAAAGTAGAGCGCGCGCAATCCGAGGAGTGCGAAGATGTTGGATGTAAAGACGATATAGGGATCGGTCGTGATCGCAAAGATTGCCGGCACTGAGTCGACCGCGAAGATGAGATCGGCAACTTCGATCAGAATGAGAGCAAGCGCTAGCGGCGTCATAAAGTTTGCCAATCGACCGGTTTTCGGATCCACCAATTTCACGACAAAGCGTTCGCCGTGAAGCTCGTCAGTGACGCGGAAGCGTCGGCGGAGAAACTTGAGGAGTGCGTTTTCCGAGAGGTCGGTTTTTTTATCGCCGAGCCACAGCATTTTGACCCCTGTCAGGATCAAGAAGACGGCGAAGACATAGAGAACCCAAGAATACTCGGAGACCAGGGTCGCTCCGATGCCGATCATGATCGCGCGCAGCACGATGACGCCGAGGATGCCCCAAAACAGCACCCGATGCTGGTAATGTTTAGGAATGGCAAAGTAGCCGAAGATCAACGCAATGACGAACACGTTGTCGAGCGCGAGGCTCTTTTCGACCACGAACCCGGTCAGATACTCGATGCCAGCTGTATTGCCGAGTTGCCACCAGACCAGCCCGCCGAAGCCAACGCCGAGGGCCATGTAAGCGGCTGAAAGAAATAAGCTTTCACTAACGCCGATCTCACGCTGCGTGCGATGTAGGATACCAAGGTCAAGCGCTAAAAGGACGCCGACGATGCTAAGGAACCCGAGCCACATCCAAGCCGGCTTGCTCAGCAATTCAACGTACAGGAACTCCACGAGCCGCCTCTGGTTAAGGAGTACGTCTCGATCCCTGGGGCTAAAGGCACGCGGCCCCTGGCATCGAGCGTTCTCGATGCGGTCCGACATCACGACCCCGATGGTCGCCAGAGGAGCCCGGCCCGTGCAACAAGAACTGGGTGCATGCCATCGGGACTTCAATGGGTGGAAGTGGGTTTGTAAAAAATGTGCCCAGCAACATAGGTCGTTGTGGTGAGCCACGGCGCTTGAAAAAATTGGCAACAGCACTTTTTGGGGTACTCGATTTTATTTTCCAAGTGCCACAGCCGTCAATGTCCGGAGCTGGTCGAAGCTGTCGTCGCTGGCTAGAAAAATCGCTGCCGTTTCCGACAGCTCTTGGCCCTAAGCCGAAGAACCCTGTTCGCGCACTCCGGGATCTGAAGCGGACATTGCCAACAGAGCGCGGGCGTGACTGCGCATCGGGCCAGCGAATTCCGCTGCCTCCCGATGTCTCCTGTGGAAGCGGATGCAGCGGTCTGCCACTTCAACTTTGCAGCGTCGTCATCCACGCGCGCACCTCAGACGCCAGCCGGATGCCCGACCTCAAGCCGTTCGTGCGCGATCTGATGGCCCGCATGGAGGCCGACCTGCACACCAAGCTCGATTGGGTCGCCGCCGATCATTTCAACACCGGCCATCCGCATACCCACATCGGTGGCGGTGACGGCGTAAACGACGCGCCCGCGCTCGCTGCCGCCGACGTCGGTATCGAAATGGGAACCGCCACCGATGTGGCGATGGAAAGTGCCGACGTTACTTTGGTCAAAGGCGACCTCACCGGCATCGTGCGCGCGAGGCTGCTTTCGCAAGCCCCGATGGCAAATACTCGTCAAAACCTGTTCTTCGCGTTCATTTACAACGCCGTCAGGGTGCCGATCGCGGCCGGTGCCCTGTATCCGTTTTTCGGTATCCTGTTGTCCCCGATCATTGCTACTGCGGCCATGGCGCTGTCCTGCGTCAGCGTAATTGCCAATGCGGCGCGACTAAAGGTGATGCAGCTATGACGAACGCTAAGTCGGACTATCGCACGCGCTTTGGCGTCAGTTCGGGCAAAAAACTCGATCTGTCTAAAATTGATCCGGACGACAATGGCGAGTTTGACGGTAAGGATGCGGTTGCCAAGCGGATCGATGAATGCCGCAGCCGTATGCAGGAACTTCAAACGATGCTCTATGCGGAGCACAAACGAGCTGTGCTGGTATGCTTGCAGGGCATGGATAGCGCCGGCAAGGACGGCGTGATCAATCACGTCTTCAGTGCCATCAATCAGATGGGCTGCCGAGTGACTTCATTCAAGCAACCCACGCCGCTCGAACGAGCCCATGATTTTCTCTGGCGGCATCATCTAGCGGTGCCGGAAGCGGGCATCGTCGCCTTGTTCAACCGGTCTCACTATGAAGCCGTCGTCGTCGAGCGGGTGGACAAAATCATCGATAAGGCGACCTGCAAAAGGCGCTTCGACGAGATCAACGATTTCGAGCGGATGTTGGCGAGCGCCGGAACGACAGTCGTCAAACTCTTTTTGCACATTTCAAAGGACGAGCAGTTGGCCCGCTTCAAAGCGCGCTTGGACGATCCATTGAAGGTCTGGAAGATCGGGCTCGACGATTTCGAACAGCGCGCCAAGTGGGATGACAATTTGGCCGCCTATGAGGACGCCATCACCAATACCAGCACCGCGACCGCGCCTTGGTACATCGTCCCGTCAAACCGCAAGTGGTATCGCGATCTGGTGATCAGCGAGATCATGACCGAAACGTTCGAAAACATGGAGCTGGCGCTGCCGACGCCACCCCCGGACATGGCCGAACTGCGCAAACGCTACGATGCCGAACAACGCGCCACAAAGGCTGGCGGTGGAACCAATTGACCGCGTTGGTAGTTGTGCAAGCCAGTATGCACGCGTTCCTGTGCTGCTGAGGTACGTAGCCCTGCGTGCCCTTCCGCGCGCTGCCCCTGTCGTCAGCCGCCATGCCCTTAAAGGAAAACACATGATCGAGCAAAAATCCATCATCACCAAGGCGCTGAAGCAGCAGTCAAAAAGCTCGCCAGTGAAGGCATCGATATGAAGCACCTGAGTGTCGGGGTAGGTCCTCCAAAACACATGTTATCGAATTTTATTAGCAAACCAATCCGTAAAGGTCCGCGCCCGAGTGCTTGCCATCCGGCCAGCGGGAAAGACCGCCCACAGATCTATTGACGGGAGTTGCCAATTAGGGAGCAGCGGCAGGATTGTACCAGCGGCAATTTCGCGGCCCATCATCCAGCGTGAAACGATACCGATACCGCAGCCGGCCAGCACCGCTTCGCGCAGCCCTTCGGCCGCGGTTACGGTCAAGCGGCTATTGAGGCGGACGGAGACTTCTGACGTGCCCCGGCGGAAACGCCATTCGTCCGCCTGTCCCTCCTGAGCATAAATCACCGCTTCATGGCCTGCGAGATCGGCAGGCACCAGTGGTGTGCCGCAGCGTTCCCGGTAGGCGGGACTAGCAACTGCCATTCGGTCCGCGCTGCCGATCTTTCGGGCTGTCAAAGCCGAGTCAGCCAGCGTGCCCATCCGTAGAGCAACATCGATGTTCTCCTCAATCAAGTCGACACTGCGGTCATCGAGCACAAGATCGACCCTGAGGTTGCGATGTTCGGCCATGAATTCCCCGATGTGTGGAACCATGTTGAGCCGGGCAAAGGTGACAGGCGCGTAAACGCGGAGCCGGCCCGATAAGGCAGCGCCTTCGCCGCGCGCTGCGCCCCAGGCTTCGTCGGCTTCATCGAGAATCAGCCGTGCCCTTTCGTAGAAGTGGCGACCGGCATCGGTCGGCGTCATTCGCCGCGCGGTTCGCAGGAGCAGCACGACCCCGAGTTGATCCTCCAGCGCCGCGACCACCTTGGAAACAGCGGGCTGACCGACATTCAAGGCTTTGGCGGCTGCGGTCAGCGAGCCGCCTTCGACGACCCGGACGAACACCTCCATCGCATGTAAACGATCCACAATGCATTCCTCTGAGGAATGATAACTATCGCTTCATAGCACCTGACAATCTCCAAGGGAATGGTTCATTTACTGCTTCACCGAAGGGGGACGGCCCTTTCGCCCAATTGCAAAGGAACCCCTCAGATGACCTCTTTCACTGTCCCCACCAAAGCTGATGTCAGCCCCGCGAACCAGGCCCTGTTCGGTGCACTTGCCGGCCAACTTGGCTTCGTCCCCAACCTCTATGCGACGCTCGCCAACTCCGAAAACGCGCTCGGGACCTATCTTGCGCTGCAGTCGGCCAAGAGCTCGCTCGGTGCCAAGGCCCGCGAAATTGTCAACCTTGTCGTCAGCCAGGTCAACGAATGCGAATACTGCCTCGCCGCCCACACCGCGATCGGCAAGATGAATGGCTTCAGCGACGCTCAGATCATCGAGATCCGCCGCGGCACTGCGACCTTCGACGCCAAGCTCGATGCGCTGGCCCGCTTCACCCACTCGGTGGCGAGCAACCGCGGCCATATCAATCCCGCTGCCATCGCGGCCTTCTTCGCCGCTGGCTGGACCAAGGAAAATCTGGTCGATGCGATCGTCACCATCGGGGACAAGATCATCACCAATTATCTGCACGCCACAACGAAGGTGCCGGTGGACTTTCCAGCCGCGCCCAAGCTCGATCTGGCGGCAGCCACCTGATCGTTTCTCCCGGGGTCTGGCTTCTCCCCTCGGCCAGACCCTCCCCATTCACGGCGACACCAGCCTGACGAAAGGCCCAGAACATGACGGACCACATGCTTCTACAGTTCTACGGCATCGACTGGCTCGCTTCGCTGATGGCCGTGGCGATGATCTACAATCTCGGCAATGGTCGGCGGATCGGCTTCGGCTTTGGCGTAATCGCCAATATCAGCTGGCTGGTCTTCGCGGTGCTCGCCGCCAGCATGCCAATTCTTCTCTCCAACCTCGTCTTCCTCGCGCTCAACCTACGCGGCTGGCGCGCTTGGCAAAGCAAACAAGTTCAGGAGCAAACCGCATGAACCTCTTGTCCGACCCTTTGTTTCAGCCGGTCCGCTATGGCGCGATCGAAGCCGCCAACCGCATTGTGATGGCTCCGCTGACCCGCACCCGTGCCAACAGCGATGACGCCGTTCACGCGTTGCAAGCCGAGTACTACAAGCAGCGCGCCAGTGCCGGCCTGATCGTTTCCGAGGCGACGCATATCTCACCGCAGGGAAAAGGCTATGCTGGCGCACCTGGCATATATTCACATGCGCAGGTCGAAGGCTGGCGGCTGGTGACCAGGGCCGTGCATGACGCGGGTGGCCTCATGGTGCTACAACTCTGGCATGTCGGCCGGGTGTCGCATCCCTCGCTGCAGCCGGGAGGCAAGCTGCCGGTGGCACCTTCAGCCATAGGGTTTGAAGGCCACGCTTTTACCTATGACGGCCCACAGGATTTCGTGACGCCCCGCGCGCTTGAAACCGATGAAATTCCTGGCATCATCGCCGATTATGCGGCGGCGGCTGAAAACGCGAAGTCCGCCGGGTTTGACGGCGTCGAAGTTCACAGCGCCAACGCCTATCTGCTCGACCAGTTCCTGCGCGATGGCACCAACAAACGGACCGACCGCTATGGCGGCGGGATCGATAACCGTGCCCGACTGACGCTCGAAGTAACCGACGCCGTTACCAAAGTCTGGGGCGCGGACCGGGTCGGCATCCGTCTTTCGCCTTCGCTCACCATCCACGGTATGAGCGAAAGCGATCCTGCAGCGTTGTTCGGTTATGTCGCGGGAGAACTTGGCAAGCGCGGTCTCGCCTATCTCCATGTGGTCGAGCCCAGCAACCCGCGCGGCGACCCCGCCGACCGGCTGATCGATCCGGTTATCCTGCGCCGTGCGTTCGGCGGACCTTACATTGGCAATGGCTCCTATACCGGGGACCGGGCCCGAGCGGCAATCAAGGCCGGACTGATCGATGCCGCCTCCTTCGGCCGGCCGTTCATTTCGAACCCCGATCTGCCGCGCCGCCTAGCCGACAATCTTCCGCTCAATCCGCTCAATGCCGACCGCATCTATAGCGGCGGCGCGGATGGGTACACCGACTACCCCTACTTCACCGCCTGATCCCCCTTTCCGATAGGAACCGACAATGTCTCTCAAAGCTCAACTCGAAGCCTTTCGCGCCGAATTCATGGGCAAAGTGCCTCCTGAAATCCGCGAAGCGATGGGCCGTGCCGATGCCAACCTTGCAGCTTCGGCGATCATCGCCGGGGCAGCCAAGGCTGGCGACTTTGCGCCGGACATCAGGCTTCCGGGCGTTGACGGCCAGCCGGTCGATCTCGGCGAGCTATTGAAAGCCGGGCCAGTAGTGCTCAGCTTCTATCGCGGTGGCTGGTGTCCCTATTGCAACCTCCAGCTGCGCGCCTTGCAGGCGCGGTCGCAGGACTTTGCGGCGCTGGGCGCAAGCCTCATTGCAGTCTCACCGCAGACACCCGATCAAAGCCTTTCCACCTCCGAGAAGAATGAACTTGCCTTCCCGGTGCTGAGCGATGCTGGGTCCCGCGCCGCCAAGGCCTATGGCATCTCGTTCGATCTCGCTGAAGAGCTGCGCCTGATTTACAGGCGGTTTGGCCATGGTCTGCCCGAGATGAACGGTGACAACAGTTGGGCACTGCCCATCCCCGCCACTTTTGTCATCAACAGCGATGGCGTGATCGCCTTCGCATTCGTTGACACTGACTACCGCAATCGCCTCGAACCCGCCGACATCGTCGCGGTGCTCGCGACGCTCGCGCGTCGCCGCGCGGCTTGACGGAGGGTAGTGTCATGAGCCGGATCGTCTGCTCTGCCAAAGCGCTTTCGTTCGCCGAATTCGCCGTCGGGATCAGAGCATTCAACCGGTCGAACAGCGTCCCGGCCATGGGCATCGCGATCCTGGTTGATCTTATTCACCGGCTGCTGGCCTCAACATCCGCCCACTTCGCCAGATCAAACCAAAAGGAACCTGAGATGCTCGAACTTTACGCCTTTTCCACTCCCAACAGCATCAAGCCCATCATTGCACTTGAAGAACTTGGGCTCGACTATGCACTGCACAGCGTCAACATTCGCCAGGGTGCCCAGAAGACCGACGAATTCGTTGCGCTAAACCCGAATACAAAGGTTCCGGTGTTGGTCGACCACGACGCTGCTGGCGGTCCGCTTGTGCTCAGCGAAAGCGCCGCGATCCTAATCTATCTGGCCGAGAAGACTGGCAAGCTACTCCCAGCAAAAGGCGCACCGCGTGCGCGGGTGTTCGAGCAGCTGTTCTTCCACGCCTCCGGGCTTGGTCCGGCTTTCGGCAATGTCGGCTTCTTCCGCAAATTCGCGCCCGAACCAAACCCGCTGGCGATCAACCGCTTCGGCAACGAGGCGCTGCGTGTGCTGACGGTCATGGACGACATCCTTGCGCGCAACCGGTTCATTGCTGGCGACGAACTGACCATTGCCGATATCGCACACTTTGGCTGGTTGTGGCGACGCGGTTTTGCCGAGGTGACAACCAGCCACGCGCCCAACGTCGAACGTTACATTGCCAACCTCGAAACCCGGCCCGCATTTCAGCGCGCCATCACCAAAGCTGAAGCCTTGGCCGCAGCTTAATTCAAGAACACCGGAGAACCATTATGAACATTACGTCCTCACCGCCAAACTCGCCGCTCTGAATTGCCCTGCCGCTCGGCGGCTCCACTGGTGCCTTTGCGAGTCTCTTGGCGATTATCCCGCTGATCGCCACTAGCGCGATGATGGTGGGCTGGTCCAGGGAAGGGCTATCACACCGACGAAAAGGTGATGGGATTCTATAACGCGGGCGACCGGGTCAAGTTCTGGGGTACGAATGGCGCATTCTGGGGCGCCTTGTGGGGGTGGATGCTCGGCGGCGTGTTCATTGCCGGTCCCGTTATTGGACCTGTCGTGGTTGTCGGGTATCTCGCCGCCGTCGTCATTTCAGCGCTCGAAGGCGCGATCCTTGTCGGTGGCCTGAGCGCACTGGGCGCGGCCCTCTTTAGTATCGGCATCGCCAAGAATAGCATCGTCGCCTACGAGACAGCTATCGAGGCCGATGGCTTTCTGGTCATGGCGCGCGGATCTGTCGAAGAGATGAACCGTGCCAAATCCATTCTCGGCACCTTTACGCCTACCAGCATCGATCTGCACAATAGCACTGCTGCCAAGGCAGCAGCATGAAGTTCTCGCTGACGCCGGTTATTACAACGTGGCTGATCACGACGATGCTGCGCGCACTCGCTTCGCGCGTCGGGCCGGACCTCGCCGAATCCATCCTCAGTGCGCCACAGGAGCCTGAATCCGAAATTCGCGCCCAGCGGGCCAGGGTGGATGCACTGAAGCAGAAGCTCGCGCTGATGACCGATGACGCAGCGCTCGATCTGATGTCGGTGGTCGACCATCTGGTTCGCCGCAGCATTTGGATCGTCGGCGGTGACGGCTGGGCCTACGATATCGACTCGGGCGGACTCGAACATGTGCTTGCCAGCGGCCGTGACGTCAACGTGCTCGTGCTGGACACCGAGCTCTACTCCAATAACGGCGGTTAGGCCCCAAGGCGACGCCGCTGGGTGCGGTTGCTAAATTCGCTGCGGCTGGTAAGCGGGTTGCCCGCAAGGATCTCACATTGCAGGCGATTTCCTATGGCAATGTTTATGTCGCGCAGGTGGCGATGGGCGCAAACCCGATTCGATCGATTTGGGCTTTGTGCGTCTGTCGTACCCGCTCACACTCTCCGCCGCCGCCTTGAACCAAATCACGGTCGCCCATCACCTGCTCGGAGTGCTCCTGCTGATGTTGGGCGGGGCTCATGCCTTAACCGCAGTTTGGCATCACTTTGTCACCAAAGACACGTATGCGGACCGGATGTTGCCAGTGGCGTTCGTTGCGAAATCCTATCACCCGAAAACATAGCACCTCCATCGTCCCCCATGGCGGCCGCTGCTAGTTGACGATCTGACCGTCGACCACGTCGATGATCCGGTCGCAGCGGTGAGCAATGTCCATACTGTGCGTAACGATCAGGAACGTCGTGCCGTGGTCACGGTTTACCTGGCGCATCAAGTCGAGTGCCCCATCTGCTGACTTTGTGTCGAGATTGCCAGTCGGTTCGTCGGCAAGGATCAACACCGGGTTCATGGCGAGTGAGCGGGCGATGGCGACGCGCTGTTGCTGACCGCCCGACATGTTGCTGGAAAGATTGTCCTTCCATCTTGTCAAGCCGACCTGATCGAGCAGCTCTTCCGCCCGGGCGCGGATCGCATCATTTGGGAATTCACTGGCCACCAGTTGGGGCATCATCACGTTCTCAAGCGCGGTAAAAGCAGAGATCAAACAGTGCGTTTGGAAAATAAACCCGATGCTGTGTCCGCGCAGTTGCGTCAACTCGGTATCGTTCAATCGGCCTGTCTCACGGCCGGAGATTAAGAGGCGACCTGCGGTCGGCCGGTCGAGCAGCCCGATGATGTTGAGCAACGTACTCTTACCCGAACCTGACGGACCCGTGAGCGCGACGAACTCGCCGCGCTGCAATTCGAGGTCGATCCCGTGCAGCACCTCGACCTCGACGGGCGTACCGGTACCATATGCTTTTCGCACGCCTTCGAGTTTGACGACGGGGACTGCATCAGCCACGGATTGCCACCACGGGATCGAGTTGAGCTGCCCGCATCGCGGGGACAGCGGCGGCAGCCACTCCGGTCAAGGCTGCAAGAACCATCGCCGAGATGAAGAGCTGCGGCTCGAGAATCAACGGGAAGATCTCGCTGCCATCGGCCTGGCGCAGCGCGTTGTGCCAATAGACAAGCGTCCCGCCTCCGAGCGCCGAGCCGATCAGCGAGCCGGCAAAGCCAAGCAGTGCGCCTTGCAGGAGGAATATCCGCAGAATCTGGCCTTGTGACGTGCCCATTGCGCGCAGAATTCCGATGTCCCTGGACCGCTGAATGACCGAAACGACGAGCACGCTCGCAATGCCGAACGCCACCGAGAGCCCGACGAATAGTCTGATCATGGTATTCGAGGTTTGTTGAGCATTCACAGCCGTGAAGAACTGAGCGTTGGTCTTGATCCAGCTGTCGGCCTGAACGCCGGTAGCAGTTTCCACAGCCTGGGCAATCGTCTCCGCCGCGTAGACGTCACGCACGGTAAGATCGATGGAGGTGACCCCGCCAGCAAGGTTCGACAACGTCTGCGCAGTCCGCAAAGCAACGTATGCGACGCGCTTGTTGGCACCCTTGTTGCCAAGATCGAATAATCCGCTGATCGTCATCACACGTGAGGCACCGGTCGCGGACGTCAACGTGAGCTTGTCGCCTACCGTCACGCCAAGATCAATTCCCAGATCCAGGCCGATGATGATGTCGTCACTCGTCAATCGCGGCTGCCCCGCCACGATGTAGTCGGGCAGCGGAACAATATTAAAGTAGACCTCCGGATCAATGCCGGTGAGCGAAATCGACCGGCTGGCGGCCCCGCGAACCGCGAGGGCTGCAGCCGAAACTGACGGCGAAACGTTCGTGATGTCGGGCCACGTTTGCAGTTGCGCGCGCACTTTTTGCCATTGATCGATGGAGCGCAGCCGTTGGGCTGGCCGTTGCACGATTGCTGCTTCAATGATGCCAGCGCCGCCCCGCAGCGGGCGAGCAATCTCGTCGGCCGGGATCAATTGGATATGGGGCGACGAGGTCAGCACGCGCTTGATGAAGTTGGCCTGCAAGCCCGACAGCAAGGCCGACATGAAGACGATAACGGCAACGCCGATCGATACGCCGGTGATGATGAACAACGTCTGCATCCGGCCCTCCTTGAGAAACCGGATAGCGGCTGTCCATTCAAATGGGACCCAGTTGGTCATGGCGCGGCAACACGAGCGGGAGCTGCAATCCTGACCCGCTGGCCGTTCTTGATCGCCTTGTTGTTTGCAGGGACGGTGATATCGTCGGCCTGAAGTCCGGAAATGATTTCAGCCTTGCCCCCACTAACGATGCCGACGGCAACGGGCACTCGCTTGGCCCGTCCGGCGTCGACCTTCAGCAGCCATGGCCTTGGCGTGCCGACATCGCGGAGACTGCCCGCGGGCAGCGTAACGGCATTTTCCCGGCGCGCCACTTCGATATCGACGGAGACCGTCATGTCCTGGCGCAGGTAATGAGGTGGATTAGGCACGCGCAATTTGACCTCGACGGACGCCCGCTGCAGGTCGATACCCGGGTTGATGTAGACGACCTCGGCGGGAAACGTTTGCTTGGCATACGCGTCTGCTGAAGCGAGCGCTGGTTGCCCCACCGCGATCAACCCGAGGTTCTTTTCGTCGATCTGAACGGTGAGCTGGATTTCACCCGATGGCGACAGTGTCATCAGCACGGTTGTCGGCTGGACAACGTTGCCGCGCTCGACATTGCGCGAGATCAGCAAGCCGTCTCGTGGCGCCTTGATCACCGTGTAGCTGAGGCGCGACTGCGAAGAGACGAGGTTGGCGCGCGCTTGGCTCAGTTGGGTTTCGGCCATCACATAGTCGCTGCCTCCCGGGCTGCTTGTGTGCACCTGTAGTTCGGCATTGCGCAGCTGTCCCTTCGCAATATCGAGCGCTTTGATGGCATCATCGAGCGACACCTTGGTTCCATAGCCCCGGCCGACCAGAGCCCGTGCGCGATCAAAAGTCTGTTGTGCATTGAGCAGGGTCGCTTGCGCCTGCTTGCGCGTCTCCTCGGCGGACGGCTCAGTCAGTTCCTGCATCTGCCGCATCCGGGCTTCGGCCTGGGCGACGGCCCCTTCCAGTTGCACGACCGCAGCGCGTGCCTCCCGATCGTCGAGAACGATGAGTGTGTCACCGGCTGTGACCGTCTGGCCTTCGGCAACGGGGATGTCGGCGACCACGCCCGTGATCTGGCTGCCGATGTTGACACGGAAGGGCGCCTCAACATGCCCACTGGCGACGACGGTTTGAATGAACAGACCGCGCGCGGCCGTGTCGCCCGCAACACTCGGGCCAAGTACGAGTGTGGGGCCGAAATAAGCGGCCGCACCAAGCCCCGCAATGGCCACCACAAGTGCCCACTTCCATGCCCACATCACGGTCAACAACGCACCGGCGCGAACGTGGAGCGACGTTGGTGGTGGCGGTGCTTTAGCTTGTGGCGTGGAGGCCCCGGCAGCAGGTAGCGTACTGTGAGGGACCGGCAATGATGTGATCTTGGTGCTGGCGGTTTTCATACGGCGACCCTCATTAAACGAGGCCGAATTTGCGGCTGAACCACGACTTCATGACGTGGGTGAGTGCCGCATAAGCAAACAGGATCAAGACGAGCGGCAGCCAGTAGGTGGTTGGGAGCGGGACGAACCCGCGACTGGTTGACGAACAGGTCTTTGACCGAAATCAACCTCACGACGGCTGGGACCATGTCGCCGACCGAAAGCAGTACGATGTCGCCCGCCACGACTTGACCGATGGGCACGTCGTCGCCCTGTGGTCCAGGTCCACCATGCCGAAGCACCGTTGCCTTATTCTGGACCATGCGACGGAGGGCTGATGCGGCCACGCTCGAACGATGTTCCTGGATGAACCCCAACGAGATGCTGAGAGCTACCATCACAGCGATGACGAAAGCAGCCCGGTGGTCGCCGAGGAAGTACGAGGAAGCCGCCAACGTTAGGAGCAGAATATTCAGCGGATTGTTCGCGCGCGTGAAAATCTCAAAGAGGATCGTCTGCCGCGCTTCGTGGGCAACTTCGTTCAGTCCAATAGTCTTCAAACGCGATGCTGCGTCGTTCGCAGTCAGACCGCTATCCCCGCTGCTGAGGCGTTGCAAGGCTTCGGCCGGCGACAGCACAGCGATCTCGACCAACGCTATGCTCGCAGCGGAGCCTACAGGAGGGGACGGGGGCTTTTGCCACAGGCGGGCAGGGAGCGCTGTGGCAAGGTCCGTTAAGGCTTGACGGTCCATGCTGTGCGTCCCGGTGATCAGTTTTTTCGCCCATTTTCAGTGTGCCAAGTGCTTCAGTGTGCCAAGTGCTTCAGTGTGCCAAGTGCTTCAGTGTGCCAAGTGCTTCAATGGGCCAAGTGAGCGACGATTTTTGTCCACGTTTCCTTACTGACCGCACTACGCGGGATGACGTGTCCCATCGGAACTTGCGTCGCAGCAGTAGCACGTTGAACGCCATGACCGAGTTGTTCGAGATCAAGGTACTCCGCGCCATCATGGAGGCGCACTGTAGCCTCTGCTGTGCAGACCTTGGCCGTCTCCACGTCGGTCAGCAGTTTAAGAATGGTGTCGCGAACGACAAGCTCCGTTCGTTTGGCATCTGTCATGATCGAACTCCGTTTCGATTAATCCGATCACCCATAACGCTGTTGTGTGCCATGGGTTCCAGCTTGAGTTTAAAAGACCGGTCGAGGGAACCAAGCGCTTCACTGTGGGTTATGAGGCGTAGCGCTGTTGTGCGATCCTGCGCCCAGCCAAAAATCGGAAGGCATCGCGATGCTTTGGGATGCGTCTGCGATCAAACAAGACCGGATCCACGCCACCGATTGCTTGCTTGGAACCGTGAGCGACTTCCTGGTTGCCGACGATAGTTGGCGCGTTAAATGGCTGGGGGTCGATACGGGCGGCTGGCTGCCGGGGCGAAAAGTCCTGATCCGTCCCCGTGCCCTGGGTCACCCTGATGTTGTGCTGAGGCAATTTCCGGTGAAACTGTCGAAACAACGCCCGCATTCCTGTTTGCGGCTTGATCTCGAAGTACAACGCCACGAAAGTTGAACCGGGGCCTGATCGTTCGACACACATGATTTGGATATTATTGACACGCGGTGTCAAGAAGCCGGGCTTGAAGGTTGGCGCGGCCTATGCCGAACAATTTGACGTCTTTTTAAACGAAATGAGTGGCTAGGTCGCCGAACGCAAGGTCAAGTATCGCGAGGACGTTGTCGAGGGACTGGAGAACGCGCCGCAAGCTTTCATTGGATTTTTGAACGGCAAAAATTTTGGCATGCTGATTGTCAAAATCTCCAGCGGCCAGTCAGCATAATCCCACCTATCATGGAACCTTTGGCGCATCTAAACGTTGACGCTGCTCAAGGACTTGCGCGCGCTCCACGATAAAGAAGATTGCAGACCCACTCGGATGTCTACGCGGAAAAAATCCTAGCGCCAGCTTTTCTTCAAGCGTTTCAGAACTCCGGCCCGCCCCCCGCAATCGACGGTCCACCAATCAACGGGAGAGCTTCGTGGTGACCGATCCATATGAACTCCTGGGCGTCAAGAAGTCCGCATCCAGTGCCGAACTTCAAAAAGCCTACCGGCGACTTGCCAAACAGCTGCACCCAGATCTTAATCCTGGAAACAAACAAGCTGAAAGCCAGTTCAAGGAAGTGACTGCCGCCTACGACCTGGTGCGCGACACGGACAAGCGAGCGCGGTTCGATCGTGGCGAAATTGACGGATCGGGCGCCGAGCGGCCGCGCGAGCGCTACTATCGCAACTACGCGCAAGGCAATGCCGGCCCCGATCCGTATGCGAGCGACGCCGGCTTTGCCGACTTTTCCGACACCGACACCGCCAACGATTTCCTGTCGGGCCTGTTTGGTCGCGGCAGCGGTGCCGGTGGATCGACGCGCGGACAGGATGTCCGCTACCTTTTGGCGATTGGCTTTGTCGAGGCTGTCAATGGCGGCAAGCGATCGATCTCGCTGGCCGATGGGTCCAATGTCGAAGTAACTATCCCACCTGGAACCCAGACCTCCCAGATCCTGCGGTTGCGCGGCCGTGGCAACAAACCAGCGAGAGCCGGCGAAGCCGGAGATGCCTTGATCGAGATCGAGGTACAGGCTCACGCATTCTTCACCCGTACTGGCGATGACATCCACGTCGATCTGCCGATCTCGCTGATCGAGGCCGTGCTCGGTGCCAAAGTCGCCGTGCCGACATGCACGGGGCCTGTAACCATGACCATTCCAAAAGGGGCGAATACGGGCCGGGTGCTGCGCTTGAAGGGTCGTGGTGCCGCGCGCGCGGGTCAGGTCAAGGGCGACCAGTACGTTGCTGTAAAAGTAATGCTGCCCGATGAACCCGATACGGCGCTTGAAACCTTCATGGCGTCCTGGCAGCCCGCACAACCCTACGATCTAAGAAAAGAATTCGAGGTTTGATATGATTGCGCCTAATGATTTCGTGTTGCGTGCGCGGATAGACCACGACGAATTGGCATCGTGGATTGATGCTGGCTGGCTGCAGCCGACAGCACGGGAGAATGACCGCGCATTCTCCGAGATCGATCTGGCACGGGCACAGCTGATTTCAGACCTGACGCAGGACCTCGGGCTCAATGAGGAAGGGGTCGCGGTCGCGCTCACCCTCGTCGACCAGCTCCACGGCGTGCGGCGCATTCTGCGGGATCTGCTCGACGCTGTCTCGGCGCAACCCGAAGATGCCCGCACCGCAATTTTCTTGGCGCTTCGAAGCGCGCGGAACAACTAGAGCAACATCTGACCGGACGGAATCGCATTCGCGATTCACCGGTCGGATAGAGATGCTCTTGAAGCATAATGTTAGAGCAGTTCCATCCGATCAGTCGATCGTTTAGGCGTTTCCGTCTGATCGGATACTGCTCTAGCGAATTCAAGCATCGCCCGGAAAGCGGGAGTAACCGAATAAACGAAATGGAAGTGGCCTATGATTGACCCGATCGACGAAAGGCCGGACACGCTCAATGTGGCCCAAGACAAAAAAGACATCTGGAAGCGCGGCCTGATCATGCTCCTGTTCGTGATCGCCTTCGGCCTGGGTCAAAGCCTCCTGTACCTCGTGGCTGTTGCGCAGTTCATCTGGTTGATCGCTAAGCACGCGCCGAACCAACTTTTAGCGGAGTTTGGAAATTCGCTTGCTCGCTGGTTGGCCGGGACAGCACGGTTCCTGTCGTGCGCGACGGACGACAAGCCGTTTCCGTGGGCGCCTTGGCCGAAGGCCGAGTGACGTCGTGCTCGTCGTCAATGCCCGGCACAGCAAGTGCCGGGCGATCGTGAGCAATTTGCTTCGGGTCGCGACAGCCAGCATCAGCTATTCAGTGACCCACGGTAGGTCTGCACGGCTGCACTGAGCGCCTTCCAATGCTTATCGACGTCGGCCTTGATGACTTCCACGTCGGCCTTGCGATCATTGGCGAATTGATCGAGTTTCGCGCGCGCTTCGTCTCGCTGCTGTTGCAAGGCTACCAACCTCTGTTGAAGGTCACCTTTGGCTTTCTCGCGGCCAGCTTCGACTCTGACATTGAACGCGTCAATTTCGGATGACAGCTTATCCAGCTGCTGCTTGGCCGAGTCGATGACTTGTTTATGATCCAGCATATTAGGCATACTCCAGAAAGTGGCGCTCTCGGCCAGGACGGTCAAGCACCGATCGGAAGTCAAAACAGCTTCCCTTAATTAAACGTGCCGACGCAAAAGAAGTTCCTTCCTGGCGTCGCAAGGCGAGATCGCAGCGTATCACGAGGTGTTCGACCGGGCTGATGCCTGACAGATTAAACCGGGTTGATGCCTGTCAGGTCATGTTGCTCGAATCACGAGGAGATTCGAGCGATGCCCTTTCAGGAGACGTGTGTTTTGGCAGAGCGTAACTCGGTATTGAAGGACTACGACACGGGGGTTTTCACGGTAGCCGACCTCTCCCGCCGGTACGGTGTGAGCCTTGAGACGATCTACGTTTGGAAGCGGTGGCATGCCGGGGGCGATCAGCGCTGGTTCGAGGGCCCGCTCGCACGCGGCGGCTGTTTGCCCGCACGCGACGCCGCCTGAGCAGGTTGCGGCGATCATTGCGACGCGCGAACGTTTCCCCCATTTCGGCCCAAAGATGATCAGGGCCTGGCTCGCCCGCGAGCAGCCGCATGTGGCTTGGCCCGCCTGCTCGACGATGGGCGATATTGTGAAGCGTGCGGGGCTCGTCGAAACGGTTCGCCCAATCGCGCAAGGCTGGATCGCGCCACCCGATTTGACGCCCAACAGCGAGTGGGCGACTGACTTCAAGGGTCATTTCCGCACGGGCGAGACCGTCGGCATTACCGAAATTGAGGACGACCGTCACCTCGTGCGCTTTGCCACCCGCGATCTGGGTGTGCTCGATCCACAACTCCGGTTCCACCGCTTCGCTCCGCCGCGACTGCGGCTCCACTGCGCGGTGGAACCGGAGTGACACCGGAACGAACAGCGAATAGTGTCAGGCATCAACCCGGTTCAATCTGTCAGGCATCAGCCCGGTCAAACAAGGGCGGCCATCCCTGGGTCGGGCATGAGAGCGCCATGATGGCCGAGATTTTCAAGCTGCCCGTCGCCGTTGATCGACTGGTCCGCCCATGAAATTCATTCGATGGCTCCGGCGCCGCCAGCTGTTTGGCTAATTCGTCACGAAGCTCGAAAGGCGGCCTGAGCCGACTAACAATTAAAACGACCCCTCCCAGGTCGCTATGTGGACGGGCTCCTCGACTTCCCGGCTTTTCCCGCGTTTCCCCATTGTAGAAATCTTTCATCTCGCGTCACCTTTGCGAACGGATCCTTCGCCTTTGGGTGACATGTGCAAACCGCCCCTGCCGAACGAAATGGAAAGCCAACTGAAAAGCGGTGTCCAACCGTAATCATGACCGAACTTGCGTGCGCACTTGCACGGCAGGCCGCACGGGAGGATGCTG
>JAWXCP010000187.1:0-4992 GCA_034408685.1 Hyphomicrobium aestuarii | reverse complement strand
GGTGACGGTGGTGCCCGGTGGCAGGACGACGGGACGGCCGAGCGGGGCTGCGGCGTCGATCTGGGCCTGAAGGGCTGCGGTCATGCCGGGGCCGGGGGCGGCGGCAACACGGGAGTTCCGGGGGGCGGCGGCAACAGCGGTCGAAGCAAACGCGGATGCCACGATGCCGGATGCTGTGGTCTGGACGATCGCGGTTAACGCGGTGCGACGCGAAACCGGTGCTGTGTTGTGGCTGATACGGTTGGTCATGCCGCTGCGGGAGCAAGATCCGCGCCAGCGCGGGAGCAAGATCCGCGCCAGCGCGGGGCGAGCGCGATCTCCGCTGTCTCCGCAAGTCCGTCATGGCCCGCCTCCGGGCGGGCCACCCAGGTAAGGCGCCATCGAAGCAATAGCCGGGGCGGAACCGGGACAGAACCACCTCCTATCCTGCTGTCAGCTTGTCTGGGTGGCCCGGCCAAGCCGGGCCATGACGGAGTGTGGGGATTTCGGTTTCGACTCTTCTACATCGGGCTGTGCGCGTCGAGGGCGGACTGCCGGTGCGGATGATGGCGACAGCGTGGTCAGGCTTCGGCGAGGTCAGGCGTGGGCGCGGGTCGCGGCAAGGGTGTCGAGGCAGGCGGCCGTGATGTGGAACGCGCCAGTAAAAAATTGGGGTTGCCCGATCGGGCAATCGGGAGATGCCTCGCGGCCGTCGGGACCGTGGCCAGCAAGCCCGGCGGGGATGTGGACGAAACCGGCCATCGGCGGGCGGACGCCAATTGGCAGAGAGAGCGTGCGGTAGAGGACCGCGTTGCACAGATAGCCGCCTGCGTCGGTCGAGGACGATACGGGCAGGCCAGTAGCCGACAGGCGTTCGCAGATGGCGTCGACCGGCAGCGCGGCATCGCGCGTGGAGGCAGGGCCGAGGGTGGTACTCGGCGGAAGGTTACCAGCGGCGTCGGGATGGGGCTGGCAGACGTTGCGGCCGACGCGCTCGATCACGAAGCCGCTCGCCAGCGCCGACACGCCGAAATGCAGCACCAAGTCGGGGTGCAGGCGGCGGATTACCGACTCGGCCCGGTCGGGTCCGCGCTGCCACTCCGTCGGAAGGGTCGTGGTGTGCACCGAGATTGCGGCGGTCGACAGCAAGGGGGAGCGGGCGGCGGCGAGGCGGCGCAGGCGCTGGGCGAGGCGCGGCACGAGCACGGCGGTTGCGTTGACCGGGATGCCGGGAAACGGGCCGAAGGCGGTGAGCAGGATGACGAAGGCGGCGGTCACGGCAGGTAAGTCCACGGGCAGGGCTCGAACGGGAGCAGGCGGCATTTGGGCATCATACGGTCGGCCGGGAGGGCGGGGACAAGAATTTTTAGGACCGCTCGAAAGTTCGGGAGCTTTTGGCGCACCTCGACGGTCTGGACGCGTGGCGGCGGGCATAAGCTGCGCTGGGTATAACGCGCGTGGCACAAAACAGAAATGGCAGCTACAACCCGATCAGCCCCATCACGCGGTCGACGGCGACGGTGGCGAGGGTTCGGCCGTCGCGGACTTCCGCTTCGAGGCGGGTGAGTTCGGCGGCAACGTCGGGTCTCGCGGTCAGCGCGCCCATCATCCGGTCGTTCAGCATGTCGCGCATCCAGGCGACGGCCTGGCGCTGGCGGCGGGCCTCGAACGCGCCCGACGCCAACATGGTCTGGCGATGGGTCGCGACCGCGTCCCAGACCTTTTCGAGACCGTCGTTGGTCAGCCCCGACATGGTGACGACCGGCGGTTGCCACGGCGCATCAGGCGGCGTGAAGATGTGCAGCGCGGTGCGGTACTCGCCCGCCGCCCGTTCGGCGCGGAGCTTGTTGTCGCCGTCGGCTTTGTTGATGGCGATCATGTCGGCGAGTTCGATGATGCCCTTCTTGATGCCCTGCAGATCGTCGCCGCCGCCAGCCAGCAGCAGGACGAGGAAGAAGTCGACCATGTCGGCGACGGCGGTTTCGGATTGGCCAACGCCGACCGTCTCGACGATCACGACGTCGAAGCCGGCGGCCTCGACCAGGACCATGGTTTCGCGCGTTTTGCGGGTGACCCCGCCGAGCGTGCCGGAGGTCGGCGAGGGGCGGATAAACGCGGATGGCGATTGCGACAGGCGGTTCATGCGGGTCTTGTCGCCCAAGATCGACCCGCCGGTGCGGCGCGAGGTCGGATCAACGGCGAGCACGGCGACGCGGTGGCCGCCGTCCACGAGGTTCATGCCGAGTTGGTCAATCGTCGTCGATTTGCCGACGCCTGGCACGCCGGTGATCCCGAGCCGGATCGCCGGTGTGCGCGCGGTGGCATGGGGTAGGGCGGCTTCGAGCACGGCGGCGGCGAGCGGCTGATGGTCCGGGCGGGTGCTTTCGACGAGCGTTATGGCGCGGCCGAGCCAAGCGCGATCGCCCGACACGACGCCAGTGACAAAGTCGGCAGCCGGTGGGAGCGTGGCGCTCGATGGGCTGATGGAGGCGGCGCTGGCGGAGGAAGAATTCGTCATCGGCGGGCTATATCCCGGTTTATCAACGATCGGCGAGCGTCCCTGTTGCGCGGGCTGCCATTGTTCACGCAAATGTTGCGGGCAGATTGCCGCCAAAGTCGAGTCGGTTGATCGGGCAAGGCTAGAGACAACCGCAAGGGTAATCTGGGTTGTCCGAAGGTCTGTCGCTCGTATCGGCAACACGAAACACCGGACGCAGGAGCATGCATGACGGTGTCGTCACAGCCAGATGCACTGTCGGGCGCAACGGTGGGCGCACTGTCGGGCGCAACGGTAAGCGCGCCGTGGAGTGCACCGTGGAGCGCAACGGGGGGCGCGCCGTGGGTGGCGCCATGGATCGTCGACGCGTGGCAAGAGGCGCTTGCCAAACTCGCGGTCGATCTACCGACCCTGTCGGACGATCTGACCGTCCAGGCGACGACCTTGGCGGTGGCATCGCTGGTGCTGCTGGCGATGCTGTGGCCGGCGGTGGCGCAACTGCCGCTCCGAGCCCGCGTGATCGCGCGGACGCTGGCTGCGATCCCGCTGCTCGCCCCGCTCGCGATTTTTGCCGCGATCACGATGGTCGAGTTGGACGCCATAGGCGAACGACCGGGCATGTCGGATATCGCAGCTGTCGAGCCCGCGCAGTCGCCGCCTGTCGAGCCCGTACAGGGCGCTGACCCCGTGCAGCCGGCACGAGCGGCGCCCGCTGAGCGCACTGAGACCACTGATCAAGGCCAGCCTATTCATAGAGCGGCGGAACCAGCCGCCATAGTGGCCGACCCGTCGCCACAGACCCCGGCCGCTGGTGCGGCCGACGCGCTTGCCTATTTGGCAGCTAAGCCGCCGCCAGCCCCGCTCAAGGTTTTGCCCGAGCCGACACCCGACGCAGATAAGGACCTTAAGGCCGCAACCGAACCGCCAAAGGATGCTCGGCTTTCGAAAGTCGAGGCGGAACCGCCTGCAACGGCAGTCGGTCCAGTGGGACAGCGCCTGCCGAAGGTGACGACGGTGTTGTATGCGACGGACCGGATCGCCGTCCCTGGCGGGTATGGTGTGTTGGGCGGCGGTGGTCTGCAGGTCGGCCGCGTTACGCTCGGTCGACCGGCCGCGACAGGTCCGCTGCAGGGGCCGATCGCCGTGCTCGCCGAGCAGGATTTTGCCACGGTCGCCACGCGCCAGTTGATGGTGTCGTCACGGTTCCCTGAGGCCGCGCTGGTGTTCGTCCACGGTTACGACACGGCATTCGACGACGCCGTCCGCCAGGGTGCCCGGTTTGCGGCCGACATCGGCTTTGATGGTGCGGTCATCATTTACAGCTGGCCGTCGGCAGGCGATGCGCGCGCCTATCGTGGCGATGCGGTGAGCGCCGAGGCAGCAGCGCCCCACCTTGCCGGTACGCTCGCACTTCTCGCAGGGTCGACCAGCGCCAAGGCCATCCACATCGCTGCAGCTGGACTTGGTGCGAGGACCGCCATGGGCGCGATCCGAAGGCTCAAGGACGCTGGCCGCGTAGGGGCGGCGACCAAGCTCGGCGAGGTGCTGTTGATCGCGCCCGACATGGACCGCGCCCGGCTGGTCGAAGACGCTATCGAGGTCCGCGACACCGTCGCGGGGATCACCCTGTATGCTTCGGCAAGCGACCCTGCGCTCAACGTGACGCGGCGCCACGCCGGAGCCACGCCGAGGGCGGGCGATGTGGCCGAACGCGGGCCGATGGTTTTGCCATCTGTCGTGACGGTCGACGTCACGCCCAAAGCGGGGCAGGGGTGGGTAGACATCGACCGTGGAACGGAACTCGCCGCAGCACGGCGTAGCGAGGCAAGCGGCACGGGCCCGGATTTAGGCCAAGCCCTCTCAGGCCAAGCCCTCTCAGGCCAAGCCGTTCCAGGCCAAGCCGTTCCAGGCCAAGCCGTTCCAGGCCAAGCCGTTCCAGGCCAAGCCCTCTCAGGCCAAGCCCTCTCAGGCCAAGAAGGTCCGATGATCCGGCATGCGCGCGCGGTGTTGCTCGGCAATCCGTCCGATGGAACGGCAACCGCCGGACTGCGCCG
Organism: Hyphomicrobium aestuarii; assembly: GCA_034408685.1. Taxonomy (GTDB): domain Bacteria; phylum Pseudomonadota; class Alphaproteobacteria; order Rhizobiales; family Hyphomicrobiaceae; genus JANXVY01. The sequence goes on along the minus strand of JAWXCP010000187.1, from coordinate 462 downwards.
CGTCGAAACCAAGGCTGGCGAATATTGGGCGCAGCAGTAAGGACGTTGCCGCACAGTTTCGCTCTGTTTCCGGCACGCGGTAGCACACATGCGCCGATATCGGCCCTAGTCAGAACCCAGCCGACGCGCTAGCCCCGACGCCCAGACCTGTCCGGAGCTCGCCCGCCCATGGCCGATGTGTCACCGCTGAAATATCGACGCCTCATGTTGAAGTTGTCCGGCGAAGCGCTGATGGGCGGAGGCGGCTATGGGATCGACAACGACATCGTCGATCGCCTTGCGCGCGATGTCGCTACCGCTCGCCAAGCCGGAGCCGAGATCGCGATCGTGGTCGGCGGCGGCAACATTTTCCGGGGTCTGACCGGCGCAGCCAAGGGGATGGATCGCGCGACCGCCGATTACATGGGGATGTTGGCGACCGTGATGAATGCGCTGGCGTTCCAAAACGCGCTGACCCGGACG
>JAWXCP010000186.1:0-20639 GCA_034408685.1 Hyphomicrobium aestuarii | reverse complement strand
GGCTGGCGTCGTGTGGCTGGCGGCGTGTGGCTGGGCGTCGTGTGGCTGGGCGTCGTGTGGCTGGGCGTCGCCGATCGTTGCGGTTAGGTAGGCATTCGTCGCCCGCCCGTAACCATACGATGCTGCCCCAGCCAACGTTTCACAAATTAGAGCATGCACCTGCGGAGGTGAACCGCAAACCACCGGCGGAACGCCTTATCAGCTTTTCGCATAAGGGTTGTCGCTCTTGCGCAACTGAAAGCGGATCGGGACGCCTGGCATATCGAATGCCTCGCGCAGTCCGTTGACCAGATAACGAACGTAGGACTTCGGTACGTCCTCGGGCTTGGAGCAGAACGCCACGAACGTCGGCGGCCGCGCTGTCGTCTGGGTGATGTAGCGCAGCTTGATGCGACGCCCGCTGGCGGCTGGCGGGGCATGGCGCTGGGTCGCCTCGGCAAGCCAACGGTTGAGTGCGCTGGTCGGCAAGCGGCGGTTCCAGGTGTCGTAGGTCTTGACGACGGCGGCCATCATCTTGTCGAGGTTCTTCTCGGCGAGCGCCGAGATGGTGACCATGGCGATACCCTGGGCCTGCGACAGGCTGCCGTCGAGTTCCTCGCGCAGCTGAGCCAGCTTGGCCTGCTTGTCCTCGACGAGGTCCCATTTGTTGATGGCGATCACGAGCGCGCGGCCCTCCTCGACCGCCATCGAAGCGATCGTCATATCTTGGTGCTCGAACGGGCGCTCCGGGTCGATCAATAGGACGACGATTTCGGCGTAGCGCAAGGCTCGGATCGAATCGCTCGCCGATAACTTTTCGGCGGTTTCGGTGATCTTGGCTTTGCGGCGCAATCCGGCGGTATCGTAAATCGTGAAGCTGCGGTCCTGCCACGCGAACTCAGACGCGATGCTATCGCGCGTCAACCCCGGCTCGGGGCCGGTGATCATGCGGTCTTCGCCGAGCAGCGCATTGACGAGCGTCGATTTGCCAGCGTTGGGGCGGCCAACGATCGCCATGCGGATCGGCCGGTTGGGCGCGATCGCGTCTTCGGCTGCCGCCGCATCGACATCGAGATCGGCGGGCGGTGACACGGTTTCACCGTCGTCCTCGACGTATCCGCGCCGGCGCCGCTTGGCGGTTGGCTTTGGCGGAGACAGCCCGAGCGCGCGAAGCATCGCCCATTCCAGGTCGTCGAAGCCTTCGCCGTGCTCGGCGGAGATCGCAACCGGTTCGCCAAAGCCCATACCGTAGGCGTCGAGAAAGCCAGCGTCGCCTTTGCGGCCCTCACATTTGTTGGCGACGAGGATCACCGGTTTGCCCGAGCGGCGGGCGATGGTTGCGAACGTCTCGTCGTCGGCGATAATGCCAGCGCGCGCGTCGATCACGAACAGCACAAGATCGGCCGCTTCGATGGCAACTTCGGTCTGTCGGCGCATGCGCTCGGAGATCGAGCCGCGCGGGGCGACCTCGAGGCCAGCGGTGTCGATGATCGTGACCGTGTGGGACATTACGTCGGCGTCGCCGTCGCGGCGGTCGCGGGTCAGGCCGGGCAGGTCCGAGACGAGGGCGTCGCGGGTGTTCGTCAAGCGGTTGTAGAGCGTGGACTTGCCGACATTCGGTCGACCGACGATGGCGACCGATGGTTGGCGATCGGCCGGTTTGTGTTCGGCTGGCTTGCGATGGTCAGGCGATGCAGTGGGGTCGGCGGGCATGTCAAAGCTCAGGGATCGAGGACCCGCGCTTATGCAGCAATTCCATGGTCCTGGGAATAGCTGGTGTTTGGGGTGTCGCTTGTCAGAAGTTTACAGTATTGTTCGGCCATGTTGAGATCATCGCCAAAACAAGCCACTGGTCTGCACTGGAGATGTCGTGCCCCCAACGACAATTGCACAGCCGCCGCGCAATCTGACGACCACAGACGTGAGAGCTGCGCCAGTTGATCTGGTGGGACTGGTGCGTCGCTTCGGACCGCGCGGTGTGCCGTATGAAGTCTTGGCCATGCAGTCGCGCGACGAAGTCAAAATACGGGTTATTCCCACCGGCGAGGAAACGACCTACCCGATCACGGATGTTCTTACCGATCCTGAGGACTGATGTACGCGATCGCCTTCGATCTCACGATCGCCGAAGCCAAGTCGACCTGATCCGGTTAGTTCATTGCGATCAGGCGGGCGTTGTCGGTCAGGACGTACATGCGGCCCTGGGCGACCACGGGGGCGATGAATATCGGGTTGCCAATATCGGACTGCGTCGTGAGCTTGCCGGTAACCGCGTCGACGCCAACAAGCTTCCCCGAACTCGACGTCAACCACAGCATACCGCCAGCAAGCGTCGGCCCGGCCCAGACCTTTGCGGCAGGCAGCTGCGTTGTCCACTGGACCTTGCCGTCCCGACGCGACAAGGCGAGCAGCTGACCTGTAATATCGACGACGAATACGGTTTCGCCTGCGACCCACGGCGTCTGGAAGCCCGCGATCGGCAACGACCATAAGCGCTCACCGTCCTTGAGTTGTGTCGCGACCATGCGGCCCGCGTGGCCGACACCGAATACGACGCCTTGGTCGACGGCCGGGCGGCCCGCATCAGTCAGAGCCGACTGCGAGCTGGCGCGCGAGCGGGTCAATGTCTCGGTCCAAACGGTGTTGCCGTCGGCAGCTTTCAGGGCGACGATATCGCCAGATGGGTATGGGACGACGACCATGTCGCCAGAGACGGCGGGGCTGGCATTGTTGACCAGCGCAGACGACTGCGGCAGGCCGCGCACGGCCCACAGTTCGGCCCCGTCGGCGCCGTTGAAGGCGTGGAACCGGCCGTGACTGGTGACGACGTAAACGCGGTCACCGGACGCTGTTGGTGAAGCGCGGACCGGAGCGCCGATGACCTTTTCCCACAGCTTTTTACCAGACGCGGGGTCGATCGCGGCGATGATGCCATACCCGCTGGCGCCATACAGGCGGCCGCCGTCGTAGGCCAAACCGCCGCCGTAGCCGTTGCCTTTCGCGCCGGTATCGGGGACCAACTGGGTGCGCCAGACGACGCCGCCGCCGCTGGCTGAAAACGCCGTTACCTTGCCGTCGGCATCGAGTGTGTAGACGCGGCCGTCGGCGACCACCGGGCTTGCGGTGAGCCGGCCTTTGCTGCTCGACCCGTCGCCGACATCGCCGGACCAGACTTGCTTAGGTGCCGCCGACGACAGCGCCAGGTGGCCTGGCGCATTGCTCGGTTCGCCGCCTGGCTGCGACCATGCTTCGTTGGCGCGAATGGGTGGCAGCGCGACAGGGGTGCCAGCTTCGGCCAATTCGCCCGGCAGCTTCGCGTCGCGGTCGACCAGTGCGATGCGGCGACCCGGCAGCGGGGCGATCTTTTCCTTGAACGGGTTGAGGTCGCCGAGTTTTGGCAGCTCCGGACCGTCGCCGGCGCACCCAGGCAGGGTGGCTGCGGCGGCAGCAGCCAGCATGGCTGCAGTGAACCCATTGAGCAGACGACCCGTCATGGAACCCTCGAAGCGTTAAGTCGATCAACGGCTGCCGCTTACTTCTTGGTCGCGTCTCCGGTCGGCGTTGCCGGTGTCGTGCTTTGCACCGGGTTGCCTTGTGCTGGATCTGATCCAGCAGGGGTGGCTCCGGGCGGTTGCTTTGCTAGGTCGGAGGCAGCTATTCCGGCCATATGAGACTGCACACGCTCCCTGAGCTGCTGGGACGCTTTCACATCGCCGAGGATCAGCAAGAACGCCGCGCGGGCATCGTCGATTTTGCCAGCTTTCAAAGCGGCGAGACCAAGCATTTCTCTTGCCATGGCGCGATACGCCACCTTCTCGTCCATCAGTGGGGTGAGCCGATTCTGCATTTCGGTCCAGTCTGCTGCCTCTAAGCGAAGCCCGGCGGCTTGCAGCGCGGCTAGATCGCCAATGATGGCTGGCACCGTCGCGTCACTGAACAACGCGTCGTAGGCGGCAACCGCCTCGGTTTTTTTGTCGGCCTTGACGAGGGAAGCCGCAGCGTGAAGGCGGGCGAGCGTGGCGTAGCCGGATGGTCCAGAGGCTGCGAGGTTGGCGAACGCCGTGTCGGCTTCAGCTTCTTTTTTCTCGACCAAAAGGCGACGGGCTGCCTCGAACTTTGCACCGGCGGCTTCGGCACCGGCCCGGCGCTGACCGTCATAGACTTGCCAGCCCAGCGTGCCCAAGGGGATCGCAAGGATCGCTGCGATGATCAGGAATTTGTACTTGTCCCAGATCTTTTGGTAGGATTCGTTGCGCATCTCGGTGTCGAGTTCGCGCATCAGGGAATCGTTTCTGTCGACCATCGGTTCGGTTGTCTCGCTGTCGCCTCAAGCCCGCCGTGTCGGCGCGCAATCCCCGTCAATAGCCCACGTCTGCGTGCGCCGCCACCCTGAGCGACCCGCAATCACGTGCGCAGGTTTTTCGGCTTTTTCGTGTCCCGGGCTGGCGGAACTGCGGGTGCTGCGGGTTCAACGGGCCCAGGCGGGGTTAGCGTATAGGTGTGTTCGGGCGCCGGGAAAGCGCGGTTGCGAACATCCTCGGCGTAGCTCGCGATCGCGTCTTCGATGGCCTCTGCAACTCGGCCGAACTTGCGGACAAATTTCGGCACGCGCTCGGACAGGCCCAGCATGTCCTCCATGACGAGAATCTGGCCATCGCAGGAAGGCGATGCCCCAATGCCGATGGTCGGGATCGGCACCGCGGCGGTGATACGGGCGGCGAGCGGCTCGGCCATCGCTTCCAACACGACGGAAAACGCACCGGCTTGCGAGACGAGGCGCGCGTCCTCTTCGATCGGGGCCCAGCTGTCGGCCGTGCGGCCCTGCGCCTTGAAGCCGCCGATGACGTTGACCGACTGCGGCGTCAGGCCGATGTGGGCCATCACCGGGATGCCGCGCTGAACCAGGAAGTCGATCGTTTCGGCCATACGGCGGCCGCCCTCGAGTTTGACGGCCCCGCAGTCGGTTTCCTTCATGACGCGGGCGGCATTTCGGAAGGCGACCGACGGGCTCTCCTCGTAGGTGCCAAACGGCATGTCGATGACGACGAGGGCTCGCTTCGAGCCTCGCACGACCGCGCGGCCGTGCATGATCATCAACTCGAGCGGCACGGGCACGGTCGTCTCATAGCCGTGCATGACCATGCCAAGGCTGTCGCCGACCAGCAGGAAGTCGCAGTAGCGATCGGCAATCGCGGCGGTGTGCGCATGATACGCGGTCAGCGACACGATCGGCGCCAAGCCTTTACGAGCCGTAATGTCGGGCGCCATCAGGCGTTTTGTTGGCATCTGCACGGACATGGGGCTCTCCTGGGCCTCGGCGGATTGCGTGGCGTTTGCGCCGCTGCGTTTACACAAATTGTAACAATTGCATTCGGCTCGACAGGTAACAATTGCGCAAGGTGCAAAGGGTCTGGTAACCATGAGTTAGCGGAAAGAGCGTAGTTAATGAAGGGGTTAGGCGGACATCTTCGGTGGTTTCCGCAACTGTTGGCTGCAGGTTCGGCCAATTCTCGTCAGGTGGGGTGCCATGTCGACATTTCCGATTGCTCCGATCAGTCCGTGCGCGATGTTGCGCGCCGCGCTTTGCGCCGCTTCAATCGGGTCGCTGCTGCTTGCATCGCCAGCCGAAGCGCGCCGTCGCACGGAACTTGCCCCGCCAAAGCCGCAGGTCGTGTCATCCAAGGACCCGCTGGTCGTCATTGTCTCGCTGAAACGCCAGCGGCTTACCGTATACAACCGCAACGGTAGCGTGACGGAAGCGCCGATCTCGAGTGGCAACGCGGAGAACCCGACAGCCACGGGCGTGTTCAGTATTCTCGGTAAAGCGGTCGAGCACTACAGCAATCTCTACGATAACGCGCCGATGCCCTACATGCAGAGGTTGACGTGGTCGGGGACGGCAATGCACGCGGGTCACCTGCCCGGGTACCCCGCGTCGCACGGCTGTATCCGCTTGCCGCGCGCTTTCTCGCAGCGGCTCTACGACATGACCTCGGTCAACACGCGCGTGATCGTGTCGAATGCCGACGTCGCGCCGCGGGCGATTTCTCACGACAAGTTGCCCGGACCGCCGCCGCCCGCCGAGGAAACGGTCGCGCTCGATCTGACCGCGGACCCGATCAAGGGTGATTTGGGTCCGAGCGGTGGCAACCGCGTCGCCAGCCTGGGTGGTGCGATCGCCGGCGTCAAACTGGGCCGTGGCGGCGACGTGCCGGTGACGGCTGCAGCGAAGGCACGCTTTGCCGAAACGCGCGACCTGTTCGAGGCTATCGCGCCGGTCGATGCCGAGCATGCCACCAAGCTCGAGGCGTTCAAAGCCGCACGCAAAGCGCTCATTGTGGCTCAAAATGACCTCGAAAAGGTCGAGGACAGCGCCCGCGATGCCACCGCAACGATCGACCGCATCGGCCGGGTCCGCGACAAGCTCGAGGGGCAACTCGCGGCGATCGGCCGCCGGATGGACAGCCCGCTCAGCGACCGCGCGCTGGAAGCCTTGATGGGTGCCGAGGACAAAATCGAGGCCAAGCTGTTCGACCTCGCGAGCGAACTGGAACTGGCTCAGGATACATTGAGCGACGTGGATACCCTGAGGCCCGAATATCAAGCCCGGATTGCGACAGCCAGTGACGCCAACGCCCGTGCCAGCGAGGCCGTGCAAGAGGCCAATCAGGCGCTGAAGGACGCGCGTTCGGCTTATGCGCTCAAAAAGCGCGAGGATGCTCGGTACATGCGCCCCGTTTCGGTGTTCGTCAGCCGCAAGGATCAGCGCCTGTATGTGCGCCAGGGTTTCGAGCCGGTGCTCGAAGTACCAGTCACGATCACCGACGCGGACATGCCGCTGGGAACGCATGTCTACACGGCCATGGGTTACAGCGACGATTTTTCAAAACTCGATTGGACTGTCGCGTCGGTGCCGATGCGCGACCGCGACACGGGATCGAAATCACAGCCGCGACCGGCAACGGCAACGGCAACGGCTGCGCTCGACCGCGTGCAGTTTCCGCAAGAAGCGATGGCTGCCATCGCGGAGCGGATGAAGCCTGGCTCGTCACTGATCATCTCGGATGAAACCACAAGCCAGCATTTTGGCGAAGGCACCGATTTCACGGTCGCTACGCGGTGAGCGGGCTGGTGCCGGGCGCGCGGGCAGGTGCACCAGCTGGTCCCCTCGTCCCGCTGGGCCTCCAACTTAACCCGGTAGCCGCGGCGGGCTGCGTTCTGGCGGAGAAGATAGCACGCGGACTGCGTCGCCGATTGCGATGTTTCCGCCTTCGATGACGCGACAGGTGACGCCGCCGCGCCACTGGGGATGAAGCGCAGACAACAGGCCTTGGTGGGCTTCGTTCATGCGGTGGCACGGGTTGGTCTCCCCGGTGACCTCTAAAACGACCGGCCCGACGGCGAGGGTTGCGCCCTTCGCGCGTGGCAAGCGCACACCCTCGACCAGCACGTTAGCCCGCCGAACCGTCCACGGCAGGTCTGGTGGACCCGCGATGCCGGAGAGATCGGCCAGCGCCGCGTGCCAATCTTCCAGCGCAAGTATCGTGATCTGACGTCTCGGGAACTTCGCACCGCGAAAGCAGCCTTCGAGGCCGGCTTCCCGCGTAATCATACCGGATGTCAGTTCCTCCATCGGCGCCCGCGATTTCGACCGCCGCGCGAGGCCTATCAGTCGACCAGGGGTTGGCGGCGGCTGGTCGGAATCGCCGTTTCGGCCATCTTTGACGTCGATCATATGGCAATCAGCGCTTTGCCGATGAGGTGCTGATGGCCCCACAGCATTATGAAGGCATAGGCGGCCACTCCGCCGGTGACGGCCACGATGTCGCCGGTCAACGTGCCCTTGCGGTCGCCAAGCGGGCCAAGCCCGCCGGTTCGATATTTGAGCGAAATCCGGTCGTAGACGGCCCAGGCCAAGAAGCTACCGAACAGCAGCAAGCTGGCGAGGTCGCCATTGGCGATCAGGTGGGCCAGCGCCCAGATCTTGATGGCAACCAGCATCGGGTGTTTCAGCACATCGCGAATGCGCGAAGGCACATACGCCGCGACGATCGCGATCATGGCCGGGATCATCAGCAGGAACGAGATGTGCTTGGTCCAGGTCGGCGGGTCCCAAAGTACGGGGTTCTTGCCCGGGTTCATCTGCAACTTATGGTAGCCGTATATGATGATCGCGAAGCCGACGATGGAAAGCACCGAGAACACGCCTTTGTAGGCGTTTTCGCCGAACCGTTCGACGAAGCCCGCCCGAACGGCCGGCTGGGTCGGGAGTAGGTGAAGCGACAAGAATATCAACAGACCGAGTACGAGATCGAGCATGTGAGGAAGCCTTGGGTGTAGCCGGACTGCGGACATCCAGCTTTCCGATCGCGTTTAATCGATCGGACCGACCAGAGGAACTGGTTTGTCGAATGCCGGTCAGATGCCGCCGTACCGTGCACCACGTTGAGCAAACGGTGCCAGCCTGCATTGAAATATTTTGCCTGTTCGTCTGCGACTTTGTCTTGTGATCGAAATATTCGCAGTTTACCGTCAGCAATGGGTGGGAATTTGGCAGTGTCTGGCGTGCGTACGCTGGCCGCCCGCATTGATTTGAACGTTCCCCATGTTGAGTACCGCGTCCAACACTCTGTCCGATCCGGCATCATCTCCGGCGGAAACGATGGTCCAAACCGCCCCGACCGGCAAACCGGGCGGGCTAGCTTCTGGTCACGGGCCATCCTCTGGTCACGGCCCAACCTCTGATCACGGGGCAACCTCTGATCACAGGCCAAAGTCGGACCCGATGACTGCCGATGAGGCCGCACTCGCCGAACGGCTGTCCCCGGTTCTCGCCCGTGGCGTGCGCCGGGCGCCCGTGCCTGAGCCTTCCAAGCCCCATGTCAGCCTCGCCGCTGAACCTGAGGAGGCCGTCGTGGCGCCGCCAATCGGTAGCGATGCGGAGGACTTGCTTCCGCCGCCCTTGCCTGATGCCGACGCATGGAACGAGGGCACATGGAACGAGGGCACATGGAACGAGGTGGACGGCAACGACCTATCCGCCCGCGACAATGTCCCGCTGTCCCCCACCACGTTGCTGTCCCCCACGTTGCTGTCCACCGTTGCAGCGCGATCTGTCGCGGCGCCCCCGCCGTGGCTGTCAAAACGCTGGCGGCGATCGTGGCAGGCCCGCGCGGCGACAGGTCTCGCATGGTCGGTGACGCTGCTGGTGATCGCGAGCCTCGTGGCCGTCGCGGCAATCGGGCTGGTCGGTGTCGAACGGGTGGCGGGTTTGTTTGCCGAACTAGCTGTTATCGCCGACGAAACCGTCGGGCGTATTCAGTCGATCTGGCTGCGCGTCCAGGCAAACTGAACGTTGCTCCAGGCGGCACGGGGCCGGCATATGCCGCCCACATAACCTAGTTGGGTTCAACGATACCCGTGATCGTGGATCGAGCGGAACTCATTGGCTGCGCGACACGGACTTGAACTAGGTTTGCCTTATTAGCGCCCGCAAATCGACAGGAGGCCTGTTGATGTTGCAAAGAAGCATCTATCTAGGCGTTGTGCCAACCGGGTCTGCAACATGCCGTGATCGCGACATGGGAAGTGTATCTCTCGAGCTTGGGCGCTGGCCCTGCAGATTGGCTGCAGACCGCACGTCGTTGGTGTTGATAGCGAGGTAAACGATGGGGTTCGACGTCAAGGCCGCAGCCGATGGCCTTCTCGCTGCGATCGATGCCGCACCGTCGGCAACGGCGATACAGGTCGCCGAGCAAGCGCAAGCGACCGCCCGCGACGTGACGTCGGCTATTGCCGCCAACCCTGGTTCGTTCGTCAGTTATACGCTGGCCACGATCCTGATGATGTCGATCTTCGGCATGCTGTGGCGGGTGCGGACCCGACTGATGCGGGGCATCGAAGAAACGCTGTTTTCCAACTGGCAACTTGGACTGCTGGGTACCACCGGCATCATTTTGTCGCTGGCCTCAGGCTACACGACCTGGGACGGCATGCGGAATTTCACCGGGGAAGCGGTGCTCTCCGGCATGGTCACGTTCGGCATTCAAGGCGTGATGCTCATCGCGGCGTGGCTGATCGGCGAAAGCTTCGCGGTCGGCATGAACCAACAGCCGGTGCGCCGCGCAACGGGCGCCATGGGCCTCGACGCGATGACGGCCAATGTCGTCGGCGCGGTTGTGGGCATCGCGCTGTTCATCGCAGCGCTGTCTCTGTTTCTGCCCGGCGGGACGGGGGCGTTGCTTGGCGGAGCCGGTGAGCGCAATCTGCCTCAGGACGCTGCCGCCTGGACGAAATTCGGTGACCAACTGTTATGGATCGTCACGGCGTTGCTGGGGCTGGCGTTCGTCGCCCTGTTTGCTTCGAGCGATCTGCTCAAGCCGTATGTCCAAAGTACGCGCATCATCATCAAGAACATGATCCTTTGGGTCATGTTTCTGGCCTGTATGGCGACGTCGGTCTTCTTCTCCTTCGACAGCCTGTTCGCGTCGATTTTCCCGCAGTCGGAACGGATGCGGGCCGCCGAATTGCGCGCGCAAAATCAAGTCGCGGGCATTATTGCCGATATAGAAACCCGGATCGTCGGCTCGCGGCTGGAGGAAGCCCAGAACCTGTTTCAGTCGCCCGGGTTCCAGGCCTATGACGCCCAACTGTCGAAGCTCGCCGAAGCTTCGCGCGCGGCAACATCCGAGATCGAGGCGTATTTCAACCAGCAGCTTGAGGACCGCAATCGCGCAATCAAGCAGCAGCAGGAGCGCGCGGCGACTGCACAGGGCGCCCAGGCCGGGTTGTCGATCAAGAAGGAATCGATCGCGCAGGAATTGATCCGGCTCAAAAGCGATAGGCCAGCGCTCGCCGCCGAGTTCGATAGCCGCAAGGCTGACGTTGACCAGAAGATCCGGGATGTCGACGCCAAGCGCGTCGAGGCGTTGGCCGAAGCTGGCGGCGTCGAGGGGACCGGCAAGGAAGGCCGCGGTCCGCAATACCGCCAGCGGATCGAAGAACTCGCCAAACTACAGGCGACGGTCAAGATTGCCGAGGAACGGCTGGCGGATGCCCGCAAGCGGCTGACGGCCGCTGACAGCCGTATCACCGTCATCGAACGCGAGCAGTCAGCCCTTGATGGCGAACTTGCCAAACTCAAGGGCGAAGCTGAAACCGCCGACCAGCGCATTCGGATGACGCAGGAGCAGTTGCCGTCGGATGGCGCCGCCCGTGTCGATCCCGCCCGCATTACGCCAGCGTTCGAAGGCGCGCGCGCCGAGTTCCGGCAGGAGCCGACGCAGGACCGATTATCGAAGGTCCAGCAGTTGTGCACGCAAATTTACACCGCCATGGCGACCGCCTCGCCCGGCACCAAGAAGGCCGTCGATGGCGTCGAGTGCGATCCCAAACAGGCCGCCGAAGCAGCCGCCGTGGTGTTTGCGTTGAACGCTGGCACGGAACGCTTTGCGACGAGTTGCAAGGGTGGCGACAAGCTCGCACGACATACGTCGACCGACGCGCTGTTCGGGTTCGCCCGTGGTTGCCTCGTCGACAGCGGTCTGACGTCGAAGGAGACCGACCAACTCCGCTCGCGCATCAACTTCATCGAACTCAATCGCGACGACAAGGCTCACCGCTTCGTCGTGACTTGGAACGCGTTTCTGGACGGCAACCGTCTTGCTTACCTCGCTTTGTCGATCGCCATCGCGATCGACAGCTTAGTGTTCATGTCGGGACTGTTTGGCGCCAACGCCCTGCGCTCTCCGCTGTCGGATGTGCCGACGCCGCGCGCCCGAAGCGCCCAGCAACTCGAAGCGACCATCAATGCGGCGCTGGGTCAGACGCCGTTCGACAGCGCGCAACTCGTGCTTTCAGAGTTGCGGCCAATCACCAACACGCACGGGTTTTCCGCCGTCGTGACGCTCGACGGGCTCGACCGCGTGACCGCAGACCGTATCCGCATGGTGCTAACGGCGGGCTCCGATATCCGCGCGGTCGAGCGCGATGAGAGCCACGGTGGCGAACGTTACCGCGTGCGCAGCGAACTGCGCGAGTATTTGTCGAGCGTCGTCGATCGCCATTTGAAGCGCGATAAGTCGCTGGCCCACAAGGCCCGGCTCGAACAGGTGATCGCGGCATCGCTGCGGCCGCTGGTGCTGGAACATGCCAATATCGTCATCGATCATCTCCATCCGATGAAGCCGGTCGATGGCTTCACCTCGACGGTGTCACTAGCAGCCCTCCAGGCCACCGGGCATCTGACCGACGCCTACGACGCCCGCGTCATTCGCCGGGTGATGAATGCCGGCGCCACTGTCGATATGGCAGCCCCCGATAAAACCGAGGAAGGCCGTTTCTATTTACGGCCAGAGCTTTATGAAACGCTGCTGATGCTGTCGTCGCGGAGCCATGCATCACCACACGGTGCGTTAGAGGCGGCGCGCCAAGCATTCTATGCCGAGTTCGAGAACCGCCGCCGCGCGATCGATGGCGGGTCTCTCGAACCCCAGGTGCTGCGCGTGGAGGCAGCACCCCGGCCGCTCGGGATCAAGGGGCCTGACGCAATCAAGGGGCCAGACGGCGGGCAACAGGGACCGCAGGCCGCAGGTCGCCCTGCCGTTGCGCCGCCCATCTCGCCTCAAGCAATACTTCCTGCGCGCAATGACGCTGCGCGGTTTGGCTCTACGCCCAAGGCCATGCAACAGCCGCCGCGGTCTGGCGACAGCTACAGTCGGCAAGAGGAGTTCACCTTCGCGCTGCTGGATGGTTTGGTCGCCGACCCCCGCCTGTTCCTGGCGTTGACCGGGGCGACGTTCGAGGCCGCGTCCGCTGCCAGCGACGAGTTCGCGCGCATTCGGCGGCAGAGCGACCCGCTGCTCGACCGGGCTCTGACCGAACTCGACGAGGAGGCGCAGATGCGCCTCGACGAGACGCACGACGGGTTGCGCCGCCGCCTAGCGGCGGCCGACACCATCAATTCTGACGCTTTGCAACGGGCCTTTCAGGACATCGAGCAGAATTGGCATCTCGTCACGCTGCTGCCCGGCGGACCGTTCGAACAGACGGTGGTCGGCCTTGTCGAGGCGATGGAGCCGCAATTCGGCGCCGGTCAATTGCCGCGCAAGGACGAGCCGTTGTTCCTGGCCGCCCGGCATTTGCACGGAGCCCTGGTCGGCAGTCCGCGCGATGGCGAAGCGGCGTGGCTGCGGCTGAGCCGGTCACTGCAGACCGTCCCGCCCCCACTGCCGCGCCCGAATTCGCCGGGTAATCAGCTGACGTGACAGAGGTGGATCGGCCGGTTTATCCGGTAGCCGATCGGTTCAGTCTGGGCGGAGATTGCGGGTTGCGACGGGGTAAAGCCCGTCCTGCCCGAGCATCCAAACGCTCATTCCGTCATTGCCGAACAGCGGTTCGAACGCATCGTCGAGAATATTGAGGCCGCCGGTGAATGCGCCGAATGCCGGTAGCACCAAACGCAAGCCATTGCCCACGAAGCACGGGCGGCGGATCGAATGCCCGTGGCGCGAGAGTTTCGCCGCCGGGTGGAGATGGCCGGCAATCTCATGCGTAACGCGCGCGGTGGCTGGCTCATGGCGCAGTGTGATGCCTTCGACGGTGATTGCATTGCGAACGGTGCCGCCAGCACCCGCGGCGATCACGGCGTCGTGGTTTCCAGTCAGCCACAACCAGTCGCGGCCGTCCTGCAACATCCGGAGGATCTCGAGGTCGTCCGCCGACATCCGCTGCGGTCCACCGGTATCGTGGAAGCTGTCGCCGAGCGCTACGACGGTCGTGGCCTCGGTCTGATCGAGCACCTCGGCGAGGCGGGTCAGTGTCGCGCGGGTATCGTAGGGTGGCAGCATCTGGCCATGGCGGGCGAAGGCCGATGCCTTCTCCAGGTGCAGGTCCGCGACGATCAGCGCGTCCTCGGACGGCCAATACAGCGCGCCCGAGGCGAGTGCGATGAACGCCTTCCCGCAAATCGAGATCTCGTGCTCGCGGAAGTCGTCGGCGTCGAGACGCTCGCGGGCGTTCGTCGGGTTGAGGGCGTTCGTCGGATCGGGGGCGCGCTTCAGGCTTGGCATGGCGGTCTCTGGCGGGGCTGATATAGCCCCTCCGAACATGCGACGGGACCGTTCGGCAGACCATAACTCCGTCCGGCGCGACACCGCGAGTGCTCTATCGTGTTCGTTCACAACTTGTCGGCTCACAGGTCATACGAGCCACTCGTTATGCAGACCCTCGTATTCTCAGGACTTGTATTTGACCGAGCAGCCGTAAGCCCGCGTCACGGCTGGATCGACCGGTTTGCCAACTGCAACCGCATCCATCGCGTTTTTGACGAAGCTTTTGGCGGTCGCAACGTCGGCGCTGTCGGTCGTCGGCTTGTCGTCGATCGCGCCGTTGTAGGCGAGTTTACCGTCTGGCTTGATGACGAACATGTGTGGGGTGGTCTTGGCGTCGTATAGGCGGCCAAGCGTGCCATCGGGATCGAGCAGTACGGCTGACGGCGCGGCTTTGCGCGTCTCGGTCAGCTTGTCGGCGGCTGGCCCATCGACGTGGCCCTGTTGGCCTCGAGCCGACGAGACGACGGTCAGCCAAACGAGCCCTGACGCCGTCGCCGCTTTTTGCAGGGACTGCATGTTGTTGGTCGAATAATGCTTACCGACGTAGGGGCAGTCGTGGTTGGTCCACTCGAGAATGACGGTCTTGCCCTTGAAGTCTGCCAAAGCCACGGGTTTGCCGCGGCTGTCGACGGCGGTAAACGGTGGAGCGGCTTCCCCGATGGCGGGGGCGGCCGCAGTCGGGGCTGCAAGTGATGTAACTGCGGGTGCGGCGATCATCAGGGCGGCGGCGATTGATCTGAATTTGCTTTGAACTGTCATGTCAGGAACTCCAAGTTATCGAATGTGCGCGACGTGGGATGCGCCATGCGATCCCGCAAGGCATGCCGGAGACATCATCAATCAATGTGGCTGCGTTGCGTACGGCAAAGTGCACTGGCATCTAACTGGCGGCTGTGCCGTCGTGGAAGACGGGCTTTGCAGCAAGGCTCGTCGGCATAGTTGGACTGGTCCGTCCCTTAAGGTCGAACGTTTCGAGATTATAACCTCGCGAGGCCCCGACATGACGGTATCGACACGATGGCGCGCGCTGCGGAGGAATGTAGTTGCCGTTTGGATCGCCTGCGGCGCGATGTCGTTGGCCTCAAGCCCAGACGCTTATAGCGCTGGCGCTGCGCCATGCCCGGCTGTGGTTGCGACTGCGATTGCGGACATGAGCGGCCAATGTCAGCGGGATGGTGGTCATCCGCTCTGCGGTGTCGCCGCGTCTGCTTCGGCTACGTCGGTTGTTCCAGTTCCGGCGACAGCGTCGGCGTGTCAGGCGGCGGGGTGGGACGGTCTCCTTACAGCGATCGATGCGACATTGGCAGCCAACGGTTTTGTACTGCTCGGCGAGATCCACGACAATGACATGCACCACACTTTACGGGCTGCCATTATCGCCGGGCTCTCGGGCAACAAGCGAAAAGTGCCCGTGGTGTTTGAGCAATTTACCGCCGATCAACGCGAGGTCTTGGCGCCCTTCGCCGTGCCGAGTGAGACCAACCGCGATCCGGCCGCATTCCTGGCAGCCGTCGACTGGGACCGTTCGCCGTGGTCGAAAATGGCCGATTATCGCCCGCTTCTGTCGGCCGCGGTTGCGTCGGGACAGGCCATATTGCCCGGCGATCCGGGTCGGGAGGCGATGAAAAATTCTGCCCGTTCAGGTGCGGACAGCATCCAGGCCGCTGAACGGACGCGGCTGGGCCTCGATACGCCGCTGGGCACAGCGCTCGATAACGCGTCGCTCATCGAAATCGAGGAGGCGCATTGCGGCATGATGCCGAAATCGGCACTTGGCGGAATGGCCTTCGCGCAACGATTCCGCGACGCCCATCTCGCCGACGCCGTTGTCACGGCTGCCGGTGTGGGCGGCGGCGCGATCCTGATTGCTGGCAACGGCCACGTCAGGACGGACCGCGCGGTGCCGTGGTATCTCGCGCAGCGAGCAAAGGATCGGCCGATCCTGGCGGTGATGTTCACCGAGTCCGAGGACGGCAAGAGCGATGTGGCCTCGCTTGCGCAGTCTGGCCCCGATCGCCAGCCGGTCGCCGATTGGACTGTCGTAACGCCACGCAATACGTCGCGCGACCCGGATCCGTGCGCGCAAATGCGGGCCGCCTTTGAGCGCATGAAGGCGGCACCAAAGTCGGCGCAATGAAACGGATACGGATTCTATTTTTGGTTGTGGTCTCACGCGTCAGTTGAGCCGGGCGATTTCGTCCTTGATCCGGATGGTGGCAAGGATCCGGTCGATCAGTAGGCAGGTGCGAAGGAACAGCGCCGAACCGCGCCGGTAGTCGGCCTCGGCATAGAAATCGATCCGGCCCGCTTTGAACAGGTCGACGCATTTGACCTTGCCGGCGTCCGTCCCGCCATGCACCGCAATCGCGTGGCCGCCGTTTTTTCGCATCACCGCCATCGATGGCACGTCGGTGTCGCCATCGCCGAAGTAGATCATGTTCTCGAACGGGATCGGCCGCGCAGCCTCTGGCATGTGCTGGTTGATCGTCTGGCCGAGGTCTTCGACGCCCTTGTTGATGCGGAACAGGTATTGCGTTTTGCCGGTGTCGGTGATGACCCGCTTGGGATAGGGCAGGTCGTAGGCTTCGAACCAGTATTCAGAGGCGAACACGTTGTGGAAGCGATGGTAGATCCGCGTGCCCTCAACGATCTCGGTCAGCCCCGATGAGATGAGATAGTGGCGTAATTCCACGCCGGGTGACCCGTCGGGCGTTTCTGCGCGGATGTCGATGTAGCGGGCGATTTCGTCGAACCATTCGTCGACGCCAGGGAACAGTTCGACGTCGCGGCCGAGCGCGACGAGGTCCTCTCGGTCGATGCGAATGTTGGCCGCTTTCGCCTTTTTGTACATCAGGTGCATGTAAGTGATCAGCGGGTCGGCCTGCTGCTCGCGCGCGATTTTGTTGCTCTCGGCCCAGAATGCGTCCGGGTCGATGCCGATCTTGGGCAACAGCGAATATTCCTGCATCGGCTTGGGCGACAGCGTCCCGTCGAAATCGTAGACCAGCGCGATGATCCGCTTTGGCCCGGCCCGCGCGGTAGGCTGGGTTGCGCTCGGTGTAGCGGCTGCAATCGCGGACTTGGTGGCGGATTCTGATTTGGCTTTCGGTGACGCCGTTTGGACAGCGCGCGGCTTTCGGTCGGCCATGGCGGGCTCCGGTTGGGGCGAATCGCTCGAGTGAGAGAGTGGCCTATTTCGGTTGTCGCTATAGATTTGTCTCGACGTCGCCCACAGGCACATGTGGCGCCACGTCCGACACTGGCCGTCGCGTTAGTCGCTGATCATGACCAACTGCGGCCGGGTGCTGTTGAGGCGTGCGCCGCAGGGTGTTATCATGGCGTTATGGAAACGATCCCGGTTGAACGCGGTGACATCGCACTTGAGGATTTGGCGCGCCGCGTCGAGGCGGGCGAACGCGTGGTGTTGACACGCGGCGGTGAACCCGTGGCCGAAGTTGTCGCGCCACAACGGTCCGGCGGTTTCGATCCGGAGAGAATAGTACGCTTCAAGCGCGAGCATGGCATCGAACGCATCGTTACTTTCATCGCCGACGACTTCGATGATCCGCTGCCTGAGGATTTCTTGCTGCGGCCGTTACCTGATCCCGCCTCGCCGAAGTGAGCTACCTTCTCGATACCCACATTCTGCTTGCCTTAGCCGAGTTGGGTGATGCGCGCATTCCGTCTGCGATGCTGTCGGTCATCCGGCAGAGCGATGTCAAACTTCATGTAAGCGTTGCTTCCCTCTGGGAGATTTCGCTGAAGGCGCGGTCGGGGAAACTCAACCTGGGAATTGCCTTGAGCAAGCTGCCAGAGTTGTGCAGCGCGGCTTCGGCGACGATCCTCCCGATCACGCCTCAGCATGCTCTCGCCGACCTCGCGGTGCTGCCATCGACGCGCGATCCCTTCGACCTCATGCTGCTGGCGGTTGCCCAAGTGGAGGGTCTCCGCTTGCTGACGCTGGACCGGGCGCTCGCCGACCACCCGCTTAGCTGGCGGCCGGTTTGACGCGTATGCCTTTCTCGTCGAGGTTGGCTGCTCGTCGAGGTTGACTTGCGCATTCGTGCAGCCGCCCTATACCGACGCGTCCTAATCCACAGGCGCGCCAACCCGTCTCGCCAGTTTCAGTCCAGGCCCATCTACCCCATGCAGCTTCTCCTCCTCGCCACCCTCGGCGGCGGCATCGGCGCCGGAGCGCGCTATCTGATCCAGACCGAAATGATCCGTCGTCTTGGCCCGGGCTTCCCGTGGTGGACGCTGGCGATCAACGTCGCTGGCTGCCTGCTGATGGGCATCATCGCCGATCTCATCTCGCGGCGGTTTGGCGGTTCGCCCGAGGCGCGGGCCCTATTGATGACCGGCGTTCTCGGCGGGTTCACCACGTTTTCGGCGTTCTCGCTCGACGTTGCCCAACTGGTCGAGCGCCGTGACATGCTGGCGGCGGCGGGCTACATTGGCGGGTCAGTCATCTTGACGATCGCCGCCCTCTATCTCGGCATCGCCATTGCGCGTACGGTCGTCCCATGAGCGAAACACAATCGAAGCCAGCAAAGCAATCTGCCCCCGTCGAGACCCTCACGGTCGCGCCGAAGGATGCCGGGCAGCGCCTCGACCGGTGGTTCCGCCAGCATTTCCCGACCGTCAACCAGGGCTATCTGCAGAAATTGCTGCGCACGGGCCAGGTCCGCGTCGACGGCAAACGCGCGGAGACCAACTTGCGGATCGAGGCTGGCCAGGAAATCCGCGTGCCAGCCGTTGCCCGGCAACTGTCCAAGCCGGTCGCGGCGGCGGCGGCTGCGCGATCGGCAGGTGGATCGGCAACGGGCACCGGCCTGCACATCACCGCTGCCGACCGGAAGCTGATCGAGAGCATGATCCTCTATGAGGATGACGACGTGCTCGTGCTCAACAAGCCGTTCGGCCTCGCCGTCCAGGGCGGCACGGGAACCCGCCGGCACGTCGACGGCATGCTGGCCGCGATGGCCGATCGGTTCGGCGACCGCCCGCGCCTCGTCCACCGCCTCGACCGCGACACGACCGGCGTCCTGCTCGTCGCCAAGACGCGCGATACCGCCGCGCGGCTCGGCAAGACGTTCCAATCGCGCAGTGCGGCCAAGACGTATTGGGCGCTGGTGGAGGGTATTCCGCGCCCGCCGCAGGGCCGGGTCGAGGTGGCCCTTGTCAAGGACACCGGCCCCGACGGTGACCGCGTGCGCAAGGCGCGGCCCGGCGAGCAGGACGTGGCGATGCACGCGACCACGGTTTATTCGGTGATCGACCGCGTCGGGCAGAAATGCGCCTGGGTCAGCCTCAAGCCGGTGACCGGTCGGCAACACCAGTTGCGCGCGCACATGGACATTCTCGGCCATCCGATCGTCGGCGACCCGAAGTATTTGCCAGCCAGCGGCCGGTCATCGCTCGCCGATACGGATTTCGCCGACAAGCTCTATCTCCATGCGCGGCGCCTGATCCTGCCGCATCCAGCCGTGGCGCGTGGCGGTCCAGCTAAGCGCCGCACGCCCGACACCATCGACGTCACCGCGCCGATCCCCGAGCATATGCGCGCCACGTTCGTCGGGCTGGGGTTGGACCCAGATCGGTATGAGAGCGAGTGATGTGAGTAGCGAGTAGCGAGTAGGGAGTAGGGAGTAGTAGAGCGTGAGGCTGAGCGGACGGGACAGCCGACGTGCGACCTCCCGCTCCCCATGGCCTGCACTTGCATTGGGAGAGGGTCGGGGGCAAGTTTGCGCGGCGTTGCACCGGCCCCACGTTGACGGATCAGGCTGGGGTTTTGGCGTAGGTCCAGGGCATGCTGCTCACACGGAACCGCCAATTCCATACTCCCGCCAGCCGCATCACTCCCTCCAACGCGGATCGACGATCTGATAGAACGCCGCGTTCGACGTGCGGCCCCCTCTCCCCGCCTGCGGGGAGAGGAAGAGGCTGAGAGTGAGCGCAGCGAGCCTCGAAGCCGAAGGTGAGGGGCAGACGCTCGCTCCGCGCTGGACCTGCGGCACGGGCGAAGTAGTTTTGATACCGACCGTCAGACGGTGAGACTGCGAACGTAGCGGTGGTCGCGATGGGGCAGGAGGTGACGTGGAACATCGACAATGCCGTGCTTGAGGTACGTCCGTTCCTTGGTATGTTAGCCGACGAAAGCCAATGGCGAGGGGGAGTTTTTCGTGGCCAATCCGCTGCTCATCGCCGATTGCCCACGTTGTGGTGCGAGCGCGATAACGTTCGACGTGACGGCTCACGTCTTCCGGAAACAGGAGTACGGGTGGTTGAATTGGCACGAGGTGTTCAGCGTTTGTCGCAACTGCCACAGTCCGAGCATTTTTCTTATCAAAATGACCTTGATAGGACGGGAGAACGCTCGGGAGAACAGTGAAGAAATTTCTCGCACTCCAGCAGCGATTATGAGCGTTAAGATAAGTCTGAATAACCTTTCCTGATTACCCCGACTGATCCGCTGCGCAAGGGCGGATCGCGATGATGGATTTGTGGGGCACCGGCGGGATGGACGCCGCGACGCGGCCGAGGCGGTCG
>JAWXCP010000185.1:0-21455 GCA_034408685.1 Hyphomicrobium aestuarii | reverse complement strand
GCGTTGCACGTGCTCGCCGGGCACTTGCCCGCGCGATTACATTCATTTCAAAGAAACTAATGTCTTGTCAGACAATAGAACATGATCTGTGACGTGGGAAGCATCAGCGCGCCGCAGACGACCACATGCGTCAGTGCAGCCTCATTCATGCCAAAAGCACGCTAGTGTCCAAAACCTTCGGCCACCGGACTTCGAACGCTGTGCCACGTTCGGCACGGTCATTCGGCATCAAACTGATCCGGCCGCCAGCGCTTTCGACCGCGCGCTGGACCAGCGCTAAGCCGAGGCCGATCCCCGATGTCGGACTGCCCGGTTGGCCAAGCGTCCGAAAGGGAAGAAACACGGCGGCGCGGTACTCGGGCGGGATCCCCGGCCCGTCGTCGGAGACGGTGATCACGAGGTCGGCGTCGGACACGGCGCAACGCAATTCGATGCGGCCGAAATCGCGGTCGTGATGCTTGACGGCATTGTCGACGAGGTTGCGCAGCACGAGATCGAGTGGCGCACCAAGCGTTCTGATCTTGGGCCAGTCGCCCGAAACGGCGGTTTGGATGCCGGTGCCAAAGGGGATCGAGAACGCGATCGCCTCGGCCAGGACGCGGGTATCGACCTCCTCGACCGCTATCGCTTTGCGGCCGACGCTCGAATATTCAAGCAACCCAGACAGCATCGACGACATGCGCTGCGCTTGCGCCCGGATCTGAGACAGGCGCGCACGGATCTCGTCTGCGTCGCCAACGTCGGCGGAAGCTTGCATGTCATCGGTGAGAAATTGAAGTGCGCGCATCGGCGCCTTCAGGTCGTGCGAGACGATCGCTGCGAACTGTTCGAGATCGCGGTTGGCGCGCAAGAGTTCGCGCGCTTTGAGGCTGGTGTCGGCTTCGGCAATCAGGCGCGCGCGTGCGTGGCGGACGATCTCGATCTCGAGTGTCGCGTCCAGCGTCGCGCGCGCAACGAGCAACAAGTAGCAACTCTGCTCGGTGTCGTAGAACAGGGAAAGGTTGACCCGGTTCTTACTGTCGGCCGAATTGACGATTGTGACGCCGGGGAGTTCGAACGACTGACCGGGATCGTTCCTGAAGGTCGCGATATGGTCTTCGGAGCCGACAAAGGCGACGACGGTTTCGGTCAATGGGCGGTTGACGCCGACGAACTCCGACAGGTGCCCGAAGGTCCGGCGGACGATCAGGTCATGGTCGATCCAGACCAAGCCGAACACGCCGCGGATGGCGAAAAAGCGGGTTGCCGCTGGCAGAGCCTCGAAACGGTAGGAGTCATGTGCCACGGCGCTCAATTGCCAGTGCGGTGTCGAGGAACGCTTGTTGGACGTTGGTGCCGTCCAAGGCGCTGGTTTGCGTCATCGGCGTATGGGGTGCAAGGCGACTGACGAGGTCGTCGATGCCGTCAGCCGACGGGAGGTCGCTTTTGTTGACGATAAAATGTACGGCGCGACCGGGCATCAACTGGGCGAAACCGTCGCCGAGCCGGATCATGGTCGAGACGGTCTCTGGCCGGGTGCGGTCAGCGATGATCATCGCGGCCGACGCCTGCTTGACATAAACATGACGGAGCACCGCATCGCCGAAATTCCCGTCGGTGTCCCAGAGGATCAACACCACGCCCGCGCTGCCCACATTCGGCAACCGGTGCTGATAAATTTCGACGCCAATGGTCGGCTTATATTCGCTGGTGAAATGGTCGAACGCAAGCCGACGGACGAGCGACGACTTCCCAACACCGATATCACCGAGCAGCATGACCTTATAGGCCCCGCCGCTCATTCCTCGTCGCCCTCACCAATAAATCCAACTTCGAACTCGACGCGGCGGTTCGAGCTACCGGCTCCAGAAACGGGGCTGACGTTGTTTTCTGGCGATGTCCGGCGCAGGACGATCAGCCGGGCGGACGCAACGCCACGGCGGGCGAGTTCAGCAGCCACGGCTTCGCTGCGGCCTTGACCGAGGGCGGAGTTCGTTGCTGGCGAGCCGGCATCGTCCGTGTATCCGACAATGCGCAGGCGGGCCGTATCGCGCAACATCAGAGCTGCAAGTTCGTCGAGCGTGCGACCTGTGGCTGCCGCGTTTCTAAAGGTGGTCCCCTCATTGAAGAACACCGCGTGGGACCTCGTGAACTGCACAAGCTGCTCGCGCGGGGTCAGGCCGCGAGCTGACAACGCTGCGATTTCAGACTTCAGCACTGTGGCTTCGGTTTTGAGAGCCGTGGTTTCTGCGTTAAGCGCCGCGGTTTCGTTCTTCAGTGCCGTGGTTTCTGCGTTGAGGGCTTTGGTTTCGGCTGCCAGACGACGCTTGACGGCACTGCGGTCGGCGAGGGCCTGTGCGGCTGCGGCCACGCGCTCGGCGCTGAGCAGGATATCGCCCCGGTTGTCAGCCGCCCCATCCGCGCCGACATCGACCCGGACGCCTCCTGGGACGCCTCCTGGGACGCCTCCTGGGGCATCTCTTTCGGGGCTGGTGTCGAGGACGTCGCGGGCGGCCGCTGCAAGGCTAAGTTCAAGCGCCTGCACCCTTGATGCAGCCTCGGCCAACTCAGAGGTGGCGCGCTCGAGGCTGGCCGAGAGCACGGCTGCTTCCTTGGAGAACCGGTTCAATAGGGCTGCGCTGTCGCCAACGGATACGGCGGCTTCGGCTTCGAGAACGCGGGCCGAACTGGCCAACATATTCGCGGCCCTGATGCGCAATCGGCGGTCGGTCGCGGTTCGCACCTGGGTTTCGAAAGCCGACTGGTCCTGCTTGATTTCGGCAAGCAACGGCCTGACGTCGGTTTTAGTCGGCAGCGCGTTCAGACGATCGATGACAGCGACATCGGGAAGGGCGGCTGAGATGCGCTTGACCAGCGAAGATTGGACGTCAGCCGACGGCGTCAGCCCAAGGATCGTCAATGTGCGGCCGCCAGGCTCGATTTTAAGCTCCGCCGGGTAGCCCGACATGCTCTCCGTTGCGTCGATGATGTTGCGTGCTGTCGTCACCACGCTGGTCTCGACCCACCGCGTATAAGCGCCCCAGGCGAGCCAAAGTGTGAGCGGTAAACCGATCAGCGCCGCCAGAAACGTCAATGGGCGCATGCCCTTCCGTGCGGTGGCGCGGACCGGCGCAATCCCGGCAAAGCGGGTCGAAAGGCGGCCGGATAGATCCGACAGCATCGGCTGGAGCCGACGGGCACTTTGGGCGGATGGGCGGGTGGGGTCGGGAGCAGCGGCGGCGTCTAGGTCTGCCCGACACCGTTCAACGAGGCTCAAGAACTCCTCGTCGAGGATCTTCTCGGCGGCTGCGCTCTCACTGCCCTTACAGCGGGCTGCGAGCAGGTAGGACGGTGATACGCGCAGATAGACGCGGCTGCCGCCAAGGTCGATCTCGCGAAGGGACGAACCCTCCGATTTGAACGCCTCGGCGGTAAAGTCGTTGATCGCGGTCAGCACGCCGCCGAACACGTTGTCCAAATTGCCAGGACCGTTCGCATCCGGCCACCGGGCCAACAGCTCACCCGTAGCGCGGCGGATGAGGAATACGTCTTCGACCCGTAATTGCTGAGCTTCGGCGAGGGCCAGTTCGGCTGCGGACTGGCCGGATGTCCAAGCCGTGAGCCGTACCATCAGCGCGTTTTCTTCGAGACGCCGGTTGATACTCTCCGTCATCTCGCGAATTTGCGCTGAGACATAGTCGCGGACCATGCGGCCCATCGAGGGATACAAGGCGTCTGCCAGTTCGTCTGTGCTGTTGGTGATCTCGGTCTTGACGGTCCGGACGACAAGCGGTGCGAGCGCGGTCGAGACGCTGTCATGTTTGGTAGCTTCGGCGGCACGTAACGCCCCGTCGATCGATCGGGTTACGTGGGCTTCGAAGCGAGCATCAGTGCCGGCGCGGTCGTACACATCGTCGACGCGGCGCGTGAGCTTTTCGATGGCCTCGCTTTCCGGCTGGAAAAGCAGCTCTTTGAGTTTTGTGACTTGCGACATAGCTGGTACGCAGACTTTCAATGGGTACAGCAGTGATTTTGAGCGCGCGTTGTTCTGGTCAGCGCGCGATGACGCGGATCTTGTCACCAAGATCGGCAACGCTGCGAGCGAGCTCATCGAAAGCGGTCTGACGATCGACAGTCGTATCGCTCGCAAGGGTCTCGATCCGCTGCTGGAGCACATTGAGGCGCTGCGCCAGCTCGGTTTCCAAATCACGGATACGCAATTCGATGGCCGCGATCCTGGCTTCGTTGGCGCGAACATGGTCGCCGATCAAAAGGTCCCGGACCTGGGACATCCTGTCATCGACGAAGTCGCGGGCTGGGACGGCGTTGCGCAAGTCGTTCATGGTCGGCGCGTTCATGGCAAAACTCACAACAAAAAGCAAAATTCTGAGGTATCCCCGGCCGCCCCGAGCCTGCACCAGCCATCCTTAGCAATCGCATCGGATTTTCGGGCCGCCGTAATGCGGACTGCTGGCCACGGTGGCAGACATTGGGTCAAATTCAGGGCAATTTCCGCCGGTACTGTAGCACATACTTTCGGTGGCTAAAAAGTGCGTCGTTCAATGGCCCGTGGGACCACCCTTTCCCGACTAGCGCCAACGGGTAAAAGCACCACTTAAGTTAGAAATTTTTTCTTGCGCAATCTGAGGTTTTAATCAAGTCAGTTTGCCGAGCTTGCCGAACTTATGCGCGAGCAGGTAGTAGAATGTGACCCGGCTCTTGTTCTTGTCGGCCTTCATGGTCTCGCAGATGCCCGCGATAGCGGCATCGAGGGCTTTGTCGTCGTCCGTAACGGCGAGTTTCTTCTTCAGCCAGCTCTCGCGAACGGTGGCGAGTTCATCCTTGCTGGAGCACGATACGAACGATCCGTCCTTGCTGCGAAGGGCGATGCCACAGTGCTTGACGATGGCCTTGACGACTGCCTCGTCGGCATCGGGGGCGTACCGTTTGACTTCAGCTGGAAATTCCATGTCGGCCATGGCGTCCTCTCGTTCGTTGAGCTTGGCATTGGCGTGCGATCGTGCGCGTCGGACACAAGCCGCAACCGGGAGTTAACCTACAGACCTAAATTGGAAAGTCCATCGAGGCGTGTACGGTTTCACCAGCCCGTTGCTTGGCGCTTCGCAATTCACGGGGCACTGACGGACGTCGGTTTACGGCCGGGCGCGTTCCATCGGGATCGCGACGCTTTGCGCGTTCTTCATCAGCCAGCGTGCCGCGAAAACAAAGCCATCAGGGCCCATGTAACCGCTTGCCCGCCCAACTTCCCGGCCCGCTTTCACCAGCAGAAGTGTCGGCACGACGGTCACAGGCCCCTCGGTCAGTTGCAGTGTATCGGCTTCAGGGGCGTTGAGATCAAGGAAGCGCAGACCAACCTCGCGGGCTTCAGGCGTCGCCTCGAACGCCGGTACGGCATCGCGGCGCAGGATCGGGCAGTACGCACAGCCGTCGATTTCGACAACGATCAGTTCGTAGGGGCTAGCAACGGGTTCCACAATCGCGTCGTTGCGGGCCGCCGCCAGTGGATCACCGGGCGCAACAAGAGCGGCCGCGATCACAACGATCGACATGGCAAAATGCTGGACGTCTGTAAGGGTTGGGAACATGACGCGGGTCCGGGATCGAGATGGCCACCGGTGACACGCCGGTTAACACCACCTTAATCTCTGTCCGGGTCTGCGGTCACAACGTTCTTACCGGTTGGTAAACATCGGCTCCGGCGTGGGATAGGCGAGGCCAGATACGCCCAGCGCGATGACCAGCACGGCAGCCAGTATACCAACGCCGGTCGCCAGACGCTGACCCCAGCGGCTGTCGATGCCACCGGTCAGCCGCAATGCGAGATCTCGCGACGTAACGGCCAGAACCGCAAGTAGCGAGACGGTGATCGCGGTGCCGAGCGACATCATGAAGGTTGCGAAGATGCCTGCCCACAACAACCCCTGGCTCAAGGCGAACACCATCAGCAATATGGCGCCGGTGCAGGGGCGCATACCGATCCCCAGCGCGATCGCCACGGCTCTGCGCCACGACCACGGCCCCTCGAGGTCCTGCGGGGCGGGCATGTGCGCGTGGCCGCAGTCCGGGCCGTGGACGTGGCCGGGCTCTTGGCTGTGCTCTTGGTCAGGCTCGTGGGCGGGCTCGTGGGCATGGTTGCAGGTCGACCCGTCGGCATGGACATGCGGTTTGCCGTGCATTGAGGGCGCCAGGGCGACAGAAGCGTGACCGTGGTCGTGGCTCCCGTGCTTGTGTCCGTGGTCATGGTCGTGGTGGCCGTGGTCGTGGGTACAGACCGAGCCATCGGCGTGGCGATGAATTTCAGCGGGTGACGCGTGGATGTGGGTGGCGGCTGTCCGGTTTGCCACAAGTAACGGCTTGATCTGGCGCCACAGTAGCCAGCCGCCAATTGCGATGACAAACAACCAACTCGCGCGTTCGATCCACGCTTCGGCGACCTTCATCTCGGTCGCGGTCGTGCGCAGGATCAGTGCCAATATCGCGACGAACAAGATCGCGGAGCAGGCCTGGAAGAACGCCGCCAAAAAAGACAGGGCAATCCCGCGGCGAGCCGTGTCGCGATTAGCGAGCACGTAGGACGAAATCACCGCTTTGCCATGCCCGGGACCGGCGGCGTGAAGCACACCGTAAAGGAAGGCGATGCTGGCTAGCGCCATCGCTGCAGCACCCGGATTGTCGGACTTTAGCGCGCGGATATGTTTGGCCATGTCACGGACGTAGGCCTGCTGCATGGCCAACGCTTGTGCCCACCATGACTGCGGCGGAGCGGCTTGGGGCGACGTGCGCGAGGCGCCAAGCAAGGGGGCACCCGGTGAGGGGCTTGGCTGTTGGGCTCCCGGTGAGGGGGCGACGCCGAGCGGAGATTTTTGCGGCGCGGGATTCACCTGTGTCGGTGCTACTTGAACCGGTGGTACTTGAGCCGTCGGTACTTGAGTCGTCGGCACTTGAGCCGTCGCGATCGCGCTGAGCATGGCCAGCGCGGCGGCGGAACCCGTTAGCGCGGCGATGAATGAGCAAGACCACTGCGCGGCGGCGCAACGAATTCGAGCAGCGCTGCGACGGATCGACGCCATCAAACGCGGCTTACTCATGATTTTTTGCACTCTACCACGGCCCACTTCGTCGCGCTCGCAACCGACGCTCCACCGAACTGTTCACTGAACGCGCCGGTCAGCGTGTCGTTTTGTGATGGATTGCCGAGTGCGGGATTAGTACCTGGGGAGACCGGCTCATCGCGCAAGGCTATCTCGCAGGTCTGCGGGGCGCCAAACAACGTTGCACCGTCTTCCTTCGCAAGTTCGAACGCGATGAAAAACGTCGTGTCGTAGGTGGCGAAAGCGAAGCCCTCGATCGCGGCCTGCGACTTCAACGGAAGCGTGAAAATCAAAGACAGTATACCGCCAGTGTAATCCAGATGGGCATTCGATGGTGGCGCAAACTCGATCGCGGCATCGCCAACCTTGGCGGCGGTGAAGTACGCGAACTCTTTGAGACCCTCCATGTTGATCTTTGCCAGCTCATCAAGTTCCTCGCGCGAGTATTGCCCGTCGTTGTTGGTGTCGAGACCCTGAACTGCCATCGCGGAATAGAACTCGTCGAACACCCACGTCTGCTGGATCGCCGTGACGGTATCTTTCTCGTAGACGACCCGTGATTTTGACTGAACCCAAACGTGCGGGTGAGCCGCGACGGGGTTCGCCGTTGCGATGAGCGCAGCGATGCATCCGCCCACTGTCGCGATTGCTGTCGACGAACGAAGCATATTGGCAGGTCTCCTGTCTTGATCAGACGGCTCGCCGATGGGCGCGCCGCGCATAATCTTCATACCGAGCAGACTCATCGAAAACTACAGCGACACAAAGGCCGCCGCGACAACCGTCATTCGGCGGCGGGGTCTCATGACAACGGTAACGCCGGGACCACGACCAAGACCAAGACCAAGACCGTTTCCGCGTTGCTATACCGGTTTCGGCGTGTAATGTTATACCATCAATAACTCGAGGTCATCATGTTTGCGCCACCGTGCCTTGGGCATCGCACCTTCGCAGTACTCGTCCTCGCGACGGCGGTCGCCTCCGGCTTTCAGCCCGCGACTGCGTCCGACATCAAGGTCGTTGCCACGTCGAAACCCGTCCACAGTCTCGTGGCGGCGGTGATGGAAGGTGTCGGTACACCGACGTTGATCGTTGAAGGCAACGCATCTCCGCACAGCTTTACGCTGAAGCCGTCGGGGGCAAGGGCCATCGCCACCGCTGATGTTTTCTTTCGCATTTCGGAGAGCATCGAGCCGTTCACGACCAAGCTCGTCACAACCCTGCCGAAGTCCGTAAAAGTTGTGACACTGGCCGATACGCCGGGCCTAGCCCCGTTGCCGCGGCGAACGGGCGGCACGTTTGCGGGTGGGCACAGCCACGGACATGGTCACGATCACGATGATGAAGACAAAGCGGGCGGCGCCGACGGCCACGTTTGGCTCGACCCGGCCAATGCGCGGATCATGGTAACGGCGATAGCCAACGCGATCGCCGTGAAGGCCCCGCAGCATACAGCTCGCATCGAGGCGAACGCCAAGGCGCTCGATGCCCGCATTGCCGCCATGGCTGAGGATATTGCTGGACGGATGAAGCCGCTCGCTGGAAAGCCGTTCATCTTATTTCACGATGCGACGCAGTATTTTGAACGGCGCTTTGGAATAGCCGCTGGCGGATCGATCACCGTCAGTCCCGACGTGCAGCCAAGTGCAAAGCGGCTCAATGCGGTTCGCGCCAAGATCAAGTCGACAGGGGCCGTGTGCGTGTTCCGCGAGCCTGGCTATCAGGAGAAGCTGGTCACGGCAGTGACCGAGGGCACTTTGGCAAAAGGCGGCCTGATCGATCCGGAAGGCCTCAATCTCGAAGCAGGGCCGGGGCTCTACGAGGCGCTGTTACGAGATCTCGCGGCTGGTTTCGCGGCGTGCCTCGGCGGGACCAATTAAGTTTCGCGTATGCGAACACGTGCAATTGACCGCGACCCTAGGCTCGGCCACCGTGCAAGTGCGGGTGAGCGTGGGGCAGGCGCGTGGACGACGGGGCTTTGCAAGACGGGGCTGTGCAAGACGGGGCTGTGCAAGACGGGGCGTTGGAGCATTGCGACCGGCTCGGCCGATTTGGCGAGCCTTCCGGTCGCATCGAACGTGTTGAACTCAACGGCGCGGCGCCACAGCGACACGAGCGTCCAGCAGGTCCGGAGCGAACTTGCGGGGCCGAGATCCCGTCTGGGAACGCGGGCTTGAGCCACGAAGATGCAGCGGATCGTGACAACGGATTTACAAGACTCGATCCGGCGCTGTCGGCACGATCGGGGCTAACCGGGGCTCAGCTGGCGTTTGTCGGCGTCGCGGCCGGAACCCTCGCGGTTTGCGCGGCGAAGGCGCCGGATGCCACGGTCGTGATGCTGGGCGTGTTTGCGTCGATCGCGTTTGTAGCGCTGCTCTGCATCCGGCTCTTTGCAATCTATGTCGTGGTCGGCGCGACCGCGCGACACGACGTGTTGTTTTCCGCTGCACTGCCACGTGTGATCGAGGTTCCCGCTGAGGTTCCCGTCGTTCCTGAGGCTCCCGTCGTTCCTGACGTTCCCGTCGTTGGCGACGTTCCCGAGGCCTCGCTACCGCTCTACACGGTGCTCGTAACGCTTTATGATGAGGCCAACGTTGCGCAATCGCTCGTCGCGGCGCTCGACGCCCTCGATTATCCGCGCGACCGCCTGGAGATTGTATTCCTGCTCGAGGCCGACGACTATACGACCCGGCGAGCGCTCGAAGCGGCCCGTCTTAAGAGCCACATGCGGATTGTCGAGGTGCCCGACGGGCTGCCGCGCACCAAGCCGCGGGCGCTGTGCTTCGGGCTCGCCCGAACGTCTGGCGACTACGTGGTGGTGTTTGACGCCGAAGACCGTCCCGAGCCGGGCCAATTACGTGAAGCCGTATTGGCCTTCAGGCGCGGGGGCCTGCAACTGGGCTGCCTCCAAGCCCGCCTCAACGTCTACAACCCCAGCCAGAGCTTGATCGCCGGTCAATTCACGGTTGAATACACCGCGCTGTTCGACGGCATCGTTCCCGCGCTTGCCAGGGCCGGTGCACCCGTACCGCTTGGCGGCACATCGAACCATTTCCCAAGGCGTGTTCTGGAAGACGTCGGCGGGTGGGACCCGTGGAACGTAACGGAAGACGCCGATCTCGGGCTAAGGCTTGCGCGACACGGCTTTCGGGTCGAGGCGCTGCAGTCGACGACGTGGGAGGAAGCGCCGCCAACGTTTGGCGTGTGGTTCCGTCAGCGCACCCGTTGGCAAAAGGGCTGGATGCAGACCTACATGGTTCATATGCGCGACCCGATCGGGCTGTGGCGGGATCTCGGCCCGGCGCGTTTTCTGTGGTTTCAGGTGCTTTTCGGCGGTGGGCTGTTGGCTGCAGCAACACATCCGTGGTTTGTCGCCGGTTTGTTGTCGGGACTGATCGCGCGGGGATCGATGGCGCCAGATGGTCCAGGTGTCGAGGAACTCGTCGGCGGTTATGGCCTGATGTGGTGGGCCGGTTTCGTTTGTCTCATCGGGGCAGCCGCGGCTGTCATCGCGCTATCGTTGATCACAACCCGGCGTCGCGGTTTCACCGGGATCACCATCCACGCGATCATGTGCCCGTTGATTTGGCTACCGGTTTCGCTGGCTGCCTACTGCGCGGTTGTCGAGCTTTTGCGGCGGCCGTTTCATTGGGCCAAGACACCGCACGGAGCGGTTCAGCAGGCTGCGACTGGCGATCGCGAGCTATCGCGCGTCGTGTCCGCACGTGTATGACTATCGTGCCCGCACGTCTGTGACTATCGTGCTATTTCCAGCGCCGAGGCTGCAAGCATCATGCGGATTTGGAGCGGGCGGAGGGAATCGAACCCTCGTATGCAGCATGGGAAGCTGCCGTTCTACCATTGAACTACGCCCGCGACTTGGAAGGGTCAGACGATAGCTTGCCAAGAATTGCTACGCAATACTTTCTCTTGGTTGTTGCCTGAGCCAACGATAACGATCAATTTATCCGGTATGGCTGACAAACGTGCAGGGAAGGGAGCCTAAAGATTGTTCTTCTGCTACGTGAACCGCGATGTGCGTCGGACGCGAGCGGAACGTGTAGCTGACCTAATCAACCCTCGCTTGCCTTCAGGAGCGTCATCAACTCATCTTTCCTTATCATGCGACGCAAAATGCCCAACATGTCCGTATGGATATCAATCGTGAGAGCGGAGTGCCGTCATGGACGCCAAAGCCATTCAAAACCGCAACTGCCCGGCTTGTGATTCAGCCAGCCAAAGGCCAGTGGTGCAATACTCTCATCCCGAGTGGCCCATTGTCGAATGCGTCGCTTGCGATTTTGTCTACCTCAAATTTGCGCCTCATGATGCCGCGTTCGAGGATGAATATGCGTGGGAAAAAACTTCAGCAAACGAGGCCAAGCGGAGAAAAAAAAATTGGCTTTACCATATTGACTACGCGACCCGATTTCGGTTGAAACTCGGCAACGCGCTTGATAGACGGTTTGTGAAAAACAGTTTGCCCATGCGTGGCACGGCCCTTGATGTCGGCTGCGGAGGCGCCTGTCGGGTCGCCGACGGTTTGACGCCGTTTGGCATCGAGATTTCCAAAAGTCTAGCCCAGCTTGCCGATCCGTTCTTTCGCGAGCGCGGCGGCTATGTCGTAGGCGCGTCGGCCGTCGACGGCCTCGATAAATTCGACGATCAATTTTTCGATCACGCCATTTTGCGGTCATATCTTGAGCACGAAATGCGACCGCGGCTGGTTTTAGAAAAGCTATATCGCAAGCTCAAGCGTGGCGGCACCGTTGCGATAAAAGTGCCCGACTATGGCTGTATTGGGCGGCATGTTATGGGAGCGAAGTGGTGTGGGTTCCGTTTCCCCGACCATCAGAATTACTTTACACTTTCGAGCCTGACCCGACTTGCAACAGGCGTTGGCTACACTCTCAGGCCGATGAACACGGTTCCTGGGCTGAATGACAACTTGTATGTCATCTTGATAAAGCCGATTGATGGTAGGAATCCTGCAGCACGCCTGCAATATCAGTTCGATGCGAGAGCTGGATAACCAAAACGTACGGGCCCGAGCAAAAGCTCGGACCCGTATTGCAAAGAATTGCAAAGCCCACTCATCGCTTGACGAGCGCGTCGCGGATTTCCTTGAGATAGAGCTCACTTGGCGGTGGTGGGGCAGCTTCGACGGCCGGGGCCGGCGCCTTGACACTGTTCATCGCCTTGACGAGCAGAAAGATCGCGAACGCCGTAATCATGAACTTGATAATCGTGTTCAGGAACTGGCCGTAGCCGATCGCAACCTCGGCGACTTTTTTCGTCGCATCGCCCTGCTGGAGGACGAACTTTAAAGCTGAGAAGTCGAGGCCAGCCATGGCCAAGCCGATCGGTGGCATGATCACATGGTCGACGAGCGAGCTGACGATCGGGGCAAATGCGGCGCCCATGATCACGCCCACCGCGAGATCGACGACGTTGCCTTTCATTGCAAAGTCTCTGAATTCCTGAATAACACCCACGATTTGCTCCTTCGATCCAAGCCGACTTTTTGGTTTTTCGCGTGCGAACCGGCTGCCCCTGCAACCGGTTCGATTCGGACGTTATCGGATCATTGCAACCGTCACAAACCGGGATGGTGACGCCTTTGCAACACAACGGCGAACGACGGGGTGCATGACTGCAAAACCGCCGATCCTAACGCCAAACGAGCGCAGGCTACACCCTGATCCCCGAGTAACGAATTATTGGTATCGGTCAGAGCATTGATTCTGTTTTCATTCTGCGTCGCATTACGATTCAGCTACCTTCACCCGGCGGGTGCAAGGAGCGGATGCGATGAGCGGGCGGCTGAAATTTGAGATCGACACCGAGCTGGAGCCGAGCCTGATCACGTCGCGAGCGGGCATCCCAAGCTTGATCGAAGTCTACCGACTGTCGGGCACGGCAGCCGTCGTTGCAGACAAGATCAAATTCAAGACCAGGAAACGCGGGCTCTCCGCGTCAGAGATGGTCGAGAGCTTCCTGGCGTTGTGGGCTGCTGGCGGTGAGCGTACGGAAGACTTCGATCACTTGCGCGAGGACAAAGCGCTCTGCGAATTGCTCGGCCACGACCTTCCGGCGGCGCAGACGGCACGCGACTTCTTGAGCCAGTTTCACGAGGACGATCTGCCGCTGCTTCAGGATGGCAAAGCGTCGGTGTCGTCGGAGAGTGCGGCGCTCCAAGGGTTGGCTTGTGCGAACAAAGAAGTGATCCTCGATCTGCAGTGCCGCAAACCGCAGAAGATAGCGACGCTCGATATCGATGCGACGATCATCCACTCGTCGAAGAAGGCAGCCAAGCGCGCCTATGACGGCGAACGCGGCTATCAGCCGGTACTCGTGCTGTGGGCCGAGCAGGACGTGATTGTCGCCGACGAGTTCCGCGACGGAAATGTGCCAGCGGGCATGGGCAACCTGCGCATCATCCAGAAGGCGGTGGCTGCATTGCCAGGAAAGTTCGATGAAATCAGGCTCCGCGGCGATAGCGCGCTGTATGAGCACGGTGCGATGACGTGGATGGACGAGAACCGCGTACGCTATGCGATCTCGGTTCGCATGAGCCAGCAGATCAAGGGGTGCATCGAAGAATTGCCGGAGAACCACTGGAAGGCTGTGGGCGAGGAAGCCGATGCGATACGCGAGTGGGCCGAGATCAACTACGTTCCCGATGATCGCAACTTCGATAAAGAGTTCGCGACGCCGCGCCGCTACCTCGCCATCCGCATCAAGCCGAAGCAGGGCGAGTTGCTGGGCGACGGCACGCGCGTAAAACACTTCGCCATCGTCACCAACCGCAACGATCCCGAAGGCGGAACGGGTCTCGACCTGATCCGCTGGCCCATGCCGGAGGCATGTCTTCGACACGACGCGGCAAGTGCGGGACCATCGAGCACGCCCACGACGTGCTCATGAACGAGTTGGCTGGTTGGTGCCTGCCGAGCCAGAAGTTCGGAGCCAAAGCCGCATGGCTCCGCATGAATGTGCTGCTCTACAATCTGCTCTCAGCGTTCAAGCGAGTGGGCTTACCCGAGGAAATGCAAGATGCCCGACCAAAGCGCCTGCGCTTCTTGGTGCTCAATACCGTTGGAAAGGTCGTCCGCCATGCACGCGAGACCCTGCTGAGGTTCGCCGCAGCGGTCGCCAGGGCCCTCTCCGATGCCCCTCGGACCGCATTCCGTCTTGCCCGGCCAGCGCTAGCCGGGGAATGAGGCTACAGTCGCGACCTGGACAACCGCATCCCGCGAAGCGCACACTCGCCAACGCGATCAACACTCACTGGTGCCATGTTCGAAAGTCCGTTTCTCATCGGTTTTGCCCTCGCCTACGTCTTCGGCCTGTTCGCCGTGGCGTGGCTTGGCGATCGAATGGCGTGGCGGCGAAGCGGGAGCGGCCGACCGCTGATCTACGCATTGTCGATCTCGGTCTACTGCACATCATGGACATTCTTTGGCAGTGTCGGCCTCGCGACAACAACGGGATATGATTTCCTCCCCGTTTATCTAGGTCCGATCCTGCTGTTCGTATTCGGCGCGCCGCTCATCAACCGTATCATCGACCTCTCCAAGCGGCAGAATCTAACGTCCGCAGCCGACTTTATGGCTGCTCGCTATGGCAAAAGCCAAGCCGTGGCGGCCACCGTTACGATCGTGATGGTCATCGGCACGCTGCCGTATATCGCGCTGCAGCTGAAGGCGATCGCGGTTGCTGTTGCCACCCTGCTTGGCGAGCACGCTCTGTTACCGAAAGACCTGCCGTTGCGGGGTGTCGACGAGGCGATCGTGATCACGCTGATCCTCGCCGCGTTTGCCATCCTTTTCGGCACCCGTCATGCCGACGCGACCGAGCACCAGGACGGTCTCATGCTGGCGATCGCGGTCGAGGGGCTCGTCAAGCTCGCCGCATTCCTGGCGGTCGGTGCGTTTGTCGTGTGGTGGATGTATTCGGGCCCGGCCCAATTCTGGGAACTGGCCGCGAACGATCCACGGGTTCAGGCCGTGTTTCAAACGACGCCGAGTGGCGGCAAGTGGCTGACGGTGACGTTCTTAAGCCTCGTCTGCGTGCTTCTGTTACCCCGCCAGTTCCATGTCACGGTTGTCGAGAACAATTCTCCTGCCGAGGTCCGGCGGGCGCGGTGGCTGTTTCCGCTCTACCTCGTGTTGATCAACCTGTTCGTCCTCCCCATCGCGATCGCGGGGCTGATGTTGCCGCCAGGTGTTGCGAGCGATCCCGACTTCTACGTGTTGGCTCTGCCGCTGAGTGCCGAGGCTGCCACTATCTCGATGATCGCGTTTATCGGGGGGCTGTCGGCCGCTACGGCTATGGTGATCGTCGAGGCCGTGGCGCTGTCGATCATGGTCAGCAACGGTTTGGTACTGCCGCTGCTTCTGCGGCGCGAGATCGATAGCGGCGAGGGTTCGAGCGGCGATCTCACCGGGCTGGTTCTCGCCGTTCGCCGCGGTGCCATTCTCGTTATTCTTCTGCTGGCGTACTGCGTCTATGCGGCGCTCGCCAGCACCCAGAGCCTTGGCGCCATCGGTCTCATTTCGTTTGCGGCCATCGCCCAAGTCGCGCCTGCGTTCTTCGGCGGTCTGATGTGGCGGCAGGCGACGGCGCGGGGCGCGATTGCGGGGATGGCGGCTGGAACCGCAGTTTGGGCCTACACGCTGCTGCTGCCATGGATCGCGCGAACGGGCTATCTGCCGCTGTCGTTCGTGACGAATGGCCCATTAGATCTCGCAGCACTGCGGCCCGAAGCGCTGTTCTTTCTCCAATTCGACCCGCTGGCGCACGCGGTGTTCTGGAGCCTCACCGCCAACATTACGGCGTATGTCGTCGTCTCGCTGTTGAAGGCCCCAGCTCCGATCGAGCGCATGCAGGCGCTGATTTTCGTGTCGGACCATTCCGCCGACCGTGGCGGGTCCCGTCCGCCCATGCTGCGCTGGCGAACGTCACTCACGATCGGCGACTTGGAAATGGCGGCGGCGCGTTATCTCGGCCACGAACGCGCAGCACGATCTTTTGCGGCCTTTCGTGCGCGCCGCATCGTGGCGCCCGGATCGGTGCCTGTTGGACCGCATTCGGAAGCCGATGTGCACGCGATCCGCTTTACCGAGCACTTGTTGTCCTCCGCCGTTGGCGCGGCGTCGGCGCGTCTCGTCCTGTCGCTTCTGCTGCGCAAAGGCGATGTCTCGGAACACACCGCGTTGAAGCTGCTCGACGATGCCAGCGAAGCGCTGCAGTTCAATCGCGACCTGCTGCAGTCCGCTCTCGATCAGGTTCGGCACGGTCTTGCGGTGTTTGACCGCGACATGCGGCTAATGTGTTGGAACCGGCCGTTCCGCGAGCTCTTGAACTTGCCAGATGAGGTCGTTCAGCTCGGCGCAGGTCTCGACTCGCTGCTGCGGGTCTCTGCGGGGCGGGCAGGGCTTGAAAACCCGGCGCTCGACATCGTCATCGGTGACCGAATGGTGAAACTCGCGCTCAACCAGGAGATCTACCACGAGCGTGAGCTGTCATCCGACCGCATCCTCGAGGTGCGCACGAGCCCCATGCCACAAGGCGGGATCGTTGTGACGTTTTCCGATATTACCCACCGTGTGCTGTCCGATGCAGCGCTGGCCCGCGCCAACGAGACCTTGGAACGGCGGGTCCAGGAGCGCACGCTCGAATTGACGGCGGTCAACTCGGAGCTGGCTGCAGCGAAATCGAAAGCGGAAGGCGCGAGCCAGGACAAGACGCGTTTCATTGCGGCCGCCAGCCACGACATTCTCCAACCGCTGAATGCGGCACGCCTATATACGGCGAGCCTCGTCGAGCGCGAACTGGCGCCAGCCGACCGGCATCTCGTCAGTAAGCTCGATGCCTCGCTGGTCGCGGTCGAAGAGATCTTCTCGGCGCTGATCGAAGTTTCCCGGATCGACGCAGGCCGCCTCGAGCCCGAAATCACCGCGTTCCCGCTGGCGCCGATGCTCGACCAGTTGAAACTCGAGTTCGAGCCGGTCGCGACAGCGCGGGGCCTGTCGCTCACGGTGCTGCCAACCAAGGTTTGGGTGCGCTCCGACCGGCGGATGCTGAAACGGGTGCTGCAGAACCTGATCCAGAACGCGATCAAATACACATACGAAGGC
The DNA here is from genome assembly GCA_034408685.1 of Hyphomicrobium aestuarii. Lineage (GTDB taxonomy): Bacteria > Pseudomonadota > Alphaproteobacteria > Rhizobiales > Hyphomicrobiaceae > JANXVY01. The sequence goes on along the minus strand of JAWXCP010000185.1, from coordinate 4,222 downwards.
GGTGTTCTCGTTGGGCTGAGGCGGCACGGCGAGCAGACCGCGATTTCGGTCTACGATACCGGGTCTGGAATTGCCGCCGAGCACCAGTCGATCATTTTCCAGGAATTCCAGCGGCTGGGTGATGGTGGCTTGGAGCGCGGAGCTGGTCTTGGTCTGTCGATCGTCGAGCGAATTTCGCGCATGCTGGGCGCGCGCATCTTGCTGAAATCAGCCGTCGATAAAGGAACGATGTTTGCGATCCAGGTGCCACTGGCTCCAGCAGGACAAGGCGAAACGACGCCAACGACTGCGCCCGCCAACGCCGTGGGCAGCCTGCTCGGGCAGCGGATCGTGTGCCTCGACAACGAACCGGAAGTTCTCGCTGGCATGGAGGCGTTATTGCGGGAGTGGGGATCGTCGATCGAGACTGCGGGATCTGCCGATGCCATCACCAGTCGACGGATCGGCTTCCCGCGATTGCGCCACATCTGGCCCGACGTCATTCTCGCCGACTATCATCTCGACAATGGGCAGACCGGCCTCGAAGCCATCGCGCGGATCCGAACGGCATCGGGCTTTGAGATTCCAGCGATCATCATCACGGCCGACCATTCGACCGACATCCAGCGCGAAATCCGTAACGCCGGACTGGTCCAGTTACGCAAACCGGTGAAGCCAGCAGCACTACGGGCGGTGCTGACGCAGGCGGCACTCACGCGCAAGCGGTCGGCGGCCGAGTAGCGAGCTAAAGGGGCTGCCAGATCAGTTGCCTTGGCGTTCGCCAAATACATAACCAGCACCGCGGACGGTCCGGATCGGGTCGCGCTCCTTGCCACGGATCAGCGCTTTCCGTAGCCGGCCGATGTGCACGTCGACCGTGCGCTCGTCGACGAACGCATCGCGGCCCCAGACGCCGTCCAGCAGTTGGGTGCGCGACAGTACGCGGCCAGGGCTCTCCATGAGGAACTCCAGCAAGCGGAATTCGGTCGGCCCGAGGCGGACTTCGCGCAGTCCGCGCGTGACGCGATGCGCGGCGCGATCGAGTTCGATCTCGCCCGACTTCAAAATGTTCGACATCCGGCCCGGAGACGCGCGGCGCAGGATCGCTTTAACGCGGGCCATCAATTCAGGGAGCGAGAACGGCTTTACGACATAGTCATCGGCGCCTGTCGACAGGCCACGAATGCGATCCGCCTCTTCGCCGCGCGCCGTCAGCATGACGATCGGGATCGCGCGTGTTTCGGGTTTGGTGCGCAAGCGGCGGCACAACTCGATGCCAGACACCTGGGGTAGCATCCAATCGAGCAGCACGAGGTCCGGCCGTTCCTCGGCAACGAGGATTTCAGCCTCTTCGCCGGTTTCGGCGTGCGACACGCGAAACCCTTCGGCTTCGAGATTGTAGCGGAGCATTTCGGCCAGAGGCGCTTCGTCCTCGACGATCAGAACGCGTGCTGTCATGGGTCGGTTCTCCCCGCTCATGGTGTCATCCGGCGGTGTCAGGACACAACCGGGAGCACTTGCTCCAGCTTGGGCCGATCGTCGGGCATGTTGGTGCCCTCGATCATGTAGTGGATGTTCTCGGCGATGTTGGTCGTATGATCGCCGACGCGTTCGATGTTCTTGGCGCCGAACAGGAGATGTGTCGACGGGCCGATGTTGCGCGGGTCTTCCATCATGTAGGTCAGCAATTCGCGAAACAGCGAATTGTACATGGCGTCAATTTCGGTGTCCTGGTTCCAGACGACCGCTGCGCGCTTGGGGTCGCGGTCAGCGTAAGCGTCGAGAACGTCCTTTAGCTGGCGCAGGGCCAGTTCCACCATGTGGCGGAAGCCGGTGATCACGGGCTTGGGGTGAGCGTCGTGGGCGACGGCCAGCGCGCGCTTGGCGATGTTCTTGGCGAGGTCGCCAATGCGTTCCAGGTCGCCCGCGATCCGTAGGGCGGCAATGACATGGCGCAGGTCGTCGGCCATCGGCTGGCGGCGGGCGATTATCGACACCACGAGCTCTTCGATTTCGCGCTGGAGCGCGTCGATCGTCCGGTCCGAGCGGATTACGCCCTCGGAAAGCCGGGGGTCGCGGCGCTGGAGTGCGTCGAACGATTGGCCGAGATTGTGCTCGGCTAAGCCGCCCATGTGGGCGATCTTTTTGTCGAGGAGGGCGAGTTCGTCTTCGTAGCTCTTGACGATGTGGTCGGGCATGGCTCGTTTCTCAGATGGCTGGAAGCACTTTTGGTATCCAGCTGGCGATCGGTATCCCCCGACACTTTAGTCTACGGCGAGCGCATTCGACTGGTTGTCAGAGTTGGCGTTCGCGAAAGCACCATCAGCCCGTGCGGCCGGTGATGTAGTCCTGGGTCCGCTTGTCCTTCGGATTGGTGAAAATTTCCGTCGTCGGACCCTCTTCGACCAAGTTACCAAGGTGGAAGAACGCTGTGCGCTGCGAGACACGCGCGGCTTGCTGCATCGAGTGGGTGACGATGATGATGCAGAAATTCTCGCGCAGTTCGTCGATCAGTTCTTCGACCTTCGCGGTGGCGATCGGGTCGAGCGCCGAACACGGCTCGTCCATCAGGATCACTTCCGGCGATACGGCAATCGCGCGGGCGATGCACAGGCGCTGCTGCTGACCACCGGAGAGACCGGTGCCGGGCTCTTGCAGTCGATCTTTGACCTCTTTGATCAGGCCAGCCTTTTCGAGGCTTGCCATCACGATCTGCTCGAGTTCGTCCTTGTTCTTTGCCATCCCGTGGATCCGGGGGCCGTAGGCGATGTTTTCAAAGATCGACTTCGGGAACGGGTTTGGCTTCTGGAACACCATGCCGACGCGGGCGCGGAGCTGGACCACGTCTAGGGAGGAATCATAGATGTCTTGGCTGTCGATGTTGATCTTGCCCGTGACGCGGCAGATCGAAATCGTATCGTTCATGCGGTTGATGCAGCGCAAGAACGTCGACTTGCCGCAACCCGATGGGCCGATGAAGCTCATCACGCTGCGATCGGGGATGTCGACCGAGACGTTCTTCAGCGCGTGCTTGTCGCCGAAGTAAACATTGACGTCGCGGCCCATTACTTTCGAGGCGCCTGCCGCTGGGGCATGCATGGGGCTGGCCACAGGTTGCGTTGCCGTCGTTGTGTTCATCGCGTCCATGACAGTCCTCGTCCCCAAAAACTATACCAAATTCTTCGTAACGGCTCGGCGTGCGGCGAGAGCGGCTGATCGTGACCAGCAGCTCTTACCAGCGACGCTCGAACCTCTTGCGGAGCCAAATCGCGAGACCGTTCATGACGAACAGGAACGCAAGGAGCACCATGATGGCACCGGCTGTCTTCGACTTGAAGGCGGGCTCCGGCAGATCGGCCCACAGGAAGATCTGGACCGGCAGAACGGTCGCGGCATCAACCAAGCTGCCAGGAACGTCGACGATGAATGCGATCATGCCGATCATCAGGAGCGGCGCCGTTTCGCCAAGTGCGTGAGCCATGCCGATAATCGTACCGGTCATGATGCCGGGCATCGCGACGGGTAGGACGTGGTGGAAGATCGCCTGTTGCTTCGACGCGCCGACGCCGAGAGCGGCTTCCTTGATCGAGGGCGGCACAGATCGAAGAGCAGCGCGCGAGGCGATGATAATCGTCGGGAGCACGAGCAGTGCTAGCACGAGACCACCGACCAGCGCGGTCGATCTCGGGAAGCCGAAATAGTTGAGAAACACCGCCAAACCGAGCAGACCAAACACGATTGAAGGTACGGCGGCTAGATTGTTGATGTTGACTTCGATGAGGTCGGTCAGGCGATTTTTTGGCGCGAACTCTTCGAGGTAGATCGCCGCCGCAACGCCGATCGGCAAACACAAGATCAGGGTAACGAACATCGTCAGCGCGGAGCCGAGAAGCGCGCCGCGGATGCCGGCGAGTTCGGGTTCCCGGCTGTCGCCGACGGAGAAGAAGCGCCAGTTGAAGACGTTCTCGATCGCACCTTGGCTCTTCAAACGCTCGATGTAGGCGACGGTCAGATCGTCGACCTTACGGCTGGACTCGGCTGTCGTGTAGGTCACGACGTTCCACTTCGCCGGCTGCGCTTCGGCCACAGACGATAAAGGCAGCAAGACGTCGCCGGTAATCCCGGTTGCCGATAGTTTCGTCGCCTTGACGAGGCCGCCGTTGATTTCGACGAGGATGCTCGGCAGCTTCGATGTCAACACCTCTTGACCGCCAGGCTCATCGGCGCGCTTTCTGAGATCGGC
>JAWXCP010000020.1:0-9738 GCA_034408685.1 Hyphomicrobium aestuarii | reverse complement strand
GTGGTGCCCCCCGTGGTGCCCACCGCGTGAGTACCCCGGCGCGTCACGGGTACGCCGTCGGCAACCCCGCTTGCTTTCGCGTGAGACGGGCTTCATATCACGCCGATCCAATGCGTCATCGGGGTGTTGCGTGTAAACCCCCCGAGCGCACGCTCGTAGGGATATCCCACCCCATGGTGGCCGAACGCGTTCGCGCGGGGCCACTGACGCACAGCCAAGAGGCACGACGGACAGCCATGCTCGAAATGATCCGCCAGGGTGCTCAGACGACGGTCGCAAGGATATTTCTGTTTATTCTGGCAGCGTCGTTCGTCCTCTTCCTTGGTGACGTCCGTGGGTGCGCCCGCGATACCGGCGTGGCAACCGTCGGCGGTGTGCCGATTTCTCAAAGTGAGCTCGACCGCGCGCTGGAAAACGAGCTGTCGCGGCTGTCGCAACGCGCCGGCCGCCGCATCACGCAGACAGAAGCTCTCCAGTTCGGCCTTGACCGGCAAGCGCTGCAGGGCCTCATCGGCCGCGCTGCAATCGATGCCAAGTCGGAGCAGATGGGTCTTGCGATCTCGCAGGTCACGGCGGCGGAAAGTCTGTTGCGCGATCCAGGCTTCCAGGGGCTCGACGGCAAATTCGATACCGCTGGCTTCCGGGCTTTTCTGCGCGAGATCGGCATGCGCGAGAGCGACTTCATCGAGCTGCGCCGCCGCGAAGCGACGCGCCTCCAGCTAACCGACAGCGTTGCGCGCGCGATCATCACGCCCGAACCGTTGGTCAAGGCGATGCACGACTGGCGCGAGGAAACCCGCATCGTCGCGTTTTTCACCCTCGATGCCGAGACGGCCGTCACCGTGCCCGAGCCGGACGCGGCAAAGCTCAAGGAAACCTACGAGGGCGCGAAGGCGCAGTTCATGGCGCCCGAGTACCGGAAACTCGATGTGCTTCTCGCCTCGGTCGAAGATCTGAAGGCCCGCATCGCGATTACGGATGATGCGATCGCGACAGCCTATGAAGACACCAAGGAGACCTTTGCAACGCCAGAATTGCGCCGCGTCCAGCAGATCCCGTTCAAGGATAAAGCGGCAGCAGAGGCGGCCAAGGCGGCGATCAAGGCAGGCAAAAATTTCATGACGGTCGCCGAGGAGTTGAAGCTCACCGATCGCGACATCGACCTCGGGCTGATCAACAAGAAGGCCCTGCTCGACCCCGTTATTGCAGAAGCTGCGTTCAAGCTCGAGCGCAACGCCGTGTCGGACGTGGTCGACGGCAAGCTCGTGACGGTGCTTCTGCGCGTGCCTGAGATCATCGCGGGCAAGCAGCCGACGCTGGCCGATGTCAGGGACAAGGTGCGCGAAACGCTACAGCGTGAAAAGGCGCGCGAGGATGTCCGGAAATTGCGTGACGAGATCGAAGACCTGCGAACGGCGGGCAAGTCGTCCAAGGAAATCGCCGAAGCAAAGGCCCTGAAGTTGATCGAGGTCGCGGCCAGCGATGCAACCAACAAGACCATGGACGGCAAGGCCGCACTCGATTTGCCCGATGCCGCGGCGCTGATCGCCTCCGGGTTCGACACGAAATCCGGGCTGGACCGCGAGGCAGTCGACCTCGCCGACGGCGGCTATGGTTGGGTGCTGACGCAGGCAACGACGCCGACGCGTCAAAAGCCGTTCGAGGAGGTCGAGGCCGAGGTCAAGACGCTCTACACGACGATCGAGCGCAACCGCCTGATGCGTGAGTTGACGCAAAAGCTCGCCGATCGCCTGACGGCTGGCGAGCCGCTCGACAAGGTCGCTGCCGAGCTCAACGTCAAGCCAGACAAGACACCAGCGATAACGCGGATCACGGCCCCGACGGGGTTGACGGAGACCGCCGTGAAACAGGCGTTCGCCTTGCCGGTCGGGCGCGGTGGGCATACCGACACCGCTGATCGTAAAGGGCGGATCGTGATGCGTTTGGTCGAGATCAAACCGGCGACTGCCCCGACCAAAGAGCAACTGGCGGCGCTGGCGCGCGAGCTCGGACAACAGATCCAGATCGATACGCTCGACGCGTTCATCGGGGCGCTACAAGAGCAGGCGGGCGTCACGATCAACGAGGCGGCGCTGCGGCGGGCGCGCGGCGCGGCGCAATAGTCGCGCGCAGGCGGGGACCTCATATCCGCAGTCGACCCTGGCGGAGCTTTCACCACGTGAATGCAAGGAACTGATTGCGTGGCACAGCGCGGAAAGCCAGCCCGGCCCCGGTCTAAAGCGTCGGCGGCAGCTCAACCAAAAGCCGATGTCGCGAACGCGTCGGCAACGGCAGAGGACGACGGCGCGCTTGACGTCGCAGCCGAGCCAGCATTCGAAGCGTTCGTGACCCATTATCATCGCGGTGAACCGCAGGTCGTGTTCGTGCGCCTCGTGGCCGACCTTGAAACGCCGGTCTCGGCGTATCTGAAGCTGACCCGCGACGGGGCGACGCGATCGAGCTTTCTGCTCGAATCGGTCGAAGGCGGTTCGGTGCGCGGGCGCTATTCGATCATCGGGCTGAAGCCGGACATCGTCTGGCGCGCCAACGGTCCGGTCGCAGAAGTGAACGGCGACCCGGTCGCCGCGCCCGACACGTTCACGCGCGAGCCGGTCGCAACGCTCGAATCGCTGCGGGCGTTGCTAGCGAGATCGGCGATCACGCTGCCCGAGGGTCTTCCGCCGATGGCGGCCGGTGTGTTCGGCTATATGGGCTATGACACGATCAGGTTGGTCGAGCGGCTACCGGGCGGCAAGCCAGACGACCTCGGCGTACCCGATGGCATCTTGATGCGGCCAACGCTGATCGTCGTGTTCGACGCGGTCAAAGACGAGATGATCGTTGTGACCCCGGTGCGCCCTCCAGACGGGAGCGCAAAAACGGCCTCGGCCGATGCCGCCGCAGCGTATCGCGCCGCGCGTCAACGGTTGGCGCAGGTGGTTGCGGCGCTCGAAGTTCCACTCGGGGCTGGCCACCGGGCTGGCGATCGGGCTGGCGATCGCGGTGGACACCTTGCGGCCCCGATCGATGGACGTGCCATCGTCGAGCCGGTATCCAACACGCTACCGGAAACGTTCCGCGCGATGGTCGACAGGGCCAAGGACTACATTCGCGCTGGCGACATTTTTCAAGTGGTTCTGTCACAACGGTTTTCCGCGCCGTTCGCGCTTCCACCATTCGAACTTTACCGTGCGCTGCGCCGGACCAATCCATCGCCGTATCTGTTTCATCTCGACCTTGGCGCTTTCGCTCTGACGGGCTCGAGCCCCGAGGTGCTGGTCCGCGTGCGCGATGGAATGGTCACGATCCGACCCATTGCCGGCACGACCCGCCGGGGCAGCGACGAGCGCGAGGATCGGTTGCTCGCGGACGCGTTGCTTGCCGATCCCAAGGAGCGGTCGGAGCATCTGATGCTTCTTGACCTTGGCCGCAATGATGCCGGGCGCGTCGCGACGCCGGGCACCGTCGAGGTGACGGAGCAGTTTATTGTCGAGCGCTACAGTCATGTCATGCACATCGTCTCCAACGTGACCGGCCGTCTCGATCCCGCGCATGATGTGGTCGACGCACTGTTGGCTGGCTTTCCAGCTGGCACGGTGTCTGGCGCGCCAAAGGTGCGAGCGATGGAAATCATCGACGAACTCGAACTGTCGAAGCGCGGCCCCTACGCGGGATGCGTGGGGTATTTCTCAGCCGCCGGCGAGATGGACACCGCGATTGTGCTGAGGACGGCGATCGTCAAAGACGGCATCGTGCATGTGCAGGCTGGCGCTGGTGTCGTGTTTGATTCGGTGCCCGAAAACGAGCAGCAGGAATGCATCAACAAAGCCAAGGCCGTGGTGCGCGCGGCTCGCGCAGCTGTCGAAATCGCAGGCGGCGTCAGACCCCGCGGGAATGGCGAAAAAGACGGCAACGGCGGGGCTTTTGGCGGTATTTGAACGCCGTATTGAACGCTGGCTTGTCAAGTGGTTTTGTCGCGGTCACGGTAGTATTTCTGATTGTGAAATATGAGCTTGCGCGCCTTCCGCATGATCACTAAGCCGGTTGATGGGGGCGTTTTGTGGCCGATGTCTGCGAGCTCAACGACAGGATGCTGGTTCTGGGTGCGTAGACTGTTTGGGACATGCGACTAATCAATTTTGGGGACGCGTTGGATGACATTTGTGATCGTCGCACTTATGACCGTCGTCAGCCTGTTGATCGTCGGTCACGCCTTCGACGAAGGCGAGTGAAGCTGCCGACAATGCCTCCTGAGAGTTTGATGCGCTCTTCGATGACGCCAGTGTCCTGGCCATGTAGTTGGCCCCACGCCGTCATCTCATGCATCACGGCATATTGCCAATGCTGACGCTCCTCCTCCTTCTCCGCCATGCCAAGTCGAGTTGGGATCTTGCAGTCGCCTCGGACCATGAGCGGCCGTTGGCCAAGCGCGGCATGATAGCCGCTCCGCTGATCGCAGATCATATGGCCCAGCACGGCTGGAACCCGGATCACGTTCTCTGCTCGACGGCTGTCCGCACACGAGCCACGCTCAGTCTTGTGCTGCCGCGGCTTCAGGCCACGCCGGATATTTCCTTCGATAACGACCTCTATCTGGCGGATGCCGATCAGCTGTTGGACCGCATCAAGCGTTTGCCGCGCGCGTCGACATGCGCGATGTTGATCGGCCACAACCCCGGCTTCGAAGAACTGGCCCGGATGCTCGCCGGTGGCGGAAACGCTGTTGCGCTGGCGGCTCTCGACAAAAAATTCCCAACGGCGGGCCTCGCCGTCATCACGTTCGATTGTGACGCCTGGGCGGATGTCGGACCCGGCAAGGGACTGCTTTGCGCGTTCGTGACGCCGAGGTCTCTGGCCACAGCCGGTGGCTTGAGCGAGGATGCCGGGTCGAGCGAGGATTCCGGGTCGAGCGAGGATTGATCAATCCAAAACGCGCGAACTGCGCACCGTCGTATTATTCCCCGTCGGCGCGATCGGGCTTCGCGCGTGTTTCTTGAGCCAACGGATGATGGTCGAGTACGAGGCGCTTCAGGCGCTCCTCGATCACGTGGGTGTATATTTCCGTCGTCGAGATATCGGCGTGACCGAGCAACTGCTGCACGGCGCGCAGGTCGGCGCCACGGTCGAGAAGGTGTGTCGCGAAGGCGTGGCGCAGGACGTGCGGGCTGACGCGGTCGGCATCAAGACCAGCTTCCACGCTCAACGCCTTCATGTCGACGGCAAAGCGCTGCCGCGTCAGATGGCCGGTCTCGCTTTTCGATGGAAACAACCAGCGCGATTTCAGCATCGGCGCGACACCGTCGTCCGGGTGGCGTCCAAGCGCCAGGTAACGGTCGAGCGCGGCGCGTGCGGTTGCGTTCAACGGCACCATGCGTTCCCGGCCGCCTTTGCCGCGGATCGTCAGTACGCGATCGTCGCCGTCGAGCACGCGCCGCGGCAAGGCGACGAGTTCGGACACGCGCATGCCGGTCGCGTAGAGCAGCTCGATCAGGCAATACAAGCGAACGGTGCGGACACGGTCGCGGCCCTGCGAGGGGGCGATGCGGGCGCGCGCGGTTTCGATAAGGCGGTCGACTTCGCTAACCGACAAGGTGCGTGGCAGGGAGCGGGCAGCTTTCGGTCCACTGACGCCGTGGGTCGGGTTTTCGTCGATCTGCTCTTCGGCCAACAGGAACTTATAGAGCTGGCGCAGCGAGGACAGTTTGCGGGCGCGCGAGGCCGTGGCGAGGCCGGCTTTGGATAGTGCCGTCTGGTAGGCCAGCACATCGTCCGGGGTTGCTTCCAATAGCGAGCGGTCATTGCTGCGCAGATGGCGGGCAAAGTCGCCAAGGTCGCGGCGGTAGGCCTCGATGGTGTTGACGGCGGCGCCGCGCTCAGACGCCAGCATGTCGAGGAAGCCGCGGATGGTGGCAGCATCGGGCGGGGTCGGTTCGGGGGTGTCAGTACAAATTGAGACCTGGACTGCCGGGTCGTCACTGGACGGCGCGGGCGCCAAGGCGGCTGGGCGGCTCAATTTATCGCACCGCGCGGCCACTGGGCAAACAGCGCTTCGAGGCCGAGGCGCCGGGCATCGTCTTCGAGGCCAGCGCGGCGGAGTGCGCGAATACCGTCGCCGAGCGCGATGATGTTGGCACCTTCCGCGCCGTTGGGGCCTAGCGTGCGCATGACCAGCAGGACGGTGCGCCCGAATTCCTTTTTCTTGGCCGCGTCCTGTAATTCCGACAGGACGCCCGTTTCCGGCAAGTGTCCACCGGCTGGCTGCGGGGCTTTGCTGGTTGCCTCCCACAGCGGGATGGGCACGTTGATGTCGTGGGCATCGAGAACGGTTGCGAGCCGATGAAGCAGGTCGGCGGAAAGGCGGCCGCGTCCGGCAAGGTCCTCGATCGACGCGAGGCTGCGGCCGCGTTCTGACCCCAAGGCCGGGTCGACGAGGTCGATCAGCGGCAACCAATGGCGCAAGCCGCCGTCGCCAGGCACCGAGCCGCCGAGTGCCGCCCATTGCCGACCGCGATCGGACTGGCCGGAGACCAGGGCGATCTCGATGCCGGTTTCCGCAAACCAACCGATCTCCGGCACCGGCTGAATGGCGATGATCAGCGGGCCGAGCAGTTCAAGCGTTTGCCAGTAGAGGCCAGCGCGTTTGGCATCGTCGAGCAGGGCGCGCAACAGTCGGACCTTACGCAGTGGCGTGCGCTCGGCCTCGGCGGCCTTGTAGAGGCTGGCGCGGCGGCTGGCATCGGCGGGGAGAGGCGCGGTCGCACGCGCACCCGCACTCGCACTCGCACCCGTCGCAACCGTGGTGGCAGCGCGTGCGTCTGCGCCTTGCGTTGGCGGGCGCGTGCCGGGTCCTTGGAGGAGCTGGTCGGTCGGCACAGCCGCACCGGCTGCGCGATAGACGTCGCTGAGTTCGCGCGGAGACAACGCGTTGAACCGGGCTGCCGTCTCGGCGGCGAGCAGGCGCGTTGCAGGGTCCACGGCACCGTCGAGCGCGACGGTGGCGACCAGGGCCGGTTCGCCCCGAGCGATGTCGGCTGAGTCCATGCCGCCGCCGATTTGGTGCAAGCGGTACTGCAGCAGTGTCACCGGCTTGCCGCGAGCGGGCGCCTTCGTTTGCGTGGCGGCGGCATCGAGCGCCGCAAGCGCTGCGGGATCGTCGAGCTTTGGATCGCGGGAGATCTCCTCGCGAAGCAGTTCGGCAGCAAGGCCAGCCCCACCGGGGTTGCCGGTAATGGCAGCGCACGCGCCCGACAGGATCAGAAGGTCGCGTTGGAGGGGGCGCGGCAGATCGGCTTTTCGCGGGATGATCGACTTCAGGCGGTCGCAATGCGACCCAGCTGCGCCGCCAGCGACGCCGATCTTGGCTGCCAGGATGACCGAGGCTGGATCGTCGGTCGATGCAACGGCGCGCTCGGCCAAAGTTGTGGCTTCGGTCACGAGGCCGGAGCGGTAGAGCGCGTCGGCGCGCAGGCCGTCGAACCGTGCGTTGCCGTTCCCGGATGCTCCGGGTGCGGCGGCACCCGATGCCGATCCGGGTGCGGCGGCACCCGATGCTGATCCGGGTGCGGCGGCACCCGATGTGGATCCGGGTACGGCGGCACCCGATGTGGATCCGGGTACGGCGGCACCCGATGTGGATCCGGGTGCGGCGGCACCCGATGCCGATCCGGGTGCGGCGGCACCGGATGTGATCAAGCGCCGCCACAACCCATGCAAGGTCGGCGAGCGGGGAGGGATGTCGAGTTTGGCGAGGTGAGCCTCGACGGCGGCGACATCGAGGCCACGCCACAGTTCGAAGGGTAGCCCCGAACCGTCGCCTGCGAGCACGGGAGCGAGTTCCTCGCGCTCGACGCCGCGGGCGCTCTCGTTCAGGGTAGCTGGTGCGTACGGTGAAGCCCCGCCCGCAGGACCGCCAGGCTGGCTGTCGGAAAGGCTGCCCGCCGGTGCGCCATAGGAGCCGGAGTTGTTCGGGCCGGAATACGGGTCTGGGTCTGAGGGCGCGGTGCTTGTCTGCGGCGGCTGGTCAGGTAGCGCCGCCGGTGCAGGACGACGTCGGGGGCGTGGTTCGTCGCCCGGGAAACGGAACGGGTTCCAGCTGTCGTCGGCGATTGCGTGAGACGGTAGGGTGACGGCTGGTCCAGCGATCACCAGTGCGATGGCCGCGACGGCCAGGACGGTGGACACATGAGCCGCATTGATCCGGCGCATGCGCGATAGGCCGGGACGGGCAGTGCCTGCGGGGTCAGGTGATGTCACGGACGGCGGATCTTCACGTTGGGGACGGGTTTCGTGACTTCGGTCTGAACAGGTTCATACCGGGTTGCGAGCACGTAAAGCCCCGCTGACACGAGGCCCATGAGAACGCCGACGATCGTCAGAAAGCGCACCAAGCTCGGCATCGTCGAACCCGTTTCGCAGTTGTTGTCCGGATCCTTGTTGGCGTCATTATGGCCCGAACACAAGTCCGCGTAAGCCGACGCCAGCGCCGCCCTCGCTGGCAATCGCTGCTCGGAAGCGGCAAGTGCCTAGCATTGCAAGATAACCCGTCGTTGCCCGAGATTGACCAGCGCAAGCCAACGTCGCGTCAGTACGGTTGCCGATCGGCATCGGAGGGTGGCACAAGCAGCCGGTACAGCGCGAATCAATACATCCGCCCCGGATAGCGCGCAGGCCAGATGCTGGAGTAGACGGGTATGCAAGTCGCAACGCCAGATGGACGGCCGAAGCCCGAACGGAAACCAGTACGGAAGCCTGGACGAAAGTCATGAGCGACAACGACATCCGCACTGCGCTGGGTCAACGCTCGATCCTAATGGTCGGGCTGATGGGCTGCGGGAAGTCGTCGGTCGGTCGGCGGCTGGCGCAGCGCCTGGGCCTACCGTTCATCGATGCCGACGACGAGATCGAACGGTCGGCGCAGAAGTCGATCGCCGACATTTTCACAGAGCACGGTGAGGCGTATTTCCGCGATGGCGAACGCCGTGTGCTGGCGCGATTGCTTGGCAACGGGCCTCAGGTCATCGCGACGGGCGGCGGAGCGTTTTTGAACCCGGAAACCCGTGCCAAGATCAAAGACGCCGGTATCTCGGTGTGGCTCAAGGCCGAACTGCCGGTCTTGATGAAGCGCGTCCACAAGCGCGACACGCGCCCGCTGTTGCGGACCGCCGATCCAGAGGGCACGATGCGAGCGCTGATGGCGGCGCGGTATCCGGTTTATGCGCAGTCTGATCTGACGGTTGAAAGCCGCGATGTGGCTCATGAGCAAATCGTGCACGAGGTCATCGATGCGCTGCGCCGGTATCCAGGTCTGTACCCTGCGGCACAGTCCGCGCCGCACCTCATGAACGCGGTCCCGAACGATCCAAAGATTTTGGGCCGGGGCGTGACGAGCGCCATTGCCAATGCGCGCGCGTCAGACGTGCCGCGGACCGTCGCGCCACCGCGTTTGGTCCCCGTTCCGCTGCCAGGACGGGCCTACGACGTCGTCATCGGGCCGGGCCTCGTCTCTGAAACGGGACGGATGGTGACGGAGCGGCTTGGTGCGCGCAAGTGCGCGGTCGTGACCGATGTCAACGTCGCGAAGTATCATCTGGCGGTGCTTGAAGCGAGCTTGCGCGCGGCGGGATTGCATGCCGGAACGATCACGCTGCCAGCTGGCGAGCAGACCAAGAGCTTCCGCGAGCTTGGACCGCTGTGCGAGGGGCTGCTGGCGATGGGCCTCGAACGCGGCGACCTCGTGGT
>JAWXCP010000184.1:0-23777 GCA_034408685.1 Hyphomicrobium aestuarii | reverse complement strand
TCTCGGCGACGGCGATTGCGTCGTGTTCAAGATGGAATCCCACAATCACCCGTCGTTCATCGAGCCCTATCAGGGCGCGGCGACGGGCGTCGGCGGCATCATGCGCGATGTGTTCACCATGGGCGCGCGGCCAGTGATGAACCTCAATGCACTACGCTTTGGCGATCCGAGCCACCCGCGCACCCGGCATCTCGTGTCGGGCGTCGTGTCGGGCATTGGCGGCTATGGCAACTGCGTCGGCGTGCCGACGGTTGGTGGCGAGACCAACTTCGATGCCGGCTACAACAACAACATCCTGGTCAACGCCATGTGCGTCGGCCTCGCCCGCACCGACAAGATTTTCTACTCCGCCGCCAAGGGCGTCGGCCTGCCGGTCGTCTACGTCGGCAGCAAAACCGGGCGCGATGGCATCCACGGCGCGACGATGGCGTCGGCTGAGTTCGACGAGAAATCCGACGAGAAGCGCCCGACCGTGCAGGTCGGCGACCCGTTCACCGAAAAGCTGCTGATCGAGGCCTGCCTCGAATTGATGGCGACGGATGCCATCATCGCGATCCAGGACATGGGCGCGGCTGGCCTCACGTCGTCGACGTCGGAGATGGCCGACAAGGGCGGCGTCGGCATCGAGTTGAACCTCGACCACGTGCCGCAGCGCGAGGCCGGCATGACCGCCTACGAGATGATGCTGTCGGAGAGCCAGGAGCGGATGTTGATGATCCTGAAGCCCGGCCGCGAGGCCGAGGCCGAGGGCATCTTCCGGAAGTGGGGCCTCGACTTCGCCGTCATCGGACAGACCACCGATACCGGCCGCATGATCGTCACCCACAAGGGCCACATCGAGGCCAACATCCCGGTCGCCACGCTGGCCGACAGCGCGCCGTTGTATGAGCGTCCGTGGTATCCACCCGTGCCGCCGAAACAAATTCTGCCCGAGTGGGTCGCCGCACCTGCCGATGGCATGTTGCCCGCATTGCGCCAGTTGATGGCCCATCCGCAGCTCGCCTCCAGACGGTGGATCTGGGAACAGTACGACCACATGGTGATGGGCGACACGGTGATCCGCCCGGGTGGCGACGCCGCCGTCGTCCGCGTTCATGGCACGACGAAGGGCATCGCTGCGACGTGCGACGTGACCCCGCGCTATTGCCTCGCCGACCCGGAGATGGGCACGCGCCAAGCCGTCGTCGAGACGTGGCGCAACCTGTGCGCGGTTGGCGCCGATCCACTGGCGATCACCGACAACATGAACTTCGCCAGCCCCGAGCGGCCTGAAATCATGGGGCAATTCGTGGCGGCGTGCCGGGGCATGGCGGATGCCTGTCGCGTGCTCGACTATCCCGTCGTGTCCGGCAACGTGTCGCTATATAACGAGACCAACGGCGTCGGCATTCCGCCCACGCCCGCGATTGGCGGCGTCGGCCGCGTGCCCGATGTCGGCAAGCTGGCAAACCTCGGCCTGACGCGAGCGGGTGACCTGCTGATCCTGATCGGGCGCGAACAGGGCTGGCTCGGCCAGTCGCTGTATCAACAGATCATCGCGGGCAAACTCGGAGGCGCGCCGCCGCCGGTCGATCTGGGCGACGAACTGAAGGCCGGTCGCCTGATCCGCGCGTTGATCCGCGAGGGGCAAGTGTCGGCCGTGCACGATTGCTCGGATGGCGGATTGCTGGTGGCGATTGCCGAGATGGCACTGGCTGGCGGCGAGGCGGAAGCAGGACTGGGCGCGATCCCGCCGGTCGGACTCGGCGTCGAATTGTTCCGGTTCGAAGGCAAGCTTCCTGCCCACGCCATCTGGTTCGGCGAAGACCAGGGCCGCTATGTCGTCTCGGTCGCGCCGGAAAAGGCCGAAAGCATCATCGAGCGCGCCCGCTTGCTGGCACTATCTGCCCGCATCGTTGGCCGCGTTGGGGGGGATTCCATCGCGCTGCCGGGCGAGCCGTCGCTGGCGCTCGACGATCTGCGGTCCGCGCACGAGGGCTGGCTGCCAGGGTTCATGGGCGGGTGAGCGTTTTCGGATTTGCCGGGACCGCATGGTGCCCGCTAAACGTTGACTTGTAACTTTGGAGACGCTTGTGATCCGACGTTCTTATGCCGCTGGACTTGCCGTTTTGATTGCGTCAACAGCTCTGGCTTCGACCCACGCCCACGCCCAAACCATAGGAAAACCCGTGACTGAGACCACCACCGCTTCAGGCCTGCGCATCACCGATACCGTCGTCGGAACGGGCGACAGCCCCAAGACGGGCCAGACCTGCGTGATGCACTACACCGGCTGGCTCTACACGAACGGCGAGAAGGGCAAGAAGTTCGACAGTTCGGTCGATCGCGGCAAGCCGTTCGAGTTTGTGATCGGCACCGGCCGCGTGATCAAAGGCTGGGACGAAGGCGTCGCCAGCATGAAGATCGGCGGGAAGCGGACGCTGATCATCCCAGCCGATCTCGGTTACGGCGCACGCGGCGCCGGCAATGGCCTCATTCCGCCGGGCGCGACGCTGTTGTTCGATGTCGAGTTGCTCGGAGTTAAGTAACGGCTCAGCCGCGTTGCTCTTTGGTCATCACTACGGTGTCGAAGTGGCAGGCCGCTTTGACACGTCCGGCATGTCGGCATTGGTGGCCCCGGGCTTGAGCGAGTTCGGGTGGCCGGGCATCAACGGGCAGTCGAGCGGCGAGGGCATTTCCTGGCCGCTCTGCTCGACGGTCGGCGCAGCGGACTCAGGATAGTTGCCAGCTGATGGCAATATCCCCGAGCGCTCGGCTGGGATTGCCGCTTTTGCCTCGGTGCCATCGGTATGACGCTTGTTTGCGTTCTGCTGCTGCTCCGCAATCGTCGGGCAGTTGACACCGGCTGGCGTCTGCTCTGCGGCGTGCATCGGCATGGCACCGAGCCCGACGACAGAAAGAGCGAGTAGTCCAAGTGCGCGCACCATATTGTCCTCCAAAGGTTGGGGACACAACGCGCTTGCGCCGAGAGCGTTCCGTTTGCTGCGCCGTTTTGCCGATGTGGCCGCGTTCACTCCGCTGGGGCAGGTGATGCGCTGGCCGGTCCCGATGCGGCCGGTATCGAGAGCGCCGGCGACGGATCAGCAGCACTCCGCCCGCCAAGCGCGCCGGGGAACAGCGTGCGGACCATGACGTAGAACACGGGCGTGAACAGAAGGCCAAACACCGTCACGCCGATCATTCCCCAAAACACAGCTGTTCCGAGCGCAACGCGCATCTCGGCGCCAGCTCCCGTGGCCATGTAGAGCGGGACGACGCCGAGCGTGAACGCAAGCGATGTCATGATGATCGGTCGCAGCCGCAGCCGCGAAGCTTCGACCGCCGCGTCGATAGCGTTGCGGCCCTGCTCCTCGAGCTGTTTGGCGAACTCGACGATCAGCACGGCGTTCTTGGCCGCCAACCCGATCAGCACGACGAATGCGACCTGCGTCATGATGTTGATATCCTGACCATGAAGGCGCACGCCGAACAGGGCTGACAGGAGGCACATCGGGACTATCAGCTGGATCGCCAACGGCAGGCTCCAGCTTTCGAACTGGGCCGCGAGCGCCAAGAACACGAACACGACTGACAGGGCGAAGATCAGATAGGCTGCTTGCCCAGCCTTGGCCTCTTGATAGCTGAGGTCGGTCCACTCGTAGGTGATCCCTTCGGGCAGTCGGCTCTTAGCAAGATTGGCCATGGTCGCGAGCGCCTCGCCGGAACTAATGCCGGGTTTGGTCGCGCCGTTGATCTCGATCGTCGGGTACAGATTATAGCGCGGGACCCGGTCGGGGCCGGAGATCTGCCGGACGGTGACGAGGTTGCCGAGCGCGACCATGTCGCCGCGCGTCGAGCGGACTTTGATACGCCCGATATTTTCAGGGTCGAGGCGGAATTCGCCCTCGGCTTGGGCCGTAACACGGAAGGTGCGGCCGAACATGTTGAAATCGTTGACGTAGGCAGAGCCCATGAACACGCGCAGCGCTTCGTTGATGGCCGGCAGCGGCACGTTGAGCATCTGGGCTTTGTCGCGGTCGACATCGACGAATAGCTGGGGCGTCGAGGTGGCGAATGTCGTGAAGGTGTTGGCGATCCCTGGCGCGGCGTTGGCCGCCTGCACGAACTCGCGCGCGATCGCGGCAAAATCTTCAGACGGTAGATTGGCGCGGTTTTGCAGCCGCATCGAGAAACCGGTCTGTCCGCCCATGCCGCGAACCGGTGGCGGTATGAACACAAAGGTGCTGGCCTCCTCGATACGGCCGAGCGACACCCGCAACGTATTAGCGATCGCATCGGCGGTGAGACCGGCCTTACCCCGCTTTCCAGCTTCGTCGAGGATGACGAACAGAGCGCCGGAATTGCTAGCGTTCGTGAAAGTGGCGCCGGAACGGCCGGAATAGGCCGAGACCGCCTTTGCGCCAGGTGTCTCGAGAATGGTGTCGATGGCGCGGCGAACGACCTCGTCGGTGCGCGAAAGCGATGCGCCATCTGGTAACTGGACCGATACGATCAGCAAGCCGCGGTCCATTTTCGGAATGAACCCGGTTGGCGTTGTTGTCACCATCCACACGGCCAGCCCGACAAGACCAGCGTAGGCAATCAACATCAGCGGCGTCACACGAATGAGCCCGCGCACCAATTGGCCGTAGCCGATTTCGATTTGATCGAACACGCGGTTGAAGCCACGGAAAAACAGCGTCACCGGATTCCAGCCCGCCTTGGCATGGGGTGCGTGCGGGCGAAGCAGGATGGCGGCCAGCGCAGGGCTCAACGTCAGCGAGTTGAATGCCGATATGATCGTTGCGGTGGCGACCGTGACCGCGAACTGCTTGTAAAACTGGCCGGTGATGCCGCCGACGAATGCGGTCGGCACGAACACCGCAGACAGTACGACGGCAATGGCGACAAGAGCGGCACCAACCTCGTCCATGGTGGCGCGCGAGGCCGCGAGCGGGGACATGCCTCCGGCCAGCTTGCGCTCGACATTCTCGACCACGACGATGGCATCGTCGACCACGATGCCGACGGCGAGCACGAGGCCGAACAGGGTCAGCATGTTGATCGAGTAGCCGAGGCCGGCCATCACCGCAAACGTCCCGACCAGCGATACGGGGATGGCGAGCAGCGGAATGATCGACGCCCGCCAGCTTTGCAGAAACAGTAGGACGACAGCAACGACGAGCAAGACGGCCTCGAGGATCGTCAGATAAAGCGCTGAAATCGAAACCTCGATGAACTCGGTCGGATTGTATTCGATGCGGTACTCGAGGCCTTTCGGGAACCGCTCCGACACCCGCGCCATCGCGGCCTTGACCGCGCTGGTCGTGCGAATTGCGTTCGATCCGGGCTGCTGGTTGACGATCATCACGACCGCCGGA
This sequence comes from Hyphomicrobium aestuarii, assembly GCA_034408685.1. Lineage (GTDB taxonomy): Bacteria > Pseudomonadota > Alphaproteobacteria > Rhizobiales > Hyphomicrobiaceae > JANXVY01. The sequence continues at coordinate 18,417 of JAWXCP010000184.1, read as the reverse complement.
TCTTTCGACAGATAGCCGTAGGTCGAGTACGACAGCGCGCCGAGTTCGACGCGGCCGACATCGCGCAACTTGACGACGCGCCCGTCGGCGCCGGTCTTGACGACGATGTCGTTAAACTCTTCTGGTGCTTTGAGACGGCCCTTGATGCGCAGCGACGTCTGGAAGGCGCCGGTGTTCTCGACCGGTGGCTGGCCGACCGCGCCGCCCGCTACCTGGACGTTGGCCCCTCGAAGTCCCTGGATGACGTCTTCAGCAGTCATACCGCGCGCAGCGACCCGCTCCGGATCGAGCCAGACCCGCATCGAATACTCGCGCGAGCCGAACAGTGCCGTGCTGCCGACGCCCTCGATGCGCGAGATTTCATCGAGTACGTTTAGGACCGCATAATTCGAGATGTAGGTCGTATCATAGGTCTTGCCGGGCGACAGCAAGTGCACGACCAGCAGCAGATCGGGCGAATTCTTTCGCACCGTTACGCCGCCGCGCTGAACTTCCTCGGGGAGGCGTGGCGTGGCGGCTGCAACCCGGTTTTGAACAAGGACCGTCGCACGGTCGACATCGGTGCCGAGATCGAACGTGACGCTGATCGTCAAGTTTCCATCGCCCGTCGCCTGCGACGACATGTAGATCATGCCCTCGACGCCGTTAACCTCCTGCTCGATCACAGCTGCGACCGTGTCGGCAACGGTATCGGCACCAGCGCCGGGGTATGATGCGCTGATCGAAACGGTCGGCGGGACGATCTCGGGGAATTGCGACACCGGCAGCGTCAGGTAGGCGATGAAGCCGACGACCGTCAAAACGATTGATATGACAGCGGCGAAGATCGGGCGGTTGATGAAAAAACGGCTCAGGCCCATGGCGGTGTCTCCTCAGCGCGCGATCGTGGCGGCGGCCGGTGGGTTGCCCGACGAGACCTGCATCGGTTCGCGTAGCGGGATGATCTTCTGACCGGGTCGCGCGCGCGTGAGGCCGCGCGTCACCACCCAGTCGTCTGAACTCAGGGCGTCGGAGGCGTTGGCCGTTGAGCCTGAACGAACGACGCGCAGACCCTCGACGAGTGGCCCAAGCGTTACCGTCTTGCGAACTGCGGTGTCGCCGGGACCCAGGACGATGACGAAGCGGTTGGTCTGATCGCTGCCGATCGCGCTGTCGGGTATAAGCATCGCAGCGTAAGGTTCGGACGCTTCGATCCGGGCGCGGGCGAATTGTCCCGGCGTGAACAGGCGGGCCTTGTTGTCGAGTACGGCGCGCACGCGCAACGATGCAGTGGCGGCGTCGAGCCGGTTGTCGATGAAGTCCAACGTGCCGCGGTGTTTGAAATCCCCCTCGTCGGGAAGTTCAACGTCGACCCGTGCGGCGGCAAGCGCATTGGCGACCCCGGCAGATGGAGACATCCGCTTGAACCGGAGGGCTTCAGCTTCGGTCAGCTCAAAATAGAGATGGATTGGGTCTTGGACGACGATGGTAGCCAGCGTGGCCGCCGACGCGACACCGCCAGCGGCTGGTACGAAGTTGCCGAGCGATGCGAGTGCACGTCCGATGCGGCCCGAGACCGGCGCCATGATGCGCGTATAGGACAGATCTAGTTCGGCGGTTTTGATGCGTTCTTCGGCAATCCGCGCCTGGGCTTCGGCCTCACGCACGAGGTTTTCACGGTCATCGAAGGTTTTTTCGGACACGATCCGGCGGTCTACGAGGGTACGGGCGCGGTCGACATCAAGGCTGGCATTGGCAATGCGCACCTTGGCCTGATTGAGTTCGGCTTTGGCCTGGGCGAGCGCGCGTTCGAACGGTCGCGGGTCGATGACAAACAGCAGCTGACCCTTGGTGACGTCCTGACCGTCCTTGAAATGGACGCTGTCAAGGTAGCCTGCGACGCGGGCGCGAAGATCGACGGTTTCAACGGCTTCGAACCGGCCGGTCGCAACGATCTTGTCGGTTATCTGCCGCGTGATCGGGAGGCTGACGGACAATTGCGTAGGCGGCGGTGCGCCAGCGGCTGGCGCCGTGGCGGGGACCTTGGCGCCAGCTGTCAGCGTGGACTGTGGCGGCCGGACGCTGGAGGACGCCAATTCACGCGCCGTCTTTTCGGCATCGCTCAAAATAACGTCCCACGATCGCCCAGATACCTGTGGCACTAGCACATACGCAGCAGCGAACACCAAGACCGCAACTGCAAGCGTCGTTCGCAACCCCATCGTCGATGTACCTCGCATTTGGCGCGCTTTGGGCGGCCGCAGCTTTACGGCACGACACGACGATGTTCTTAACGTGGCGCCCGCGACAATGGACGACCGGCGAACATTGTCGACATAGAGACGCGGTATCTCACTTCAAGTGCCACGCCAAGTTCAGTTGTCTTGCCCTACCGGCACCGGCGTGTCACCAGCGCGCGCCATAGCCGTTGTAGGTGCTGTAGGCTGGCCGACGATAGCCACCCGACAAGCGCGGATCGTTGGCCGCGACATAGCCGATGCGGCGGTTACCCCAGCTGTCGACGAAAATGACTTGGCGGACGTTCGAAGGTGCCGTGTCGTAAACGCGACCCGAGTTGGCATAGTTGGGGCCAGCATATGCCGACGTCGCAAACGAACGCCGGATGGGTGCGGCTCTTGCGAGGCGCGGCGCATCCAGTCTGCGTTCGGCCATCTCTGGCGCGCTATCGCGCGGCGTTCCGCGTACAGTCACCCGAGTGTGGGCGAGACCGTGTTTCTGGACCAGCGCATAGCTGCGGGCGGCATTGGCTGGAGCTTGTCGGATGCAGCCATGGGACGCGGGACGGCCGAGCATCCCGATCGCTTGCGTGGCGTGCATGGCGATGCCGCCGTTAAAGAACACGGAGTGCGGCATGGGAGCATCGTCGTATTTGCGCGAATACCACATCTTCGCCATCCACGACGGACGGAACCCCCCATTTGGCGTCCTGAATTCGGCACGGCCCGACGAGATCGGCCAGCTGCCGACGACGTTACCGTACTCACGGACTGTCATGTGTTGACGGGTCTGATCGATGTCGAACGTCAGGGTGACCGCAGGCTTAGGTGGGGGTGCGGGCTTGGTCGCAGCTGCGGGCGTCGCAGCTGGGGTGGATTGGGCAGCTGGGGTTGGTTGGGAAGACGGGGCTGGTTGGGCAGTCGGGGCCGATTTGGTCGAGGCTGGCGCGGTCGAGGTTGGCGCCGTAGCTATTGGATTGCTCATTGGCGGCTGAGCCATCGTCGCCGTGAGCGACGGTTTAGCCTGTTCGGCAGGGGTCGCGGCGGCGGTCGCCATGCCAGTCGCCGACGCGGCGTCGACGGTTAGATGTGCGAATACAACAGCGACAACGGCTCGCAAGGCGGCGCGGCTAAGCAACGGCATGAGAAACTCCGAACGCGGGACAGGACGGCGGGCACGGTAAGGTTAACCCGATCACCGTAGCGACTTGCTTAAAGCTGGTCGGCCAAATCAAGCAGCGAAATTAGTAACGCGTTGACGTCTGATGCGGTTTCACTCCGCCAGATTGGCACATCTGACAGCAAAACGGCCCCCAGCATGATGCCAGGGGCCGCGAAGGGCGTTGGAATTTAGGGCGCTGCTCGGCAATTACATCATGCCGTCCATACCGCCCATTCCGCCCATGCCACCCATACCGCCGCCGCGGCCGCTGTCGTTCTTGGGGGCTTCGGCAACGGCTGCTTCGGTGGTGATCATCAAAGCTGCGATCGAAGCGGCGTCCTGCAGTGCGGTGCGCACCACTTTGGCCGGGTCGATGATGCCCTTTTCGATCATGTCGCCGTACTCGTCGGCCTGAGCGTCGTAACCGAAGTTCGCCGCGCGGCTTTCGAGAACCTTACCGACCACGATCGAGCCTTCGACGCCGGCGTTGTCGGCGATCTGGCGGATCGGGGCCTGGAGGGCCTTACGGATGATCTGGATGCCAGCATCCTCGTCCGAGTTCAGGCCCTCGACGGTGATGGCGTTGGTCGCCTTGAGCAGCATCACGCCGCCGCCTGGAACCACACCTTCTTCGACGGCCGCACGGGTCGCATTGAGCGCGTCATCGACGCGGTCCTTACGTTCCTTGACTTCGATCTCGGTCGCGCCGCCGACCTTGATGACGGCAACGCCGCCAGCGAGCTTGGCAAGGCGCTCCTGCAGCTTCTCACGGTCGTAGTCCGAGGTGGTTTCCTCGATCTGCGCCTTGATCTGGTTGACGCGGGCGTCGATGTCTTTCTTCTTGCCAGCGCCGTCGATGACGGTCGTGTCTTCCTTGGTGATCGTGACGCGCTTGGCGCGGCCGAGCATGTCGAGGGTCACGTTCTCGAGCTTGATGCCGAGATCTTCAGAGATCACCTGACCGTTGCTGAGCACGGCGATATCTTCGAGCATCGCCTTGCGACGATCGCCGAAGCCAGGCGCCTTGACGGCAGCGACCTTGAGGCCACCGCGCAACTTGTTGACGACGAGCGTCGCCAAAGCTTCGCCTTCGACTTCTTCGGCGATGATCAACAGCGGCTTGCCGGTCTGCACGACGGCTTCGAGCACTGGCAGCATTTGCTGCAGGTTCGACAGCTTCTTCTCGTGGATCAGGATGTAGGGATCGTCGAGTTCGGCGACCATCTTCTCGGCGTTGGTGATGAAGTACGGCGAGAGATACCCGCGATCGAACTGCATGCCTTCGACGACGACCAGCTCGGACTCGAGGCTCTTGGCCTCTTCGACCGTGATGACGCCCTCGTTGCCGACCTTCTGCATCGCTTCCGCGATCATCTGCCCGATCGATTCTTCGCCGTTGGCCGAGATCGTGCCAACCTGTGCGATCTCATCGGAGTTCTTGATCTTCTTCGACTTCTTTTTGATTTCTTCGACGACCTGAATGACCGCCTTTTCGATGCCGCGCTTCAAATCCATCGGGTTCATGCCGGCAGCGACCGACTTCAAACCTTCGCGGACGATCGCCTGAGCAAGAACGGTCGCCGTCGTGGTGCCGTCACCAGCAACGTCGTTGGTCTTGGACGCGACTTCGCGCAGCATCTGTGCGCCCATGTTCTCGAACCTGTCCTCAAGCTCGATTTCCTTGGCGACGGTGACGCCGTCCTTCGTCGTGCGCGGGGCGCCAAACGACTTCTCGATGATAACGTTACGGCCTTTGGGGCCGAGCGTGACTTTTACAGCATTGGCCAGGATGTCGACGCCGCGCAGCATTTTCTCGCGCGCGTCGGGGCCGAAGTGGACGATTTTAGCAGCCATGGGCTTGCTCCTAATAATTGGGTGACTTGAACTGGTATCGAAACAGGTGACGTCGTACCGAAACTGTGGTCTCGCGCACCGGGCATTAGCCCGGCGGTCCAACTGTGAGGTTTCAGCTTCTCACGTTCACTTCTGAATGATGCCCATGATGTCGCTCTCCTTCATGATGAGGAGCTCCTGGCCGTCGATCTTGACTTCGGTGCCAGACCATTTGCCGAACAGCACGCGGTCGCCGACCTTGACGTCGAGCGGAACGATTTCGTTGTCGTCGCCACGGGCACCAGGGCCGACGGCGATGATTTCGCCCTGCTGGGGCTTCTCTGCGGCCGTCTCGGGAATGATGATGCCGCCAGCCGACTTCGTTTCATTCTCAACACGCTTCACGACCACGCGGTCGTGCAAAGGACGAAATTTCATAGTTTCTCCGGGTTCCAGTGCGGGGATGGGCGGAACGCCGTTCCCCGGTCGAGTATGGAATAATATGGTCTGTTAGCAATCATGTTGGATGAGTGCCAACGCGCGAGATATGTGCGGGAGGCGTGCCGTTGTCAAGCCGCGAGATCACCGCAAAACGGGCCCAGCATGGCTAGACCGCAGCGGTTAACGGATCATTTGATGGGATGGCGGCGAGATCTCGTCCGGCGGATCGCTGCAGCGCGGGTTGCTACAGTCCGCAGCCGAACCGGCTAACCCCGCGTGTCGGCTAACCCCGCGTCATCGCTTCGGCGATGAGTTCTTCGGCAGCATCGCGCAAGATGTCCTCGCGGGCCGCGCCGAACACCGGCTCCTTGCCGATCTCGAGCAAAATCGGCACCGACAACGGCGACACACGGCGCAATGGCCGATGGCGGATAGCGCCCTTGATCCGCTCCAAAAACTGCCCGAGGCGGGCGATGTCGAGCAGCCCCGTCGCGGCGTCCGCCCATGCGGCTTCGAGCAGGATGTGGTCGGGCTGATGGCGGCGCAGAACGTCGTAGATGAGGTCGGTCGAAATGGTCACTTGTCGGCCGCTCTTTTCCTTGCCGGGGTGGCGGCGCTCGATCAGACCGGCGATCACCGCGCAGTGTCGAAACGTGCGCTTCATCAGAAACGATTCGGCGAGCCATGCGTCGAGGTCGTCGCCGAGCATGTCTTGCGCAAACAGCTGTTCGAGGGATAGTCGGCCACTGGCGATCATCGCCGAGAGATCGGTCAGGCCCCAGATCGAGAAGCCGTAGTCGTTGGCAACGAAGCCGAGCGGCTTGCCACCTGCCCGTTCGAGGCGACGCGTCAGCAGCATGCCGAGCGTCTGGTGGGCGAGGCGGCCTTCGAACGGGTAGGCCACGAGGAAGTGCTTGGGTCCGCGCGGGAATGTCTCGACCAGCACTTCGCCAGCTTTCGGCACAACCGAGTTGTGCGCTTGAAGCCGCAACCATTCGCTCACCGGAGCTGGCAGGCCAGCCCACGAGGTCTCGTCGGCCAGCATGTTGCGCACGCGCTGTGCCAGGTGTGTTGAAAGTGGAAACTTACCGCCAGGATAGCTCGGCACCATCGGGTCGGACGATGACGCCCGCGAGACGAACGCTTCGGTGTCGCGCAGGCCCTCGAAGCGAACGATCTCGCCGCCGAACACGAACGTCGAGCCAGGCGGCAATTGCTCGATGAAATATTCGTCGACCTCGCCAAGTACGCGTCCGCCGATCATCGGCTTGTTTGGTTTGCTTGAAGACCGCCGCAGTGTTGCAGCCGATCGTCCGGCTTCCCGCGCTGGCATCGCGGCGCGCGAGCCGACGAGGCGAACCTTGATCATCGGGCTGTCGACAATCGTGCCGGCGTTCATGCGGTACTGATTGGCAAGCCGTGGGTGGGCGAGCCGCAAGGTTCCATCGCCGTCAGCGCTCGGCCTGAGTTTGGCATATCGGTCATAGGCGGCGAGCGCGTAACCGCCATTGGTGACGAAACCAACGACTTTGTCGAATGTCGAGCGAGACAATCCGGCGTAAGGGGCAGCGCTGCGGACCTCGTCGAACAGGCGGTCGGGGTGAAACGGAGCCGCGCACGCCATGCCGAGCACGTGTTGGGCGAGCACGTCGATCGAGCCGGTGCGTGACAATACGGCATCCTGCTCGCCAGCGGCTGCCGCATCGAGGGCCGCGCGGCATTCGAGCACCTCGAACCGGTTCGACGGCACGAGCAAAGCCTTCGATGGTTCATCGAGGCGGTGGTTGGCGCGGCCGATGCGTTGCGTCAGGCGGCTTGCTCCCTTGGGTGCGCCGACGTGGATCACGAGGTCGATGTCGCCCCAGTCGATGCCAAGGTCGAGGGTCGATGTCGCGACCACCGCTTTGAGGCGGCCAGCGGCCATCGCCGCTTCCACCTTGGTGCGCTGGGATGCGTCGAGCGATCCGTGGTGCAGGCCGATCGGCAGCGTATCGTCGTTGATCTTCCACAATTCCTGGAACACGAGTTCGGCTTGCATGCGGGTATTGACGAACACCAGCGTCAACGTGTGCGAGCGGATCGCATCATAGATGCGGCCCATTGCGTAACGCGCGGTATGGCCAGCCCACGGCAACTCGCCACTGTCGATTTCGACGATCTCGATGTTGGGCTGCGCTCCGCCCGCCGTGATCGTCAACCCGGACAGGTGCGTTGCCGTATCCGGCTCGGTTTGCGGCACAAGGTAGGCGCGCAGTTCGGACGGGCGGGCAACCGTCGCCGAGAGCCCGATGCACAACAGGTCCTTCGCCAGATGGCGCAGGCGCGCAATGTCGAGCGCGAGCAGGTCGCCGCGCTTCGAGCCGCCGAGCGCGTGCAGTTCGTCGAGGATCAGCGTGTCGAGGTCGGCGAACAGGAACGGCGCGTTTTCGTGCGATAGCAGCAGCGCAAGTTGTTCTGGCGTCGTCAGCAAGATGTCGGGCGGCTTGGTTCGCTGGCGCGCGCGGCGGGCAGCAGACGTATCGCCGGTCCGGGTTTCGCGGCGGATGGCCAAGTTCATCCCGGTGATCGGCGCCTCGAGATTGCGGGCAACGTCGATCGCAAGCGCCTTCAATGGCGAAATGTAGATTGTGTGCAGGCCAGCGCCACGGCGATTACGCGCACGTTGCGACAGCGCAACCAGTGTCGGCAGGAAACCGGCGAGCGTTTTTCCAGCACCGGTCGGTGCGATCAACACTGTCGAGCGTCGCTGGCGGGCGGCGTCGAGCAGGGCAAGTTGATGCTCGCGCGGGGCCCAGCCGCGCTCGGCGAACCAAGCGTGGAAATTGGCCGGCAGCAGGTCGAGGCGCGGATCAGCGACGGGATCAACAATCGACTTGGCGAGGGTGCGCGAAGACGATTGCGCCGTGCCGATGCGCGGGCGGGCTTTGTTGGTCGGGGGCGCCGGTTTGGTCGCTCGAGCGCGGGCGCGACCGGTGGTTGCCGTCACAGGTTGCGGTCCCGATGCGCCGTCAGCGCTGCGCTCTGGAACCGCCCCGCACACCACCGGGCGCGATGTCTGGCTGAATGCACGGGAACGTCATTGGCGAGCGCATACGCGATTGCAATCGCATGGCGAGGCGGGCCTGTAATGGTTCGGGATCGGAGGCATCGCGGGCGAGCGGGTTGGGCAGTGCCACAGCGAGTAAGGCTGCCTCCCGGTCCGACAACTGGCTCGCGGGTTTTTCGAAGTAGGCGCGTGCGGCCGCCTCCGCGCCGAAGATGCCCGGTCCCCATTCGACGACGTTGAGATAGACCTCGAAAATTCTCGATTTTGGCCACAGGTACTCGATCGTGATGGTCAGCGGCACTTCCAGAGCCTTCCGGCCGTAACTGCGATCGGGCCACAGGAATAAGTTCTTGGCAAGTTGCTGGCTGATGGTGCTGGCGCCGCGGCCAAAGCCATCGCCGCGCTTCATCGCCGATCGGATCTCGCCGAAGTCAAAACCCTTGTGGCGGCAGAACTGGCCATCCTCGGAGACCATCACCGCGCGGCGCAGGCTCGGCGATATCGCCGTAATCGGCGCCCACCTCTGGTCGATGGGCTGCCCGCCGAGCCAGCGGATGGTCATCAACGCCGAGCCGTTCGGGTCGGTCGTGCGGTAGGTTGCGATCAGCCCGGCCATCATGAGGTACCAGACGACGACCGAGATCGTTGCGATCTTGCCGGCCGTGAAGGCGATGCGCCAGCCGCGCCAGATCAGAGCGAGAAGGCGCGGGGCTGGTCGATCGGCTGCAGTTCGGTTCGCCGTCGCAGTTCGGGTCGCCGTCAAAGGCGCAACGGGCACATGTGCAACGGGCACATGTGCAACGGGCACACGTGCAACGGGCACAGGCGCGACAGGCACAAGTGCGACGGGTTCAGGCTCGACGGGCTCAGGCGCGACAGGCTCAGGCGCGACAGGCTCAGGCGCGACAGGCACAGGCGCGACGGGCACAAGTGCGACGGGTTCAGGCGCGACAGGCTCAGGCGCGACAGGCACAGGCGCGACAGGTTCAGGTGCGACAGGTTCAGGCGCGACGGGCACAGGCGCGAATGGTTCTGGCGCGACAGGTTCAGGCGCGACGGGCTCAGGCTCGACGGGCTCAGGCTCGACGGGTTCAGGCGCGACGGGTTCAGGCGCGACGGGTTCAGGCGCGACGGGTTCAGGTGCGACGGGCACAAGTGCGACAGGGTCAGGTGCGACGGGCATTGGTATCAACGGCTTCGCCTGCTCCGGTTCGAGCGGCGTGGCAGGCGGTCCATTCAACGCGATCGGCAAAGAGAAAGCGACCGGCGCGTGACCAACCACAACGGGAGCAAGCGGCCCCGGCGCTAAATCTGCGCCATCGGCTTCTTGGTCAGATCCAGACGTATCAAGCGTTTCCAAGATAGGCGGTTGCAGAGCGGGCACCGTATCGGCGCCGATAGACAGTGGCTCGAACGGTTCCGCATATGGCGTTTCGCGAATGCTGATCGATTCCGGCCCTACGCGTCCGCTGGTTTCGGGGGCTGGATCGCAGCCGATCGTCGTCGTCGATCGAGCGACAGCGAGGCTCGGCAGCAACACGAGTGCGGCCACGGGCGGCGCCTGCTCCTCGCGCGCTACGGCAGCTTCTGGTTGCAGCGGCTGGACAGCTGGTTCCACCGTCATCACCGCTGGCAACATCCGCGGCACCAACGGAAACGGGAGTGGCGGCCGCCGGACTTGGGCTGGCTGCGGTTCTTTATGCTTGGGACGGCTGTCGTCCTGGTCCACGCGGCCACTGTCCTGATACGAACGCAAACAACTCGCTACGGCCCGACGACGACCCCGTACCACTCAAGGTGGAATGAGCTGCATGCGGAGCAAGCACCAGGTGAGGCCGACCTTGCTCCCAGGCACCAAACCACATCATGCGGCATTCGGACGATCGCGAAACTAACCCCTGGCGAATTTCGCAAAACTGTTAGAAAGCAGCGTCGGCTAATGCGGCCGGACCGTTTCCGCAAGCTGCATGGGCCATTTCCGCCCCAGACCGATAGCATGAGTTCGATGACGGTCCTTCTCGCAACTGCAGAATTTGCTCCGCGACTTGAACGCGCCGCAACCCTCGTCGAGGCGCGGCTCGGGGAGCACCTGTCTCTTTCAGGACCCACCTACCGCGGCACCGTCGGGCAGGGTCCTGACCGGCTGGTGGCGGCCATGCGGCACGCCGTGCTCGGCGGCGGCAAGCGCTTTCGACCGTTCCTCGTCATCGAGGGCGCTGCCCTGTTCGGCCTCGACAGCGAGGCGGCGCTCGATGTCGCCGCCAGCCTTGAGCTGGTGCACTGCTATTCGCTGGTCCACGACGATTTGCCAGCAATGGACAACGACGATATGCGGCGCGGTCGACCTACCGTTCATCGCGCCTATGACGAGTGGACCGCGATCTTGGCCGGTGACGCCCTGCTGACGCTGGCATTCGACATCCTGGCCCGCCCGGAGACGCATCCCGATCCGCAGGTGCGGGCCGAACTCGTGCTGGAACTTGCGCGTGCCTCGGGCGCGGGCGGTATGGTTGGCGGTCAGGCGATCGATCTCGAGGCCGACAAGCTCGGCCAACCGCGGGACCCGACCTTGGCCCATATTCGCCGTCTGCAGGCGATGAAAACCGGGGCGCTGATCGGTTTTGCGGCGCGCGCCGGTGCTATCCTCGCCCGGGCCAACGGCCGTGAGCGCTGGGCGCTATCGGCCTACGGTGACCACGTCGGCTTCGCGTTCCAGATCGCCGACGATCTGCTCGACGCCGAGGGCGATGCCGCCACGGTTGGCAAGGCCGTCGGCAAGGACGCGGCGGCCGGTAAAGCGACGACCGTGTCGATGATGGGTCTCGACGCCGCGCGTGCAAAACTCGCTGAGACCGAGGCCGCTGCGATCGAGGCGCTGGCCCCGTTCGGCGACCGCGCGTCGGTACTCGCCGAAGCCGCAAGGTTCGTCTCCCGGCGGCGGAGTTAAGCTGCTAACTCTGCCCCTTCTGGCCGTAGGATTTGAACTTGGCCAGCACGCGGGTCATTTCGGCGTCGTCCAAGATGTGCGGCACCCCTAGCGTCAGAACTTTTACGTATTGCTCGGCCAGGACTTCGACGTCGGCGGCGAGTTCGAGCGCGGCCGACAGCGTGGCGCCAATCGCGATCATCCCGTGGTTGGCCATCAGGCAAGCATCGCGCTTTGTCAGGCCGCTCGCGACGTGGGCGGCCAGTTCATCGCTTCCGAACGTGGCGTACGGCACCAGCGGGATGTCGGCGCCGCCCGCGACCGCGACCATATAGTGGAATGCCGGGATCGGTTTATGGGCACAGGCAAGTACGGTGGCATGCATTGCATGCGTGTGGACGATGGCGTGCCGGTCGGGCCGGGCCACGTAGGCCGCGAGGTGGAATTGCCACTCGCTCGAGGGCTTTTTCTGGCCGCGTGCGACGCTGCCGTCGGCGTCCACCGCGACGATGTCGCCCGGGACCATCACGTCATAAGAAATGCCTGTTGGCGTGATCAGCATCCCACCATCGCAGCGGGCCGAGACGTTGCCGGATCGGCCGGGCGATAATCCGCGTGCTGCCATCGCGCGCGCCGTTTCCAGCACGGCGTGGCGAGCTGCCTCGTCGGCGATGGCGCGTTTTACGGGCGGCCGATCTGCTGGGGGCCGTTCTGCTGGGGGCCGGTCGGCTGACCGCCGTTGTTTGACAGCTCGCTCTGCCATCGACGTCGGCGTGCGCTTTCCCATTGTCGTGCTCGTCCGATGCTTGAGCCGTTGCGACGAACCCTCAAGCCATCAACGACGAGCCGGGCTCTGTCGTCCGGCGTTCGGGGTATAAGGAATAAAGCCCGTCCTCAGTTGCTGCACACACCCCGCGCTCGGTGATGAACCCGGTGACGAGCCGGGCTGGCGTCACGTCGAAGGCCGGGTTGGCAGCTGGCGATCCCGGCGCAACGATATCGGTGACGACGATGTTGCCGTCTGGCAAGCGCCCCGCGATCTTCAAGACTTCATCGGGGGATCGCTCTTCGATCGGGATGTCGCGACCATTTTCGAGCGTCCAGTCGATGGTCGAGAACGGCAGGGCCACGTAAAACGGCACGCCGTTGTCGTTGGCGGCGAGCGCCTTGAGATAGGTGCCGATCTTGTTGGCGACATCGCCGTTGCGCGTGACACGGTCGGTGCCGACGATGACGAGATCGACCGCCGCGTGCTGCATATAATAACCGCCGGCGTTGTCGACGATCACGGTATGGGGGATGCCGTGGGCACCCAGTTCATAAGCGGTGAGAAAAGCGCCTTGGTTGCGCGGGCGGGTTTCATCGACCCAGACGTGGATCGGGATCCCGGCATCGTGCGCGAGATACATCGGCGCCGTAGCCGTACCCCAATCGACGCAGGCCAGCCAGCCTGCGTTGCAGTGGGTCAGGATGTTGACCGGTTCGCCAGGTCGCTTGGCGGCGGCGATTTGGCGAATGATGTCGAGCCCATGCGTCCCGATCCGCCGGCAGGTCTCGACGTCCTCGTCGCAAATCTCGGCGGCGCGCGCGTAGGCGGCTGCTGCCCGCTGGGCGGGCGCCTTCAACAACAGCGCCGACTTCATCTGGTCGAGCGCCCACCGGAGGTTGACCGCCGTCGGCCGTTGTTTGGCGAGCAGGGCGACGGCGTGGTCGAGACCGGCATCCGACGGGTCGCGGCGCATGGCCATGGCGACGCCATAAGCCGCCGTCGCCCCGATCAGCGGCGCGCCGCGCACTTGCATGGTCGAAATTGCCCGGGCCGCGCCTTCGAGGCTCGTCAGTGCAAGCAGTTCGAATCGGTGTGGCAGCAGCGTCTGGTCGATGATCTCGACGGACCAGGTGTCAGGCCGGAGCCGGATCGTTCGGTGGTGGCGGCCGTTGATTTTCATGCGCGGGCGAGCCGATTTCGAGGTGCGGGTGGGCCGATTTTTATAGGCGGCCGATGATGGAGACAGGCCGGGTGCGGTGCCCAAAGCACTGCCTCGCGCATGGTGTGTCGACGTAATTCGGCGCTTCGTCAATGACTCGCATGGCTCGCGCCCAATGGCTCGCGCCCAATGGCTCGCGCCCAAAGGCTCGCGCCCAAAGGCTCGCGCCCAAAGGCTCGCGCCCAAAGGCTCGCGCCCAAAGGCTCGCGCCCAAAGGCTCGCGCCCAAAGGCTCCGCCCAAAGGCTCGCGCTCAATGGCTCACGCTTGTGCTGTCCTGGAACGCCAGTCGCAATCTGTAAGCAATGTAGATGTGATTGATCCGCTCACGTTAATGGTCATTAGACTGGTGATGCGTGTGCAACAGTACGACGACGGATCTGGTTCGGCTACGCCTATTGGACCACGACGTTCAGATGGCATGGTACCCATCCGCCAGATGCGGTCTGGTCATTGAGCTGTTCGACGACAGCAGTTGCATCAATGCATAGTGTCCTTCCAGCATATCTAGATGAGGTAGAAACCGAGCGGCGTCGGTGTTCCCTGTCGTTATTTTGAAACGTGGTCCGATGAATACGAATCATAAGCTTATGGTTTCGCTGATCGAGAGTTGGCAGGCAGAAGACGTCGAGCAGACACTCGCCTTGTGTCACGCCGACGTTGTTTTTGTGCTGAACGCTGATGCTGAGACGCTGCCTTATGCCGTCGAAGCGCGGGGCAAGGCGGCCGTCCGAACGCTGATGAGCGAGATGCTGGCCGTGTGGGAGCGGCTCAGCTATTCCCAGGCGCTGCTCGGAACCGACGGGGATATCGGCCGCGTCCAGACCAGTTATAAGCTCCGCCACCGTCCGAGCGGGGAAATTCTGAGCGGCACGAAGCGCAGCGTCGTGCAGATCCGCGACGGATTGGTCACCGAGATCAAACAGCACGAGGATGCGGCGCGGCTCGCAGCGTTCCTAAGGCTCGTCGGTCGCGATCGTTTTGGCGAGAGAGACGATAACCCGCCACTGTAATTTGCAGCCGCCTACGAAATGGCGTCCGCCGCCGCCGGAAAATTCCGTCAAATTGCGGATGGTCCACCGTTATGGTCGAGCACGGCGATGCGGATCATGTTGGTTGCCCCCGGTGAGCCGAGCGGAACGCCTGCGGTGATCACGATCCCCTCGCCAGCCTTGGCGAAGCCTTCCTCGAACGCGATCCGGCACGCCTTCGAGACCATGTCGGCGAGATTTTGCGGGTCGCTCGTCATGAACGCGCGGATGCCCCAGACGCACGACAGGCGCCGCGCGGTTTCGGGCACGGGCGTCAAGCCGATTACCGGTAGGCCAGGGCGCTCGCGCGCGACGCGAAGGGCCGTGGAACCCGTTGCCGTGTAACAGACGATGGCCTTGAGGTTCAGCGTATCGCCAATGGTTCTGGCCGCCGTTGCAATCGCGCCGGGGCCGGTCGCGACAGGTTCGGTTTTGGTGGCATGGACGATGGCGTCGTACATCGGGTCGGCTTCGACCTCGATGCCGATGCGATCCATCATCGAGATCGCTTCGAAGGGATACTGGCCGACCGCCGATTCCGCCGACAGCATCACGGCATCGGCACCGTCGAACACGGCCGTCGCGACGTCGGAAACTTCAGCCCGCGTCGGCACCGGGGCGGTGATCATGCTTTCGAGCATTTGCGTTGCGACGACGACGGGTTTGCCGGCCGCGCGCGCCATGCGTGTCATGTACTTTTGCAGGCCCGGCACTTTTTCGATCGGCATTTCAACGCCAAGATCGCCGCGTGCGACCATGATCGCGTCGGATGCCTCGATGATCGCTTCGAGATCGGTGATGGCCGACGGCTTCTCGATTTTGGACATGATACCGGCCCGGCCAGCGACGCGGCGCTGGGCATCGGCGACATCCGTGCCGCGTTGAACGAACGACAGCGCGATCCAATCGACACCGAGTTCAAGCCCGAACGCAAGGTCAGCCTCGTCCTTTTCCGTCAGCGGGCCGACCGCCAGCAATGTGTCGGGCAGGCTGACGCCTTTGCGCGAGGCCAGTGGGCCAGCGACCACCACTTCGGCACTGATCCGGTGAGGCCGGGTTTCGATCACGCGCATGCGGATCTTGCCGTCGTCAAGCAGCAGGGCGTGGCCGGGCTCGACCGCGTCGAAGATCTGGGGATGGGGCAGGAACACGCGGCTTGCGTCGCCGTCGGTCTCGGTGCGGTCGAAATGGAACACGGCCCCCGGCGCCAGCTCGGCGCGCCCGCCCGCAAATGCACCGAGGCGGAACTTTGGGCCCTGGAGGTCGTACAGAATGCCGATCGGGTAGCGTAGCGACTGCTCGCAGCGACGCACGCGGGCATGCAGTTCGCGTGCGAGATCGTGGGAGGCGTGGCTCATGTTCACGCGGAACACATCGACACCCGCCCTGACCAGCCTCTCCATGGTTTCGGGGGTGGACGACGCTGGTCCCAGCGTGGCGACGATCTTGACTTTGCGGTTACGTCTCACCGGCCTTTGCCCCCATGGTCATCGGGATCCGTCAACCGGATCGTCCATTCTTTAGCGTCGCCGGTATCGACTTCGAAGAAGCCGGAGCTTTTGTTGCCGGATTTTGCGCACGTATCGGCTTCGCGGATCGCGAACGATTTGTCGCCGATACACAGTTTGTTCGTACCGCTCCAATCTCCGCCTCGGTCGTAGTCGACCGCGTGGACATAGATGAAGCGGCTTGGCACATTCGTCTTGAGCAGTGTCTCACAGCTTTGTGACGCGATGTTCCACCAGCCCTCTGTCGTCCAGCCGGTGGGTTCTTGGTAGCCGAGAGCAATGCCGACCCGGCTCGATGTCGTGTTGCAGACCGACAGCTGGGCGGCAACCGGCGTTGCCAGTACGAGGCCCAGACAGACAGAGAGACAGATAGAGAGATAACCAGACCGCGCCGGAGCGCGGACGAAAGCCATCGAGCGCACGCGGCCCGGATGCGAGGCGACGAGGCGAGTAGAAATTGGGCCAGTACGCATCGGGCCAGTACGCATCGGGCCAGTAAGCATCGGGCTGGCGGATCGTGGTTCAGTCATGCGCAGGATCGACGAGGATGACGCGGAAGTCGTTGACGTTGGTCTGGGTCGGGCCGCAGTCGATGAGGCCGCCGACGGCGCGGAAGAAAGCCGTCGAATCGTTGTTTGCGAGATGTTCGGCGATGTCGAGGCCCATCCCGCCAGCCTTAGCGAACATCGATGGCAACACATAGGCTCCAGCAGGATCGGTGGCGCTGCCGCCGCCACCGTCTGTTCCATCGGTATCGCCAGCAAGCGCGAATATGCCCGGCGCCCCCTGCAATTCGGCGGCAAGGCTCAACGCATATTCCTGATTTGGTCCACCCGCACCATGGCCACGCACAGTGACCGTCAGTTCCCCGCCGGACAGAATGGCGACCTTGTCACCGGCCGCCAAGTGGGCCTTGGCCAGTTCGGCGTGCTGGCGCGCGACGTCGCGGGCTTCACCTTCGAGGCTGTCGCCGAGCATCACGACGCGGAACCCAGCCGATGTCACCATCTCGCTCGCGGCGGCGATCGAAGCCTTGGGTGCAGCGACGATTACGTAGGCCGAACTGTCGAGCCGCGGGTCACCAGGCTTCACCGTCTCGTTGCTCTCGTCGGCAAGGGCTGCGGCGATCTCCGGATCGGGCGTGATGCCCCATTTGGCGAGCACAGCGCGGGCATCGGCGAGGCTCGACCGGTCGCCGACTGTCGGGCCTGAGCCGATCTCGTCGGGGTGGTCGCCCGGCACGTCGGAAACCGCCAGCGTGATGAGGCGCGCAGGGTGGACTGCGGCGGCGAGTTTGCCGCCTTTGATTTTTGACAGGTGCTTGCGCACGCAGTTCATTTCAGAAATCGGCGCGCCCGAACGCAGCAACTGCTTTGTCAGCCGTTGCTTGGCCTCGAACGTCACGCCGTCGGCAGGCGCGGCCCAAAGCGCCGAAGCCCCGCCCGACAGCAGTACGAGCACAAGGTCATCCGGTCCGGCGGTCCTGGCCGCTTCGATTGCGCGAGCAGCGCCAGAAATGCTGTTGGCATCGGGCATCGGGTGCCCGGCTTCGATAATCTCGATGATCGCGGTCGGCAGCTTGAATCCGTGCCGCGTTGTCACAAAGCCCGAGATCCGTCCGGCCTCGCCAGCTTCGGCGTAATGGCGCTCGGTCGCCTGGGCCATAGCCGCTGCGGCCTTTCCAGCGCCTATGATCTGGACGCGCCCGCCGTCGGGAACCTTCGGAAGATGGCGGGGCAAACAGGTTGCCGGATGTGCGGTCGCGACGGCCTTCCGGTAGAGCGACATCAACAGCCCCAGCTGCGCGTCCTCGGAGGCGTTCGGCACCGGACTATCGGGCATCTTGGGCCTTTATTCCATCGGTCGTGGTCGGGGGAGAATGGCCGTGATTTAGAGACTAGCCCCTACAACCCGGCTCCAAATCCACCTTATGTCTACACCGGCGGCTTAGTGATTGATCGCCGCGATCCCGTCAAGCCACGCACCACGACACACCTGACCGGTGTCGATTGTGGGCAAGTTTAAGCGCTTGGGCCCAATTTTCCCGCCGCACACGCCGCACTAGCCGCGCTGACATATCTTGGTGTAAGAGTTCGCGCTCACTTTCTCCACCGGAACCGCTGCCCATGATGACCGTCCTCCTCGTGATCCACATGATGATCGCCGCCGCGCTCATCGGCTTCGTGCTGATCCAGAAGTCGGAGGGCGGTGCACTTGGCATTGGCGGCGGCGATCATCATGTGGATCACGAGGAGGACGGTCATCATG
>JAWXCP010000183.1:0-6195 GCA_034408685.1 Hyphomicrobium aestuarii | reverse complement strand
GGCCGCCGCCACGCCAGACGACGCTGACGCCAATTCCGCCGTGGCCGAGCCGGTAACGTGGCGCCAGCGCGCCGCCTGGATCGGCCTGTCGTTCGTACCGTCAGGCCTTCTTGTTGCCGTGACGACCCACATTTCAACCGATATCGCGTCTATGCCCCTGCTGTGGGTCATCCCGCTGGCGGTTTACCTAATCACGTTCATGATGGCGTTCCGTGAGACGCCGCTGATCCCGGACCGCTGGTTGTCGATCGCGGCCGCGCCATTGGTGGCAGCCACGATCGTCGCCTCGTTGCTTCCATCGTCGAAGTTGCCAGCCGTTCATTTCGGTCTTGTCTTCGCATCGTTCATCGTCCTCGTCGTCATGAACCATCGCGAACTCTATCGCCGCCGCCCTGGCGTCAGCCGTTTGACCGAATTTTATCTTTGGATGAGCTTTGGCGGCGTTTTGGGTGGCATAGCCTGTAGCTTGCTCGCGCCCCAGATCTTCAACTCGGTACTCGAATACCCGATCCTGCTGGTCGCCGCTCTCGCTGGCCAAGCCGCATTTCTGACGCCTCCAAGCGCTGAACAACGCGCAGCGCGGGGCGGCCTTCTTGCAGTCACCTTTACGTTGCTCGCCGTTTCGATCGTCGGTTCGGCTCTCATGCCGGGCGCGATCAAGTCGACAACGCTCCTCGTCATCTTCACCTTGGGTGGTATTTTCGGCGCGATTGTCCTCTGCGCAAGCCCGAAGCTCGTCATCATACCCTGCGCCGCGATGGTCGTCGCTCTAGCCGTTTTCCCCAAGCATGCCGGCTCGGTCACCCAGCAGCGCAGCTTCTTTGGCGTCGTCTCGGTCCACGACCATGACGATAAACGCGTGATGACACTCGGCACGACCATTCATGGGGCCCAGAAGATCGTCAACGCCAATGGCAAGTCGCTCACACGGCCGTTGCCGATCACGTACTACCACCCCGAAAACCCTATGTCGAAGGGGCTTGACCTTGCGCGCGCCGTGTCGCCTGACCCGTCAGCAATGCGCGTTGGCATCGTCGGCCTTGGCGTTGGTGCAATGGCCTGCAACGGCCGTGACGGAGAGCGTTGGCGCTTCTACGAGATCGACAAACTCATCGTCGATATCGCCTCCAATCCGCGATACTTCAGCTTCTTGTCGAAGTGCCCGGTTAGTGAGGGCATCAAACTCGGTGATGCGCGCCTCACGGTTCAACAAGAACCCGCAGCTTCGTTCGACTACTTGTTGATCGACGCGTTCTCGTCCGACGTCGTGCCAGCCCACTTGATGACGCTGGAAGCGATCGCGATGTATCTGGAGCGGCTCAAGCCAACGGGCATTCTGGCGCTGCACGTGTCGAGCCGGATCCTCGATCTTGACGACGTCGCAGCGGCGACTGCCGGTGCCTTGCCTAACGTCCATGTCGGCGTCGTAAACACCAAAAACGACAGTAAAATCGATTACCTGGAAAAATCGGGATCGAAGGTCGTGTTCGTGACGCGCAACCCCGAAGCCGCGCGGCGCTTCCAGGACATCAACGGCACCTTCAAACCCCGCTATGAAGGCATTACGCCGTGGACCGACGACTATTCGGACATCCTCGGCTCGATCATCCGCTTTCACCAGAAGTCGGCGGGCCACTAACTGCACCAGAACGCAACGGCTGGAACGCAAACGTTCGGCCGTTGACGTCTGATGTTGGAAGGGCGAGTTCGACAATGGCGGGGGCAACATCGTCCGGCGTGGCCAGCAGCGCCGCGTCCTCCCCCGGAAAGGCCTTTGCCCGCATCGCCGTGCGTACCGGGCCAGGATTGAACAAACAGGCCTGCACGGCGGTCGTTGCAATCTCGGCAGCGTATGTGTTGACGAGCGTCTCGAGGGCGGCCTTGGAGACCGCATACGGACCCCAATACGCGGTCGATTTGCGGGCGGCCCCCGACGTGACGAACACCGCGCGGCCAGCGTCGGATCGCTTGAGCAGCGGATCGAGCGTGCGGATCAGCCGGAAGTTGGCGCCAAGGTTCAAATTCAGCGTGTAGTCCCACACGTCGTCGGTGACGTGCGCAATCGGCGTCAGGTTACCGAGCGTCCCGGCATTTCCTATCAGGATATCGAGCTTGCCCCATCGCTCGTAGAGCGCGGGCCCGAGCTGGTCGACCTTGTCGAGCCGCTTCATGTCGAGCGGCAGAATGGTCGCCTTGCCGCCAGCCTTGACGATCTCGTCGTCGACCTCTTCGAGTGCGCCGACCGTGCGGGCCGAAATCACAACGTGCGCGCCATCCCGTGCCAGCGCAATGGCAATGGCACGACCAAGGCCGCGAGACGCTCCCGTAACGAGGGCAATCCGGCCTGCAAGACGCTTCAGCCCCGGCTCGATCGGCTCGGGCGTATCGTCAGCCAGAGCCATCAGCCCTCCGCGAGAAGGGACAACTGCCGCGTCGGAGCCTCACCCGTCTGGTCGGTCAGCGCGGTGGGGTAATCGCCCGTGAAACAGTGGTCGGAAAACTGCGGCGTGATCGGGTCACGTTGGCTGTACCCGACCGACCGGTATACGCCCTCGACCGAGAGGAACGCGAGCGATGTCGCGCCCATGAACGCGCGCATACCTTCGACGTCGGTTTCGGCGGCCAGCAACTGTCCCTTGTCGGGCGTGTCGATGCCATAAAAATCCGGCCACTTGATCGGCGGGCAGGCGATCCGCATGTGAACCTCCCGCGCGCCCGCTTCATACATCAGCTCGACGATCTTCTTCGAGGTCGTTCCGCGCACCACGCTGTCGTCGATGAGGACGATGCGTTTGCCGCGGATCACGGTCGCGTTGGCGGAGTGCTTGAGCTTGACGCCGAACGCACGGATGCGCTGGTCGGGCTGAATGAATGTGCGACCGACATAGTGGTTGCGGATGATGCCGAGTTCGAACGGGATGCCAGATACCTGCGAGTATCCGATCGCCGCCGGCACACCCGAATCTGGGATCGGCACCACGACGTCGATATCGGCCGGGGCCTCGCGGGCGAGTTCGGCTCCCATTGCCTTGCGCACGGTATAGACGGTCCGGCCACCAACCACGCTGTCGGGCCGGGCGAAGTAGATATATTCGAAGATGCAGGGCCGGGCTGGACGGCGCGGAAACGGCCGGTGGCTCTCGATGCCGCGATCCGTGATGACGACGATCTCGCCGTTCTCGATTTCGCGGACGAAGACCGCTCCGACCATGTCGAGCGCGCAGGTTTCGGACGCCAGCACATGGGCGTCGCCGAGACGGCCGAGGACCAGCGGGCGGATGCCGACCGGATCGCGCGCGCCGATCAGCATGTCGTCGGTCAGACACGCGAGCGCATACGCGCCCTCGATCTGGCGGAGCGCATCGACAAATCGCTCGACAATGCGCGGCCGGGTCGAACGCGCGACGAGGTGCAGGATGATCTCGGTGTCGGACGTGGCGTGGAAAATCGCACCCGAGTTGATCAGCTCCTGCCGCAGCGTCAGGGCATTCGTCAGGTTGCCGTTGTGGGCGACGGCGAAGCCGCCCTTGTCGATATCGCAGAACAGCGGCTGGATATTGCGGACCGTCGACGCCCCGGTGGTCGAATAGCGGTTGTGACCCACCGCCATCCGGCCGGTGAGATTGGCCAGAACATCGCGGCGGTTGAAATGGTCACCGACCAGACCGCGCACCCGCTCGGAGTGGAATTGCTGCCCGTCGAAGGTCGTGATGCCGCACGCTTCCTGTCCGCGGTGCTGAAGCGCGTGGAGGCCAAGCGCCGTCAGGGCCGCCGCCTCAGGATGGCCGAACACGGCGAACACGCCGCATTCCTCGCGCAGCCGGTCGTCGCTGCCAGGATCGAACGTTTCCTCAGCCTCGAACAGGTCGGCAGCATCGGTCTTGGGGACGACGTGCGTCGGCAACAAGGCCGCAACACGTTCCAGGCGATCGGGCTTACTCATGGGCGCCTCCAAGTCCTGGGTCCCGCGACGCCGACCCCCGCAAGGGTGTCAAGCGCGTGAGGCCCTCGCGAACGCGCGGCCACCCTAACAGCTCCGCTCAGCGTCTACATAATCGGCAACCCGCGCCATTTGCCAGCGGCATGCGGTCACCCCGGATACTGAACGGTTGGTAAAGCGCACGACGTGAACCGGCCATGAAGCGTCGCGACAACGCGAATGCGCCAGGACCATGCAAAGGCGTCACGGCCCCAGATCAGCCCGGCTGGTCGCCCGGTTTCTTGTCGATCAGCGGCACGACGTTCTGCGTCAGCACACCTTTGATCCAGTTGCCCGGCCCGACGATGTAGGGCAGCGTCTTGGACTGTTGCACCCAGGCGAACTGCTGGACGAAATTCGGCGCGATGCCATCGACCAGCATGAAGCCGATGATCACGATCAGCGCGCCGCGCATGAAACCAAAAATGAAGCCCAGTATGCGGTCGACCATGCCGACACTGGTGTCGAGGATCGCATCGGACAGCCGCGTCGTCAGCAAATGGACGACGATCAAGACCACCAGGAATACGCCGAGCGCGATGATCGCGGCACCAACCAACGCGCCATTGGTTCCGGCCAGACCGAGTTGTTTGCCAATCTCGATCCCGACTGATTCTTGCGCCCGCTTGAACGCAAGGTAGGCGGCCGCCGCCGCAACGATCCACGACACGATCGACAACAACTCGCGCGTCAACCCGCGATACATCGCGAGAAGCGCCGAAATCAGGCCCATCGTCAGAAACGTGAGGTCGAGATAGCTCAGCGGTCCGATCATATCCGTCCATCCCCCGTGATGCGGAAGCGCAGGCTTAACCAAACGTTCAGTCGCACTGCCCGCACGCCTCCGCAAGCGTTTTGAGCGTCGCCAGCCGTTCGACTTTCAGCGTCACGGCTTTCTCGTCGATCTCACCGACCGCTGGAACAACGGCACGCTTAAACCCGAGCTTTTGGGCTTCCTTCAGGCGCGACATCATATGTCCGGATGCACGGATGGCGCCCGACAGCGAAATCTCGCCGAAATAGACGTCGTCAGCTGGCAGTGGCACACCCGACCGGGACGACAGCAGAGCGGCCGCTGCTGCGAGGTCGGCCGCCGGATCGGCAATTTTGAGGCCGCCCGCGACGTTCAAATAGACGTCGTTTTCGGCGAACGACACGCCACAGCGCGCGTCGAGCACGGCGAGCAGCATCGCAAGCCGCGCGCCATCCCAGCCGACCACCGCCCGGCGCGGCGTGCCAAGCGAACTCGGCGCAACGAGCGCCTGGATTTCCACAAGAATTGGCCGCGTGCCTTCGATACCGGCAAACACCGCCGAGCCCGGGCTCGACGCCTGCCGGTCGCCGAGGAACAATTCCGACGGGTTAGCCACCTCGCGCAGGCCCGCCTGCACCATCTCGAACACGCCGATCTCGTCCGACGGTCCAAAGCGGTTCTTGACGGCCCGCAGGATCCGATACGCGTGCCCGCGGTCACCCTCGAAATAGAGCACGGTATCGACCATGTGCTCGATCACCTTCGGCCCGGCGATCTGGCCTTCTTTCGTCACATGGCCAACAAGGAGCAGCGAAGCACCGGCTTGTTTGGCATAGCGGATCAGCGTTTGGGTCGCCGCACGGACTTGGGTTACGGTCCCTGGCGCCCCGTCGAGTTCATCGGCCCAAAGTGTCTGGATCGAATCGATGATCACGAGGTCCGGCCCGCGCTTCTTGCCAGCCGTCTCGGCGTCGAGCGTGGCAAGGATGTTCGACAGGTTGGTTTCGGCCGCCAGCGATACCGGCGCGTTCGACAGCCCCAACCGCTCGGCGCGCAACCGGACTTGCGCGGTTGCCTCTTCGCCCGAAAAATAGAGCGTCCGTCGTCCATCGCGCGCCAGGTTGGCCGCGAGTTGCAGCAGCAGCGTCGACTTGCCGATTCCCGGCTCGCCTCCGATCAGCAACGCCGATCCCGGCACGATGCCGCCACCCGTGACGCGGTCCAGTTCGCCGAACCCCGTGCCGACGCGCGGCGCTTCCGCGCCGCCGCCCGAAAGCCCCTCGAGCGCAACAGGCCGCCCGCCCCGTGACTTGCGCGATATCCCAGACCCCGGCACGGCGGCCGCCGCGATCTGCACCTCTTCGACAAGCGTGTTCCACGCCCCGCAGCCGGGGCACTTGCCGACCCAGCGCGGCGAGGTCACCCCGCACGTCTGACAAAGATACACGGCTCCCCGATCAGC
>JAWXCP010000182.1:0-4504 GCA_034408685.1 Hyphomicrobium aestuarii | reverse complement strand
TCCCTGGTCTGGGTGAAGGGGCGGACAGCCCCTTCGCTCGCACTCTCGCACGCCAGCAACAACGCACTCCCCGTTTGAAGCTCCCTCTTTCGTCATGGCCCGGCTTGTTTCCTTAAAGCGGCGCTGCGCACCGACGCCGGGCCACCGAGTGGGGCTGGATTTGATATCGCGCTCTCACCCTGCTCGCCCCTGTCTGGGTGGCCCGCCTGAAGCGGGCATTACGGAGTGATTGCTACAGGCTACCGATTGCGCCGCAACGGAAAGACGCAACCGCCCCATGCCAAATCTGCCGAACGCCGACCAAGCGATCTTGGACCCGCAAAAGGTTACCCGTTACCTTCTTGACGTCGGCCACATCGTCGGCGGTCCGAAGGCACGTTTCCTCATGCGTTTCGGTTTCACGCCCCAGCGTCCGCAAGTGCTCATCGACGCGCTTATGGCGCACGGTCAAACCCTTGAAGCGACGCCTTTGCCGGGCACGGCAACCGGAGTAAAGTACGTCTTGATCGGGCCATTGTCGTCTCCCGAC
Organism: Hyphomicrobium aestuarii; assembly: GCA_034408685.1. Taxonomy (GTDB): domain Bacteria; phylum Pseudomonadota; class Alphaproteobacteria; order Rhizobiales; family Hyphomicrobiaceae; genus JANXVY01. Next base: position 3,975 of record JAWXCP010000182.1, on the reverse strand, counting down.
GGGCGCAACCCCAAGGTTCGCACCGTTTGGATCGTCCGCCACGGCGAAACCGTGCCGCGTTTCGTCACCGCCGTCTCCGCATGAAGGAACCGCCATGCTAAAAGAACTCGATACTGTCGTGCTTGTACGCGACATCCCCGAGGCACACCTCGCTGCAGGCGACATCGGGGCAATCGTCCATGCCGACGCGGACGTTTCAGCCTATGAGGTGGAATTCGTCGCGCTGACAGGCGAGACCGTCGCGCTGCTGACTTTGACAGCCGATGACATCCGATCGATTGGTACCGGAGAAATCGCTAACGCGCGGAAGGTGGCGTGAACCCGGCGCCAACGCCGAGCGTTCGGTCCGTGATCGCGAAGTCGCACACGTCCGGCAGGTAGCGTAAGCTCGCTGAACCCGCCGCCGCCCCCAACCCAATCGCAATTCCCTTGATCTCGCCGCAGGGCTCTGCGATGCGATTGCCTTTCCCGGATGGTCGAGACATCGATCGTCCGTAGCGCACGAAGCAACGACAAACACGACAACAGCAGACACGGGCGGGGGTTGGCGATGCCCTCCCGCTCCAGAGGGACCCGTTCGATGGGCAGCGATTTCGAGACCCGTAGCCGCAACGTGACAGCGGTCCTCGGGCCGACGAACACCGGTAAAACCCACCTCGCCATCGAGAGGATGCTCGGCCACGAAAGCGGAATGATCGGCCTGCCGCTGCGGCTACTCGCGCGCGAGGTCTACGACCGCATCGTCGCCAAGGTCGGCGAAGGTCGCGTCGCGCTGATCACTGGCGAGGAAAAGATCAAGCCCGACGCCGCCCGTTATTGGGTGTGCACCGTCGAGGCGATGCCCCGCGAAGTGACCGTCGACTTCCTCGCCGTCGACGAAATCCAGCTCGCCGCCGACTTTGAGCGCGGCCACGTGTTTACCGACCGTCTGCTGCATGCCCGGGGCCGCCAGGAAACGCTATTGCTCGGCGCCGGCACCATGCGCGATGCGATCTCCGACCTCGTGCCGGGGGCGAACTTCGTCTCCCGCCCGCGCCTGTCGAAGTTGACATACGCTGGCCAGAAGAAGCTGACGCGCCTGCCCAAGCGCACGGCAATCGTCGCGTTTTCGGCCGCTGAGGTTTACACCATCGCCGACCTGATCCGGAAGCAACAAGGCGGCGCCGCCGTCGTCGTGGGTGCCCTGTCGCCGCGCACCCGCAACGCTCAGGTCGCGCTGTATCAGGCCGGTGAGGTCGACTATCTCGTCGCGACCGATGCGATTGGCATGGGCCTCAACCTCGACCTCGACCACGTGGCGCTCGCCGCGACGCGCAAGTTCGACGGCCAGAACCACCGCAACCTGACACCCGACGAGATCGCGCAGATCGCTGGCCGCGCCGGCCGCCACATGAACGACGGCACGTTCGGCGTCACAGGCGGCGCCGACCCGTTCGACCCCGAGTTGGTCGAGCGGCTGGAAAACCACGTGTTCGATCCCGTGCGCACGCTGCAATGGCGCAACCGCGCGATCGACTTCTCCAACCTGTTCGCGCTGCGCGAAAGCCTGCGCGACATCCCCCGGTTGCATCGCCTCGCCCGCGCCCGCATGGCCGACGACGTCGCCGCGCTGGAGACACTGGCCGGTGACCGCGAGATCGCCGACTTGGCCCAGAACCCGGCCGCCGTCGCGTTGCTATGGGACGTTTGTCAAATCCCGGATTACCGCAAGATTTCGGCGACGAGCCACGCCGAACTCGTCGGCCAGATATTCAAGTTCCTGCGCACTGGCGAGGAAGCAATCCCCGAGGATTGGTTGGCCAAGCAGGTCGCATTCTCCGACCGCACCGACGGCGACATCGATACGCTGTCGAACCGCCTCGCCCACATTCGCACCTGGACGTTCGTCGCCAACCGCCCGAACTGGCTGAAAGATGTCGCCTCCTGGCAGGCCCGCACCCGCGAGATCGAAGACAAACTGTCGGATGCGCTGCACGACAACCTGACCGCCAAGTTCGTCGACCGTCGGACCTCGGCGCTGATGCGCGGCATGCGCGACAAGGACGAATTGACCGCCGACATTGCCGACGACGGGTCGGTCAAGGTCGAGGATCATTACGTCGGGCGCCTGCAGGGGTTCCGCTTCGTCGCCGACCCGGCCTCCACCGATGGCATCAATCAGAAGGCCGCCCGCAGCGCGGCTTACCTCGTCGTATCGCGTGAACTCGGCATGCGCGCCCGTCGCGTTGCCGCCGCCAAGGCCGAGGCGTTCAAGATCATGCGCGATGGGCGCCTGATGTGGCGCGGCGACCAGATCGGCGAAGTGACCGCCGGTGAAGACCCGCTGAAGCCGCAGGTCACGGTGCTGGTCGACGACGCGATCTCCGCGCCCGACCGCGAAAAGGTCCAGCAGCGCCTCGACGCGGCCGTGGTCGAACTCGTTGCCGAGCGGCTGAAGTCATTGGCCGATCTCGCCAAGGCCGAAGACGTGAGCGGCTTGGCGCGCGGTATCGCGTTCCAGCTCAAAGAAAATCTCGGCATCTTTAAGCGCGACAAGGTCGCCGACGAGATCAAGGCGCTCGACCAGACCTCGCGTGCCCAATTGCGCAAGTATGGCGTCCGCTTCGGCGCCTTCAACATTTTCATTCCGCTGATGTTGAAGCCCGCGCCCGCCGACCTCGCCCTGTCGTTGTGGTGCTTGAAGCACGCCAAGGCCGTCGGCCTCGACCCCGCCGCGCTGCCAGAGCCGCCGCGTGCTGGCCTGACGTCGGTGCCAGCCGATCCTGCGGTGCCCGAAGCGTTCTATCGCGCCAGCGGCTACCAGTTGTGCGGCCCGCGCGCCGTCCGACTCGACATCATCGAGCGGCTCGCCGATATCATCCGTCCGCTGCTCGCTTGGCGTCAGCCTAAGGAAGCCGGAGCCGAGCCGCAGACACCGCCGCGCGGGTCCACCGGAACCGGCGCGTTCATCGTGCAGCCCGAGATGATGTCGATCCTCGGCTGTTCCGGCGACGAGTTGGGCCAGGTGCTGCGTGCGCTCGGCTTTGAGAGCGAAAAGCGTATCGCCAAGCCGAAGCCGGCCCCGATGCCGAAGGTGCCTGCCGCGATTGTAGCGGCGTCGGGTGAGACCCCTATCGACGGTGCTGCCGAGCCGGACCTCATGTCGCCCGAGACAACATTGGAGCCCGTTTCAACCGCCGAGACTGCCGCCGATGCCATGAGCGCGCCAGAGTCCATGAGCGCGCCAGAGTCCATGAGCGCGCCAGAGTCCATGAGCGCGCCAGAGGCAACCGCGGCACAACCGGCCGAGACCGTCGAACCGCACGCCTTCTCCGAAGCCGGTACCGCCGATGTCCCCGAAGCGGCTCCAGATTCTGCTGCCGCCGCCGAGACCATCACCGAACCCGTCATCGAGGCCGCGACGATTTCCGAACCAACGGCAAATATGCTCGACGCCGAGACCGTCGCGGCAGCGTCCGACGTAATAAAGCCAGACGACGTGAAAGCCGAAGAGGCCAAAGCCGACGAGCCGAAATACGAGGAGATCTGGCGTCCAGCCCGGCCCAACCGCGGCAACCGCCCAGTACGCCGTGATCCGGTACGCCGTGATCCAGTACGCCGTGACGGGGACGCGCGTGGTCCCAGAGATTTTGCCAACCGGGACGCGAACCGCGGCCCGAACCGGGATGCTGGCCAACGCAGCGACGGCGGCCCCCGTTGGCGCGACCGGTCGGGTAACGGCCCGGCGCCATCGGTACCTGGTGCCGGGGCGGTCGCCGCGACCGGCACGGATGGAGCCACTGTGCCGCCCAGCGGCGCTCCCCGCACGGATGGTCGCGACGACCGCCGCAACGACCGGGGGCCGAGAGGTGGCCGCGATGCCAACCGCAGCGGCGGCCCGCGGCGCGATGGCGCGTTCCCACCCCGCGACGGCGCATCACGCGACAACGCCACGAGCCCCCGCGAAGGTGCACCCCGCGATGGCGGACGTCCGCC
>JAWXCP010000181.1:0-21069 GCA_034408685.1 Hyphomicrobium aestuarii | reverse complement strand
GTGGAGCTATCGCAACCTGCAAACTCGCTCTCAAACCATGAAATCAGCCCAATACCCCCAAGACCCGCTCAAAACTGACGCTGATCAGAGGTTCCTTAGGTCGGCCCGACGCTGTCATTTTGGATTGGGATGGTTATGCGTTGATTTTCCCTGGGCGGCCCCGTGAGCTTGGCGGTACGATCGAGATCAACGATCGCCGCGCTGTGGTTGCTGCACTCGTCAAGTCATCGGCAAACTTTTCAGCAAATGTAACCATTTATACAACTTATGCGCGCGCTGTTGGCTTCACTAACAATGGTCGCAATCAACTGTCATTTGTCGTTGGTCGCGCCGAGGAGGGTGTTGCCCCTGAGGTCGTCGCGCGGAGGATCAGTCAAGACACCAATTTACGAGCCCGCACGAACAATGAGTTCAAGTGGGATACAATCAACTACATCTTGGCAAATACCGGCATCCCTGCAAGTTTTGGCGCGGTCATTGGACTTGGAATTATCGTCGGCGTCGTTGTCGCGGGCCTGACATTCAATATGTTTGTGGCCGACAACATCAAACAATTCGCCTCGCTCAAAGCTATCGGCGTCACCAACGGAACAATCCTGCAAATGGTGTTAGTTCAAGCACTGGTGGTTGGTGCCATTGGTTATGCCATTGGTCTTGGCATCGTTGCTTGGTTTTTTGACACCGTACCGAAGGTTGCTGTGGGATTACGAGGTTTCTATCTCCCTTGGGAAATAGCTGGCGGCATGGCATTATTGACGGTTGCCATCATGCTGGTCGCATCTATGCTCAGCTTGAGGCGGGTATTGACTGTTGACCCGGCTGTGGTGTTTCGCGGATGACAGTTGCCATGAACGCCCCTGCTGGTGCCGCGATCTCTCTCGTATCACCTGCCATTAGCTGTCGCGGTGTCGTTAAATCGTTCGGTTCGGGCGATGTGTTGATTCGCGTCATTCACGATGTCGATTTAAATGTTTTTGCTGGACAAATGACGCTGCTCATTGGTCCGTCGGGTTGCGGCAAGACGACCATGATATCGATGATCGCTGGTATTTTAACGGCCGACCAGGGTGAAATTGATGTTTTTGGAACTGTAGTGACCAAGCTTAAAGGCGATCGGCTGGTAAAATTCCGCCGAGAAAATATTGGTTTTATTTTCCAGCAATTTAATCTTCTACCCGCTCTGACTGCAACCGAAAACGCGGCAATCCCTCTCATCGTTCAGGGTGTGAACGAGAGCCGAGCAAACTCCAAGGCCCGTGATCTCCTGGCGCGTCTTGGCCTTGAGAAGCATCTTGCAAAATATCCAACACAACTCTCAGGCGGCCAGCAGCAACGCGTTGCAATCGCTCGCGCGTTGGTGCACGAACCGCGCTTCATCGTTTGCGATGAGCCGACGGCTTCTTTGGATGCCGCCTCCGGCCGAGCTGCCATGGATTTATTAAAGGCAGCGGCCGTGAAACCCGACCGCGCGGTCATTGTCGTCACACACGATCATCGCGTCTTCAGCTTCGCTGATCGCATTATTTCGATGAGCGACGGCCGCGTTGAGCGGACTATCGATGACCCATCACAAATGGACGCAAACTAATGGCTGGCCGTTCAAAGTTTTTGACCTATGGACTGCCTCTTACCGCCGTGGTTGCAGTGATCACCGCTGTGTTGGCAATTAATCGCAATCTTCCAGATCGGCCACTGCTTGACCCCGTTCAGCTGCCGCCGACCCAACCTGGAGCCGAAAGCTCGACTCCAAAGGCGGCGCCTCCGGTTTCCAAAATAGGTATTACAAACGAGGTCCGGTTTATTGGTGCGGTGGGCTTGGTTGAAAGTTCGTCAGAAGAAATCTCCATTGCGCCACAACTTACAGGGATTGTGACGGTTGTCGCGGCCAAAGCAGGAGATCGTGTCAAAGTGGGTGACGCGCTGTTTCAGGTTGATCCGCGGGACGGTGAAGTCGCTGTGCGACAGGCTGAGGCTAATCTGGCGTTGGCACGGGCCGAGGGGCCTGAAAACGCAAGAGCCATCGAACAGCAAAAAGCGTTGGTTGAGCAAACCTACGCGTCGATTGATGTTGCAACCGCAGAACTGGCCCGGTCCAACAGGGACAATGAGAGGGCGAGTTCCTTGGTTGCGCGCGGCGCAGTGACCGTTCAACGGTTCGACACGAGCACTGCGGATGCTCAAAAGGCAGCGGCTAATGTGCGGTCGGCACGCGCCGCCGTCGCTGCATCTCAAAGACAGGTCGAGGTGCTTCAGGCCCAGACGGCGCGGATTGCGGCACGTATCGCGCAAGCCGAGGTTCAACTTGACAAAGCGAAGCTGGACCTCGCCAACACAACAACGCGCGCGCCCATCGACGGCACGGTGTTACAGTCGCGCGTGAGGCTTGGGCAGGTCGTGGAGAGCCGGAGCATGGACAGCCCCTTGCTCGTGCTCGGCATGACTGATGTTTTGCATGTGCGGGCCGATATCGACGAGGTCGACATTCCACGGTTTACCCCTGGACGGTCCGCGACCGTCAGTTCAAGAGGGGCCGCCTTTCTTCGCGTTCCAGCCCGTTATGTTCGCACAGAGCCTCTCGTGATCCCAAAGCGGTCCTTGACCGGTGCATCGAACGAACGAGTGGATACGAGGGTGCTGCAGGTCATCTACGCCATCGAGGCGCCGGAGGTCAGGCTGCAGCCCGGTCAGCAAGTCGACGTTTTTATCGAGGCGTCGCGGTAACGCGGCGGAGAGGACGGGCGACCTCCTCTCCGACCTCGAAGGTCGCCCGTTCAACGCGGTCCTGTCGGCGGTCGTTGCCGACGATGCGCTGATCGTCACCGGCGACCGCGCTGCCTACCGTTGGTCCGCCGCAAGCGATCCACGAGTGGCAAACAATTTGCAGAGCCGGAGCGAGCGAGGAGCGCCAGCGACGACCTTTCGCGGCGGCACGTTTGGTCTGGTTTGATGATCAGGCGCGACGGGTTGTTTTTTCAGGATGTCGTCATTCATCCCTTCACCCGCAGCAACACTTTTCAGCACCACCTCCGCGCCACGGCCGCGCCAGTGTCATTGGCACGACATGAAACGATGGTAACGGTTTTTCCGAACGGATGGTCGTCTTGTTTGCCAACGGCGAACAAGACATCGAGCTGAACGGAGCCAACATGCTGTCGGTTAAAGACGTCGAAGTGACGTATCCGAACGGGGTCAAAGCACTGGGACGGACCACGGCAAACTTTGGCGCTGGCCAGTTCATCGTTCTGCTTGGGACGTCAGGTGCTGGCAAATCGACGCTTCTGCGCTGCCTGAATGGTTTGGTTCGGCCGACCAAAGGTGACGTGGTTGTCGAAGGCCGCGGCTCGATTTTCCGCTCCAGTCGGACACTTCGCGAACATCGCCGTAACACTGGCATGGTGTTCCAGCAGCACCACCTGATCGGTCGCATGAGCGCACTCGATAATGTGTTGACAGGGCGATTGGCAGCTCATGGGACGCTGCGAACTTTGCTGCCACTGCCGCGCTCGGATCGGTTGCTTGGGCTCGAGGCATTGAACCGCGTTGGTCTTGCCGACCGTGCGCTCCACCGGGCTGATCAGCTTTCTGGCGGCCAGCAGCAGAGAGTAGGTATTGCCCGCGCATTGGTTCAACGTCCGCAGATTATTCTGGCGGATGAACCGGTTGCGAGCCTTGACCCTGAAACCTCCGTCAAGGTGCTGAGCGACCTCCATCGGATCTGTCGCGAAGACCGCATCACGACGATCGTGAGCCTCCACCAGTTGGATCTGGCCAAGCAATTCGCCGACCAGATCATCGGTCTGGCGCACGGGCAAATCGTTTTCGAGGGCGCCCCCAATGAGCTGGGCTCGGCGGTTCTCGACAAGATCTACAAGGGCAGAATGCCTGAACTTTTGGCGGCTGCCGCGTAGAGCCTCGTAAATCACGCAAGGGGATCAATCATGAAGCGTCGTAATGTTCTGGCCGCCGCGCTCGCGGTCGGCCTGCTGTGGGCTGCCGGCCCGGCGTTGGCCGACAAGGCTAATCCGGAAAAGTTGCGGATTGCGCTGCTGCCAGACGAGAACGCGTCAACGATTATTCAAAACGCGCAACCTCTGAAGGCGTATCTCACGACTGCCTTGAAAAAGGACGTCGAGATTATCGTCACGACCGACTATTCTTCGATGATCGAAGCGATGCGCTTTGGCCGGATTGAGGTCGCTTACTTCGGTCCATTCTCATATGTACTTGCCAAATCCAAAGCGCCAGCAATCGAGCCATTTGCTGTCGGCGTCGAAAAGGGCAAGCCGTATTATCAGTCGATACTAATCGCGAACGTTGATGGTCCGGTAAAAGCGATTGAGGACATCAAGGGCAAGCCATTTGCGTTCGGTGACCAAGCGTCGACCTCAAGCCATCTCGCACCACGCGCTCACCTCGCCAAAAACGGCCTGATTGGCGACACCCACTACAAGGTCGTCCACCTTGGCAAACACGATGCTGTTGCCCGTGCGGTCTCCGCAGGACAGATACCCGCCGGCGCCCTTTCGGAGGCGATCTACCGTGTGCTCGTCAAGGACGGAAGGATCGATGCGAGCAAGCTGAAGGAAATCGCGTTGTCCGATCCCATTCCGAACTATCCGATGACCGTGCAGGGATACCTCGCCCCCGAGTTGAAGGAGGCCATCAAGAAGGCGTTCCTCGAACTCAACGACCCGGTCATTCTGAAGCTGTTCCGGATCGAGAAGCTCGCTCCTGCCACCGACAAGGACTACGACGTCCTGCGCGATATGGCCAAGATTCTAAATCTCGACATCGCCAAATTGTGAGGATGAAATGACAGCATCGACCAACTTCGATGCGATCTTAGCCGATCAGCGCCGCTCCGCATTGCGCGGGGCGGTGCTTGTCTGCTCGATCGTCGCAATATGCCTGCTTTCTCTTTGGATTACTGGCTTTTTCGATGCTCAGCGTTTCATTGAGAGCGGCCCGGCGATCAGCCAGCTCGCCAGTGAAATGGTGCCGCCAAACTTTAGCCGGTGGCAAACATGGATTCGGCCGCTATTCGACACCCTCGCGATGTCGATTGCGGGAACAGCCCTCGCTGTCATTTTCTCGCTACCATTAGCTTTGCTGGCAGCCCCCAACACCAGCCCGCATCCCTCAGTCTACTTTGCGGTTCGAACGCTGCTGGCATTCATGCGGTCGGTCCCAGAGATCATCCTCGGCGTGCTGTTCGTTGCCGCTGTCGGGTTCGGCGCGCTGCCAGGCGTGCTCGCGCTCGCGCTGCACTCGGTCGGCATGGTTGGTAAGTTTTATGCCGAGGCGATCGAGCATGTCGATCCCAAGCCGCTGGAGGCGGCACGGGCAGCAGGTGCATCACCACTTCAGGTCATTCTCCACGCTGTGCTTCCGCAAGTCCTCCCGCAGCTGACAGACGTCACGATCTACCGTTGGGAATATCATTTCCGGGCATCGGCCGTTCTGGGCATCGTCGGTGCGGGTGGGATCGGCTTTGAATTGATGGCAGCACTGCGTCTTCTCAATTACGATCAGGTCTCGGCTATTCTTCTCGCCATTCTCGCGTGCGTGGTGATCGTCGACAGCATCGGGGCATACCTCCGCAAGGCGCTGAAATAAGCCATCCGTAATCGAGAAGCATAAAATGTCTCATCTGCCGCTTGTCGTATTGACCAATGTGACGTTTCCCGAAACCCGCGCGATGTTTGACGGCATTGCGCGGATCGTTGCCAATGATCGCCCTGAGCCTTGGCCAGACGATGTACTTCGGGCCCATTGCCGAGAGGCGACCGGCATCATGGCTTTCATGACGGACAATATCGATCGCGCGCTGCTTGATGCCTGCCCCGACCTTCGGGTCATCGGTGCTGCGCTGAAGGGCTTCGACAACATCGACGTGGCGGCGGCAACCGCCAGCGGTGTTTGGGTGACGATCTGCGAGGATCTGCTGACCGTCCCGACGGCCGAACTTGCGGTCGGTCTGATGCTGTCGTTGGGTCGCCATATTGTTCGTGGCGATCGAGAAATCCGGCAGGCTGGCTTCAAGGGTTGGCGGCCGACCCATTACGGCGTTGGAATTGATGGCACCAACGTCGGCATCGTGGGATTTGGGCGGGTCGGCCAAGCGATTGCAGAGCGGCTGACAGGCTTTGGATGCCGTGTTTTGGCATATGATGCCTCGACGTCCGACCTTCCCGAACGCTTCAGGGATCGTGTCGGGCGCAGCGGTTTTACCGAACTTCTGAGCCAATCGGACTTCGTGGTTCTGGCGCTGCCACTCACGGCTGCCACCTTGCACGTGATCGACGCCGACGCGATCGCAACGATGAAGCCTGGTGCGCTGCTGATCAATCCGGCACGAGGCTCGCTCGTCGATGAAAAGGCCGTGGCTGACGCCGTCGCGGACGGTAAACTTTTCGGCTATGCCGCCGACGTTTTCGAGTGCGAGGATTGGGCTCGGCCTGACCGCCCGACCGTGATCGATCCGCGATTGCGCGGGCCAACGGCTTCCACTGTTCTAACCCCCCATATCGGGTCTGCTGTCACAAAGATTCGACGCGACATCGAAACCTCGGCAGCACTCAGTATTATTGATGTCCTGGGCGGCCGACGACCGATGGCCGCCATCAACGAGCCGGCAGTTTCGCAAAACATTCGCTAATTTCGACCAGCGCGATCAATGATCAACCTCTCCCATGTTCGCACCTTCCTCGCGGTCATAGACGAGCGAGGCGTCCGGGCTGCGGCCAAAGCACTCGCGCTTTCGCCGTCGACCGTTGTCGAGCACGTCAACCAGCTCGAGTGTGATTTGGCAGCCCCTCTCGTGATCCGCACGCCTGGTGCCTCGCGCGCTACACCGCAGGGAGAGCGCTTTCTTCCCCACGCACGCGCGTTGATCGGCACCGCCCAGCGGGCGCGGGAGCTGATTGGATCGTCGGTAATCAGATTGTCGGCGGCGAGCAATGTCGGCACGTATCTCCTACAGCAACCACTCGCCGCGTTCCGCCAAAAAACAGGCATCGAAGTCGAGCTGTGGATTGGCTCCAATCCAGCGGTCGCCGAACGCCTGATGAACGGCGAGGCCGATCTTGGTGCCACGGAGTGGTGGGATGGTCGGCGAGGCTATCAGGCCATCCGCTGGGCTCGCGAGCCACTCGTCATCATCGTTTCACCTGGACACCGCTGGGCGAAGCGAAAATTGATTCCAATCGTCGAGTTGCTTGAAGAGCCGATGCTCGGCGGAGAGCGCGGCAGCGGGACCGGCACGCTTCTGCGCGAGCGCCTGGGTCCTGTGGCCGACCGGCTGCGCACGGTCTCTGGATATGGCAGCACCGAGGCGGTCAAGCGCGCGGTGCGCGTCGGGCATGGCGCATCGATTGTTCTGGCTGCAGCCGTCAGCGACGAAATCGCGTCCAACCAACTGGTAGCGTTGGAAATCGAAGGCTCCCCGCTCAGCAAGAATATCTTGCTGGTCACCCCTGACCAGCTGCCGGCGAGCTCACCCTCGTTGAGGCTCGTCGCCGAATTACAAGCCACCGACTGCGGCGCGCGACAGCTGTGATGCTCTTGCGGTGTTACTTGGTGCCGCGTGGCGACCGCGGCGGGGGCCTGTCAATTCCTGTTCGCGCTGTGATCGAGATCCATCGTTAAACGACCTTGCCCACGAGTGCCCCGATCCCCCATGTCAATGCCATGGCAAGCGCACCCCAGAATGTCACGCGCGTGGCTGCCCGCATAAGGTCGGCGCCGCCAGCCTGCGCGCCGAACGCTCCCAGACCGGCCAAGAACACGAGCGACGTGACCGCAACCAGCGGAATGAGCCACGCGGCTGGCGAGATCAAAACCATTGCCAAAGGAAGTACTGCACCAACAGAAAATGTTGCCGCCGAGGTCAGTGCGGCCTGAATAGGTTGAGCCGTTGTGAATTCCGAGATGCCGAGTTCATCAAGAGCGTGTGCCCCCAGGGCATCCTTGGCCATGAGTTGATCGGCCACCTTGAGCGCGAGTTCCCGCTCCACGCCGCGTTTGATGTAGTTCTGCGCAAGCTCCTCGCGCTCGAATTCCGGTTGGTCTGCAAGCTCAGCGCGTTCCCGGGCCAGATCGGCGTGCTCGGTATCGGACTGGGAGCTGACCGATACATATTCGCCAGCCGCCATCGACATGGCGCCAGCCACAAGGCCGGCTGCGCCCGCAATCAAGATGTCTTTTGGGTTCGCGTTTGCGGCCGCCACGCCGATGATGAGACTTGCCGTCGAGACGATGCCATCGTTGGCGCCCAGCACGGCAGCGCGCAGCCATCCGATCCGAGACACGAGGTGAGCTTCTGGATGAAGCGAGAGCGCGCCCATTACCGGCCACCACGCTCAGAGCAGCGACGAAAGGCCGGGAGATGACGCTCGAGCGAGGCCATGCGCAAGGATTGGTAGACAGCCAGAATGTCGGCCCGTTTCGTCGACGTCAGTGCCCGGTCGTAAATTGCCACGTTATCTATCTCGCCCTGAATACTAGCCACGCAAGCTGCGTGCAAACTCGTGTGCCGTGCGGCTTGGCCGAGCCAGCGATTGCAAGGCGGGATCACGGCATATTTTGAAAACAGTGCAAGTAGAGCGCTGGCGTGACGCGCTTCGGCGTCGACGATATTGATGAACGGCCGAACCTCGCCAAAATCCCGGATCACCTGCGCATAGGTTTCGCGTGATTTATATTCGTCATCGAGCGTTGCTGTGAGGGCTTGAATTTCGGTGGAATCAAGGGGGGTTTCTAGAATCAAATTTGCCTCCCGTTTTCTGGGCTTCGAGCTGTCTACCCATTGAGACGGCCTCTTTTGCACGCCAGCAGCGTTGCCCTAGGCGGGCGAGCCCGCGCGCGACGCTGCCAACTATCTCGGTCGGTCGCTATTTGCCCGGTCATAGGCGATGAACACGACGCTAACCGCCGCAGATCACTTCAGCCAGGAGCGGAAATTACTCACGCCCTAGTGTTCCGTCTCAGACATTTGCCTACCCCAGCGGCGAGGTTTGGAGCAAATGTCTGAGACATGAGGAACACTAGCAAGCTCTTGTTTCTATTGTTCCTTATCTGACGTTTGGTTGAGACATCAGATGCGGGCGGGGACCAAACGTCAGATACGCAACGCTCGCCGCTTTGAACGAAACCGGACGATCGCTCGACGCCTTGTCGTCGCTCGGCGAGCCGCGATTGCCGTTTACATTTATTTGCCGATACAGAACCGACCGAAGATTTCTCCCAACACCTCTTCGGCACCGATGTGGCCAGTGAGGCGGCCGATCGCGGAGGCTGCGAGCCGGAGGCTCTCGGCGCGGAGCTCGACTTGCTGAACCGGGTTGTCTAGAAATGCGCGGACGTGGATATGCGCGATCTCGACCTCGCGCCGATGCCGGAGGCGTGTGATCACAGCGTCGCCTGGGTTCCCGGTCGCGTTCTTGGCACACTCTGCCAGGTAGGCGGTCAATGCCGCCAGGCCTTCGCCGGTAAGCGTCGAGATGCGATGGGTGGTTTTTGGGAGCGTTTCTGGAGATTGTTTCACGTGAATCAAATCCGGTGAATTCTTTTCATCGATCGTCAACAGATCGGACTTCGTTTCCACGGTGATAACCGGCGTGCCGTCGAGCAGCAGTACTGCTGGCGGTGCGCCCGAACGCCCGAACGCAGGCCCGCCGACTGAGCCAAGGTCGCGTGCCGCGTCCGGCGCGACGAGCCACAAAATCAGGTCGGCGCGGCGGGCTTCGTCAAACGTCCGGCGAATGCCCTCCTGCTCGACCTTCGACGCGGCCTCTCGCAGGCCAGCGGTATCGGACACGATGACGGGCCAGCCCCCGAGATTTAGCCGGACTTCGATGACATCGCGTGTGGTCCCTGCTTCATTTGAGACGATGGCGGCTTGTCGGCGCGACAGCGCGTTGAGCAGGCTCGATTTACCGGCATTCGGCGGACCGGCCAGCACCACGCGGAAGCCGTCGCGGAGGATCTCCCCGCGGTGGCCGTCGCCCAGCGCAGCGGCGAGGCGGTCGGCTAGCCGCTCGGCGACAACCTCGGCCTGCCGCACGGCGTCGGCGGACACATCGCTCTCGTCGGAAAAGTCGATGGCCGATCCGACGAGGGCCATTGCTGCCAGCGTGTCAGACCGCCAATCGTCGTAAACGGCCGAGCTGAGACCGGTTGCAGCGCGGATGGCCTGCTGGCGCTGCGCTTCGGTCTCGGCGTCGATCAGATCGGCTAGGCCTTCGACCTCGGCGAGATCCAGCTTGCCGTTGATCAGCGCGCGACGCGCGAACTCTCCGGGCTCGGCGGGGCGCAGGCCCGGCATACGCGCGAGGGCGGTCAGCACCGATTGAATGACCGCACGTCCGCCATGGACCTGAAGCTCGACAATGTCCTCGCCGGTCTCGGTTCGCGGCGCGCCGAAGTGAATAACGAGAGCCTCGTCGAGGATGTCTCCGCTGACCGGGTCACGAAGGCGACGGAGGCTGGCGCTTCGTGGTTCCGGCAGCGGCGATGTCAACGCAAGAAGAGCTGCGGCCGCATCTGGTCCTGATATGCGGATCACGGCGACCGCCGAGCGGCCGGGTGGTGTCGAGAGCGCAAAGATCGTGTCGTGGGACATCTGTATCCTGACTGTGGCCGTCGGCCAGCGGCTGCGCATGTTGCAGTTGCGAGGCTGGGCTGTTGACTGACGCTGTCTTCAATGAGACGATCATACTAGCCGAGATGCGCTGTTGAAGATGGCTCCGTCAACGCCCGCTCAGGGTCCGCGAGAGCCGAACAACAGGTGCAGAGCAGGCTACGGTTGGTTCGGAAACGGGGCGGATGGTCCGCCTGGCGTCGTGACCAACGGTGGACGTGCTCGCACAGTACCGGCGTGTTGACCGTTACGGAGGAGCCATGACTCCACCTCAGCAACCGACGGCTTGATTGGTCGCCCGTACTCCGCATCGAGAATGGCGGGTGCCCACCAAGAAAAACTCGAACCTCACAATTTGGTATGCCAATCGAGAATTGGTGTGGGCCGAAGGCCTGCGGAACTGCACCATGGTCTCGACGATCAACCGGGGAACCGGTAGCGCCCTGCTCGCACGACTTGCGTAGCAGGGCTTCTTTATGACGGGGGTCCCGTCAGCACAATGTTGGCCGTTTGCGTCAGCTTATGAACCCGCGTTTTTTCAACAAGCCCTCGACCTCTGGCTTGCGACCACGGAACGCGACGTAGGCGTCTTCTGGATCGCGGCGGTTGCCTGCGGCGTAAATGTGCTCCTTCAATCGCTTGGCAACCTTGCGCGAAAAGATGTTGCCGGTCTCCTCGAAGGCGGCGAACGCGTCGGCGTCCATAACCTCCGACCACATGTAGCTGTAATATCCGGCCGCGTAGCCCCCGGTGATGTGCGTGAAATGCGGCAGGCGGTGGCGCAGTGAGATCTCCTTGGGCATACCGATGCGCTTCAGCGTCTTCTGCTCCAGCTTCGCGACATCCAGAGTGGCAGCATCGCGGACTTCGTGGAGGTCCATGTCGGCAATCGCCGCCGCAGTGTACTCGACCGTGTGGAAGCCCATGTTCCAGTTACGCGCCGCCTTCAGCTTGGCCAGGAGTTCCTCCGGCATCGGCTTGCCTGTTTTCCAATGGCGCGCGTGGCGTTTGAGGACCTCGGGCTGCGATAGCCAGTGTTCGTAAAGCTGCGAGGGCAATTCGACGAAGTCGCGGGTCACGCTGGTGCCAGAAAGCGACGGGTAAGTCACGTCGGACAGCATGCCGTGGAGACCGTGACCGAACTCGTGAAACAGCGTTCGAGCGTCGTCGAACGACAATAGCGTCGGCTGACCTTCAGCGCCGCGGGCGAAGCTCATCACGTTGACGACGATGGGGCGGATATCGCCCTTCACGCGTTGCTGGTTGCGGTAGCTCGACATCCACGCGCCGGATCGCTTCGATGGCCGAGCGAAGTAGTCGCCAAGGAACAGGGCGACATGGTTGCCGTCGGCATCGGTCACGTCCCAGGCGCGGACGTCGGGGTGATAGAGTTTGAGGTCGGCGCGCTCTTCGAAGCTCAAGCCGAACAGCCGCTTTGCGACATCGAACGCGGCCTCGATCATCCGCTCCAGGACGAGAAACTGGCGAACCTCCTGCTCGTCCACGCTGAAGCGGGCGGCGCGTTCCTTCTCGGCGAGATAGCGCCAATCCCAGGCGGCAACCGGATCGTTCTGGCCCTCGGATGCTGCGCGCGCGACGAGGATATCGCGTTCGGCGTTGGCGCGGGCGAGAGCTGCTGGCCACACGCGATCGAGCAGACCACGGACGTTGGCTGGTGTCTTGGCCATGGTGTCGTGGAGGGCGTACTCGGCGAATGTCTGCGCGCCCATGATGTTGGCCAGTTCAAGCCGGAGGCTGGCGATCTCGGCAAGGATCGGGCGGTTGTCGGTTTCTGCTCGCATCTCGCCGCGCTGGACCCAGGCGCGCCACGCCGTCTCGCGGAGATCGCGGCGGGTCGAAGTGATGAGGAAGCCTTCGACGCTCGACCGCTGGAGGGTGATCAGATGTTTGCCGGGAAGTCCGGCGTCGCTGGCTGCCCGCCCTGCCGACGCTCGCTGACCGTCGGAGAGGCCAGCCAAATCGGCCTCGCCATCGAGGACGAGACGCCAAGCCTGCTCGTCCATCAAAACATTCTGGGAGAACGACGTCGTCAATTCAGCGAGGCGATTGTTGATGGCTTTGACGCGCTTCTTGTCGGCAGCTTTCAGCATTGCGCCAGCGCGTCTGAACCATGTGTGGTAGCGCTCAAGCAGGCGCGCGTCCTCATCCTCCAGGCCAAGACCGTCGCGCGCGTCGTAGAGGGCGGAGATCCGCTTCCATAATTTGGCATCGAGATAGAACGCGCTCCAGTGCGCGGCCAGTTTCGGCGCGATCGCCCGCTCGATGGCCATCAGCTTCGGGTTGGAGTCGGCGTGAGCCAGATTGAAGAACACGTCGCCAACGCGGTTCAACGCGAAGCCGGCTTTTTCCAACGCGACGATGGTGTTGGTGAAAGTCGGCTTGGCCGGGTTAGCGGCGATGGCTTTGACCTCGGCCTTGTGTTCGGCAAACCCCGCAGCGAACGCAGATTTATAGTGGGCTGGCTCAATTTTGTGGAACGGTGCAAGGCCGAACGCGCCCGACCAGCGGGACAACAGCGGGTTCGTCTCGGTTTTTGCATCCGTCATTGTGGGTCCTTGCTGGAGCGATTGCCTTGGTCACGGCTGTGGTGCCGTTTTGCCAAGCACAGTCGCGGTCGCAGGGCATCTGGTCAAGCGTCTGGAGATGTCATGGCTGGCGATGCGGTCGGCGGCGGCGCGGTCAGGCCTTTTACGGCAAGACGGTTCAGTGTTGCTGCGAACCGCGCGGGATCGCCCGGCGGCTGACCATCGAGGACGAGGGCCTGATCGAGCAGCAGGTGGGCGTAGTCGGCGACTTCGGCTGCCGGGATCGCCGTGCCAGCGTCGGACAGGGCTGCAACCAACGGATGATTTGGATTGATCTCCAGCACCGGCTTGATGCCAAAGCCGCGCTCTTGCTTCGCGAGCATCCGGTCCAGCGTGAGGTCGGGACCAGAGCCCGGAGCGACGAGGCAAACCGCGCTCGACACAAGGCGCTTGGAGACCGTCACGTCGGCGACGTCGCCAGCGAGTGCTTCCTTGAAGCGAGCGGCGAGGACTGCGGCCTTGCCGGAGGTTTCAGGTGGGGGCGTGGCGGCATCAAGGAGCGGCACAAGCGACAGGTCGACTTGTCCTTGTGTCAACGATTTCAATGGCTTGCCGTCATACCCGGACGGCATTGTCACCCAGAAGCTGTCGATCGGGTCGGTCAGCAGCAGCACCTCGATACCGCGCGCGCGGGCCGCTTCCAACTGCGGACTTGCCGCTAACCGTTCGGCATTGTCGCCGGTGAGATAGTAGATCTCGGTCTGGTTGGGCCGCATGTCCGTTACGTAGTCCGATAGCGACCGCCAAACACCGTTGCCGGATGCGAGCGCCGTGGACGATTTGAACCGCGCGAGCTTCAGCACCTGGTCGCGGCGTTCGAAATCCTCATACAGCGCCTCTTTGAGAACGGCGCCGAACGCCTCGTAGAAGGCAGCGTAGCCGTCGGTGTCTTTGGTCGCGAACGTCTCGAGTTCGCTGAGGACGCGCGAGCCGAGGGCCTTGCGCATTTGCGCGACCGCCGGGTTCGACTGCAGCATTTCACGGCTGATGTTGAGCGGCAGGTCTTCGCTATCCACCACGCCGCGCATGAAGCAGAGGTAGGTCGGCAACAGGTCGGCGTCGTCGGTGATGAACACGCGGCGGACGTACAACTTGACCCGGCCTTTGCGTGTGGGGTCATACAGATCGAACGGCCGCTGCTCGGGTACGAACAGCATGACTGCATACGAGAGGCGGCCCTCGGCGCGGTAATGGATGGTCAGGCTCGGTTTGTCGTAGGCGCCAGCAAGGGTCTGATAACTCTCGTTATACTGCTCCGGTGTGATCTCGGACTTCGACCGCTGCCATAGGGCGCTGGCGGTGTTGATCTGGCGCGGTTCACCCAGGGCGGTCGCTTGGGGTTCGCTATCCGTGTCGCCATCTGTTTCAGGAGCTACGGCCGGCTCGATCAGCTCGACGGGAAACAGGATGTGGTCGGAGTAGGTTTTGACGATCCGTTCGAGCGTGTGGCCATCGAGGTAAGATCGGCTGTCGGCCTTGAGCTTCAGGCGGATTTGCGTCCCTCGTGGGATGGCCGCTGTTTCCTCGGTCGTGGCGCGGCGAATGGTGAACCCGTCAGCGCCGTTGGACGCCCAGACGTTGGCGTCGTCGGTGCCAGCCTTTCGCGAGACGACTTCGATTTCGTCGGCGACCATGAAGCCGGAATAGAACCCCACGCCGAACTGGCCGATCAAAGCTGTGCCGTCGGCCTTGTCGCCGAGGCGCTCGAGGAATGCGCGGGTGCCGGAGCGGGCGATGGTGCCGAGGTTATCGATCAGTTCGTCGCGGTTCATGCCGATGCCGTTGTCGGTGATGACAAGCGTACCGGTGTCGGGTTCCGGGCGGATGGTAATCGCCAGACGCTCGCCATCGACCAGGAGGCCCGGCGTCGAGATCGCCTCGTAGCGGAGCTTGTCACAGGCATCCGACGCGTTTGAAATAAGCTCGCGGAGAAAAATGTTCTTCTCGGTGTAGACCGAGTGCACCATCAGGTGCAGCAGGCGCCCGACCTCGGCTTCGAAGGACTTCTGTTCGGATGCATGCTCGGCGGTGGCTTGGGCGGCGGCCATTACGTAAAACTCCCAGTCAATGGACAACCCGGATGTAGGCAACCAGAGCTCGGTTGTGCAACGGGGCATAAGGGGCAGAATTTTCGCAAGTCACGCCGGCAACCGAAAGGCTGCGAAAAATTTGCCGAGCGACAGCACCCGACAGCACCCGAATAATCGCTTTCGCAGTATGCCGAACTCTGTTAGGGTATTTGAATTCGTGCTGCTGCTCAGGTAGCGCGACGCTCCGGCACAGCTTTTTGCGGTCGGACCGCGCGACATCGTTTCGCGCGAAAACTCTCCCCTCGTCGTGTCTCTCGCCGGTCTTGCGACCACCTTTATCTTCTTGCCGCATGCCATCGAAACTCGGGCGAATACATCAAAGCCCCGTTTCCTGGTTCGCGTACCGGACTGGCCAAATTCGGCAGTGCCCACCTCGATGGGCTGGCGATGGCTGGAAACGGAGCTGCGGCAGCGCCCGGAGCCAGCTGTCAATGAAAGAAGTCAAGCTCGAGGACCTCAAGGCGAAATCGCCGACAGAGTTGCTCGCCTATGCCGAAGAAGTCGGCGTTGAAAACGCCTCGACGCTGCGGAAGCAGGAACTGATGTTTGCCGTCCTGAAGCAGCTCGCTGCGCAGGAAACGGAGATCATCGGCACGGGCGTCGTGGAATTGCTGCAGGACGGCTTCGGCTTCTTGCGCTCGCCGGATGCGAATTATCTCCCCGGCCCGGACGACATCTATCTCGCCCCTGCCCAGATCCGGCGTTACGCGCTGCGCACCGGCGACACCGTCGACGGGCACATCCGTGCGCCAAAGGACGGCGAGCGCTATTTCGCGCTGATCAAAGTCCAGCAGATCAATTTCGAAGAACCGGAAGCGACCAAGCACAAGGTCAACTTCGACAACCTCACGCCGCTTTACCCGACCAAGTGGCTGAAGATGGAAACCGAGGATCCGACGGTCAAGGATCTTTCGCCGCGCGTGATCGACATCGTCGCGCCGATCGGCAAAGGCCAACGCGCGCTGATCGTCGCCCCGCCGCGCACTGGTAAGACGGTGCTGCTGCAGAACATCGCGTCATCGATCTCCAAGAACCACCCGGAGTGCTTCCTGATCGTGCTGCTGATCGACGAGCGGCCAGAGGAAGTCACCGACATGCAGCGCTCGGTCAAGGGCGAAGTGGTTGCGTCGACCTTCGACGAGCCGCCGACGCGCCACGTTCAAGTCGCTGAAATGGTTATTGAAAAGGCCAAGCGGCTGGTTGAGCATAAGCGCGATGTGGTGATCCTGCTCGATAGTATCACGCGACTTGGCCGCGCCTACAACACGGTGGTGCCATCATCGGGAAAGGTGCTGACCGGTGGTGTCGACAGCAACGCGTTACAGCGGCCGAAGCGGTTCTTTGGTGCGGCCCGCAACATCGAAGAGGGCGGCTCGCTGACGATCATCGCGACCGCGCTGATCGAGACCGGCTCGCGCATGGACGAAGTGATCTTTGAAGAGTTCAAGGGCACCGGCAACTGCGAGGTCATCCTCGACCGGAAAGTTTCCGACAAGCGCGTGTTCCCGGCGATCGACGTCGCCCGCTCTGGCACCCGCAAAGAGGATCTGCTCATTCCGCGCGATCAACTGCGCAAGGTCCACGTGCTACGGCGCATTCTGAACCCGATGGGATCGATGGACGCGATCGAGTTCTTGGTCGACAAGTTGCAGAAGACAAAGACCAACGGCGAGTTCTTCCAGTCGATGAGCACGCCTGGGGGGAATTAACTTCCGACGACTTGACGGGGGCGACCAGCGGTTTGCCCCGTCACGTCAACTCGGCCCACTTGGCTTTTTTGCTCAATTCAACTGCGGTTATGGCAGCGGCTTACTAAGTTTCTCGTCGCCGGGGTCAGCCAGGATGGCCAGGATGTCAGGTGGTAGGTCGGGCTCGGCTGCTTGCGCTGTTACGGTTTTGTCAAACTGGCTGCCCGACAGGTTCGGGTTTTCAGTCGGCGTTCCGGGCTGTACAGTCACGACTTTGGCTGGAAAATCTGATGACTTATTGAAGGTTGGCAGTTTTTCCAAAATGCCCAAGATGTCGGATAAATTGTACACGGTTGGATGTCCTCATCAAAAAGCGCGCGCTAACGTTGAATACCCGACAACCCTACGTCGGACTTAGTTGTTGGAATATCGCCCAGAACTGGCCTGGGCTGCAAGCTGCGGGTCATTGGCTGCGGGCTATCAGCACTGGCAACCGTCGCCGTCTTGGAGGCTACCACCTCAACGCACCGCCACCGCCCGGCCGATCAGTTCCTCGACCTTGGGCGTAATGCGGCGGACGATTTCGGCGACGCCCTTTGCGTTCGGGTGCATGCCGTCGCCTTGATTCAGGTCGCGCTCCAACGCGACGCCTTCGAGGAAAAACGGGTAGATCAACGCGCCGTGTTTGGCGGCGAGGTCGGCGTACATGACGTCGTATGCGGCCGTGTAGGTCTCGCCCCAGTTGCGCGGCGCCTTCATGCCAGCAATGAGCACCGGTAGCTTGCGCTCGCGAATCCGGGTCAAAATCGTGTCGAGGGTCGTCTTGGTGGCGGCAGGGTCCCGGCCCGTCAACCCATCGTTGGCGCCAAACTCTAAGATCACCGCACGGGCATCGTCGGGGACCGCCCAATCTAACCGCTCGAGGCCGTTCATCGCCGTATCGCCCGAGACGCCGGAGTTGACGACCTCGACGTCGTGCCCGCGCGACTTCAACGCGGCTTCCAACTGCGAAACAAAGCCTTCCGACGGCTTGACGCCGTAGCCAGCCACCAGACTATCGCCGAACGCGACGATTTTGATCCGCGCGGCGTTGGCCGTCGACAAGGTCATCGTCATCGCTATTGCCGTTGCAACGATTGCGACGAACACGGTGCCATATAATCTCCGGAGTTGGCGTTGTACGTGGCGTCGAATGTGAGCCGTCTGAACCATATCTGTGTTCGCACCGTTCGAATGTTACGAGCTCTAACCTGCGCGGATTCCACCCTGCACAGGCCCCATCCCATCCGGGATATTGGTTGCCGCTTGCGGCCTCCACAAGGGCTCGGTCATCTCCATCGCGAAGTTGGACCCCGTCGCAATGAATTCTATCGCCTCACTCCATGACGTCGACCTCACTCTCCAAAGCCGCGCTGGCGCCGTTGAAATCTTGCGGTCGGTCTCGCTCGATGTCGAAGCTGGGCGGTCGCTGGCGATCGTCGGGCCTTCGGGATCGGGTAAAACCTCGCTGCTGATGGTGCTCGCCGGGCTCGAGGTTGCGACGCGCGGCCGCGTGACCGTCGCCGGGGAGGATTATTCATCCCTCGACGAGGATGGCCGCGCCCGGTTGCGCGCCAAGTCGATCGGCATCGTGTTCCAGTCGTTCCATCTTGTGCCGAGCATGACGGCAGAAGACAACGTCGCGTTGCCGATGGAATTTGCCGGCGTTCGCGACGCGCAGGCGATCGCGCGGACGTTGCTCGGCGATGTCGGCCTTGGCCACCGGTTGCGCCATTATCCCTCGCAATTGTCGGGTGGCGAACAGCAGCGGGTGGCGTTGGCCCGGGCGGTCTCGCTCAAGCCCCAGCTGCTGCTGGCCGACGAACCGACGGGCAACCTCGACGGTGCCACTGGTCGCCAAGTGATCGACATGCTGTTCAGCCTGCAACGCCGTAACGAGGCGACGCTGGTACTTGTGACGCATGACGAGACGCTGGCCGCCAAGGCCGACCGGGTCATCCGCATGGCTGACGGGCGAATCGCGAGCGACAGCGGGATGGCGGCGGCTGGAAATCGCGCTGCGGCGATGCCGGCATGAGCCCGCTCGACGTTGCCCACTCGGCGGCCGCCCCGCCAGTCGTCCCACCTGTCGTCCCGCCGCAATCGATGTGGCCATTATGGCTGCGTCTGGCTGCCCGCGAACTGCGCATGGGGCTATCGGGATTTGCGGTGTTCATCGGATGTATTGCGCTCGGCGTGATGGTGATCACCGGGGTCGGCGCGTTGTCGGACGCGCTGCGCAAAGGTCTGTCGAGCCAGGGTAAACTGATCGTTGGCGGAGACCTTTCGTTCGTGCGGCCGCACGCCCGCGCGACACCAGCGGAAATCGCTGGCTTGTCGAAACAGGGCCGAGTGTCTGAAGCCGCGACGTTGCGTGCAATGGCGCGCCGTCCCGACGGGTCGGACCAGACGCTGGCTGAACTCAAGGCCGTCGACGGGCTTTATCCGCTTGCGGGCGCCGTCAAACTGGATGGAACGTCGAGCCTCGCCAGCGTGATCGGCGAACCGATGGCGGCTGCGGTCGAAGTGCCGTTACTCGACCGGCTAGGCTTGAAGCTCGGCGACATCATCAAAGTCGGCGACAGCGAGATCGTGGTCCGCGCGCGCCTGTTGTCGGAACCAGACGGGCTTGGAGATCGGGCGTCGTTCGGTCCGCGCATTCTGGTGTCTATGGCGACATTGGAGCGGACCGGGCTCGTTCAGCCGGGGACGCTGATCCGCTGGCGTTATGCCGTCGACGTGCCGCCGACTGCGCTCAACACGCGCGAAGGGCTCAAGCTAGTCGAGGACGCCGTCCGGATTGATCTGCCAGACGCCGGGTTTACCGTTTCCAACCGGTTCGACCCCTCCCCGCAGTTGACCCGCACGCTCGAACGTCTACGCCAGTTCCTGACGCTGATTGGCCTGACATCGCTGATTGTCGGCGGTGTCGGCGTGGCCAATGCCGTTTCAACCTTCGTCGAGAAGCGGCGCAAGGTCATCGCCACAATGAAGAGCCTGGGCGCGCCATCGTCCCTGGTGTTCCGGATGTTCCTGGCGCAAATCCTAGCCATGGCCGGCCTTGGCGTCGCGATCGGCCTCGCGCTGGGTTACCTCGTGCCGTTCGCGGTTGATGCCGCCGTCGGGTCGGCTTTGCCGATCCCGCTGGAATTCTCCGTTACGTTGGCCAGCATCGTGACGGCCATTGCCTACGGGCTGCTCGTCGCGCTGTTGTTCGCACTTTGGCCGTTGGGCCGGGCAGAGCGCGTGCCGCCATCGGTCTTGTTTCGCGATGAGGTTTCGGGCGACCGGACGTGGCCGAGCTTGGCTGTTCTCGCGGGTCTCCTGGTTACGGCGCTTTCGCTGATCGCGTTCACAGTCGCGACTACCGACCGGTGGGACGTCGCGCTTGGATTTTGCGCTGGATTGGCTGTCCTGCTTGTCGTGTTCTGGGCCGTTGGCCAAGCCGTGCCGCGGCTGGTCCGCCTGCTGCCGCGCCCGCGATCGCCGGAGCTGGCTTTTGCGCTGTCGTCGATCGGAGCACCCGGTGGGTTATCCGCCGCGATTCTGTTGTCGCTCGGCCTCGGGTTGTCACTGCTGGTTGCCGTTGCGCTGGCCGATGCCAGCCTACAGGACGAACTGTCGGGGCGGCTGCCGGAGCGGTCGCCGACTTACTACGTGCTGGATATCGGCAAAGCTGACGCGAAGCCGTTCGAAGACTTCATCGCCAAGGAAGCGCCCGGCAGCCGCATCGAAACCGCGCCGATGTTGCGCGGCCGCCTCGTTGCCCTCAACGGCGTGCCGGCGGAAAGCGTCAAGACCGCGCCGGACGCGCAGTGGGTGCTCTACGGTGACCGCGGGTTGACGTTTGCGGACGGCGTACCGCCCGGCTCGACCGTGGTCGAAGGCGCATGGTGGGCGCCAGGGTACGCGGGGGAAAATCTCGTCTCGTTCGAGGCTGGTCTCGCGCGCAAGCTTGGGCTCAAAATCGGCGACGAGGTCACCGTCAGCGTGCTTGGGCGTAATCT
>JAWXCP010000180.1:0-2586 GCA_034408685.1 Hyphomicrobium aestuarii | reverse complement strand
CTGGCGGTCCGCGAGAAGGCGTTGGGTCCCAACCACCCCGACGTCGGCGGGTCGCTGAACAACCTCGCTGAATTGTACCGGAGCCAGGGCCGGACCGCCTAGGCCGAGCCGCTGTACAAGCGCAGCCTGGCCGTCCGCGAGAAGGCGCTGGGTCCAGAGCATCCTGACGTTGGCGCATCGCTGAACAACTTGGCCTGGCTTTCGCTTGCCCGCAACGATCTCGCGGCGGCGGCCAGCTTCTGGCGACGCGCCACAGCGGTGCTGCAGAGCCGCGCCGAACGTGGCCTCAGCGCTTCGTCGGACGGATCATCGATGGTGGAGGCACAACAATACAGCTGGTATTTCGAAGGCCTAGTCAAAACCACGCATCTTCTCCCGTCGACAGGACGGGAAGATATCGCGCAGCGCGCGGCGGCAATGTTCGAGACCGCGCAATGGGGCCGGGGCTCGGAAGCCGCAGCCTCGCTGGCGCAGATGGCGGCGCGCTCGGCCAGCGGATCGTCGGAGCTGGCCGCACTCGTGCGCGAGCGGCAGGACCTCGTGGCTGAGTGGCAAGGGCAGGACAAGCAACTTATCGCCGCCCGCAGCGAGCCACCGGCCAAGCGCAATGCGGCGGGCGATAAGGCGTTGGGCGATCGTCTCGCCGCCATCGATGGGCGGCTCGCAGCCATCGACGCCCGCTTCGCCAAGGACTTCCCGAGCTACACCGCGCTGGCGAGCCCGAAGCCCTCGTCTGTCGCGGACGTGGAAGCGAGTTTGCGCGACGGGGAGGCGCTAGTGCTGTTCCTCGACACGGACGCTCGTTTCACGAACTTGCCCGAGGAGACGTTCGTCTGGGTCGTGACGAAGACCGACGTGCGCTGGCTGCGCTCGGAATTGGGCACGGCGGCGTTGCAGCGCGAGGTGGCGGCGTTGCGGTGCGGGCTCGACGCAACGAACTGGTACGGCGAGGGCGGCAAGCTTTGCGCCGATCTTATGAAGCTGCCGGCCGGCCAGACGTTTCAACCTCATGAGGCGCTGCCCTTCGACACGTCTCGGGCGCATGCACTCTACAAGACCCTGCTCGGCGGGGCCGAGGACCTCATCCGCGGCAAGCACCTGCTGGTCGTCCCCTCCGGCGCACTCACCACCCTGCCATTCCAGGTACTGGTGACGAAGGCCGCCAAATCAGCCGATTTGGCATCGGCCGCATGGCTCATCCGCGAGCACGCCATCACTGTGCTGCCATCGGTTGCCTCGCTGGTGAGCTTGCGCCGCACGGGAAAGGCCAGCGCCGCGCCGAAGCCGATGATGGGTTTCGCCAATCCGTTGCTCGATGGCGATGCGGGCCACAAGATACAAGCACAGTTTGCCCGTGCCCAGACCGGCTGCGCGGCCACACCCAAGCAGCGCACGGCGGCGCTGCGCGTCATTAGCCGCAGCCTGAGCCCGGTCCCGCAAGCAGCCGGGCTTGCCGATCTCGCACATCTGCGCCGGCAGACGCCGCTGCCGGAGACAGCAGACGAGGTGTGCGACGT
Organism: Hyphomicrobium aestuarii; assembly: GCA_034408685.1. Classification (GTDB taxonomy): domain Bacteria; phylum Pseudomonadota; class Alphaproteobacteria; order Rhizobiales; family Hyphomicrobiaceae; genus JANXVY01. The sequence continues at coordinate 1,069 of JAWXCP010000180.1, read as the reverse complement.
GGCGCGCAGCGTAGGCGCCGATACGGCCGAGATGCGCATCGGCGCACGGGCCACCGAGGCCGAGGTCAAGCGGCTCTCCGCGGCGGGCGAACTGGCAAAATACCGCATCCTGCATTTCGCCACGCACGGCCTGCTCGCCGGCCAGCTCACGGGTACCAACGAGCCGGGCCTGATCCTGACACCGCCGGCCACGGCCACTTCCAATGACGACGGCTATCTTTCGGGCAGCGAGATCGCCGGTCTCAAACTCGACGCCGATTGGGTGATCCTGTCGGCGTGCAACACGGCGGGCGGTGACGGCAAGGGTGAGGCGGCCGAGGCGCTGTCGGGTCTTGCGCGCGTGTTCTTCTACGCCGGCGCCCGCGCTCTGCTGGTTTCGCATTGGGAGGTCGACAGCGATGCTGCGGTCAAGCTCGTTACAAGAGCGATCGCGGCGTTGGCCGAGGACCCGCTGGCCAAGGACAAGATCATCGGCCGCGCCGAGGCGCTGCGCCGTGCCATGCTGTCCGCGATGGTCGACACGACACGGCCCGCGAACTGGGTGCCAGCCTCGCATCCATCTGTCTGGGCGCCGTTCGTGGTGGTCGGCGAGGGTGGGGCCGACAGGTAACGCATGTCTGCTGGTCGGGAGGTCAGCGGACGCTCGTTGAAAAAGCGGACAGGCGGGTGTGGGTCAGTCTCGACCGGAATCGGCTTGAGGTCAACCAAAGGCGTGATGCTCGATGATCACCCGAGACCGATCGTCCTCATCCTGAATCGCGCCGATCCGATTGCAGTGCAGCAGATTCTCAGCTGCGACCTGGCGGATGTCGGGCTCGGAAAGCACATGCCATCTGATCATCCGTGTCGTCGGACGGCAGGATTTGGCTCCTAGCGTCTGCCGTCAGACGGTAGGTTTTGGGCCAGACCGACGGACATCCCAGATTTGCCCGTTGACGTCGTTCCGTCAACAGGTTCGGTGCTCGTCCGTCCGCGTCCGCTTGCTGGGGTGGTGCGGACCCAAGACGACAGGGAGCACTGCGCAACGGCAACGCGCCCGACGAGGTCAGCTTCCTTCCCATTTCAACGT
>JAWXCP010000179.1:0-13863 GCA_034408685.1 Hyphomicrobium aestuarii | reverse complement strand
GCCACAGATCGTCCGGCAGCAACTGCGTCATGGGCTATCTCCTTGTTGGAGATCACATACCCGCTGACTGCGCCGGAACTAAGGGGAGAGGCATGCATGGCAAGTCCCGAGCACATCATCGGGTGGTCGTCCACAATCGCAATGCGCAAGGTGGGCGATCGACTTCGGCCGGAGCCAGCGGCAGCGCTACCGTGATCGACGTCCGCTGCAGTTTTGTTGTCACTTAGGGTCATTCAGTGGACTCTGGCCCAAACACTGCGTCTACGTAATGTTTGTCGGCAGTGTGACACAATATGGTCGCGTTAGGAAGCGACGCTAACATTTTAGATCATCTGGGAAACAACCCAAATCTTCGAATGAAATCAAGTCTTTTCACAGTTTCCCGCAGCCAGATCGGGAGCGGTTTCACTCCGCCAGCCGAGGTCGGCGCTTTGGCGCCAGGACTTGATGCGGGCACTTTGTCCCGATGCGGCCGATCGCCTGGCGGAGGCGAACTCGATCACGCCGACACCTGAAGATCGGCCCCCCGATGACGTGCTCACCGTGACCTGGACACTGAAAGCACGGCCGACGGACGCGATCAGCAAACGAGCTGGCAATCCGAAACGTCCGGTGCTCGAAAGCCCGTTCGACGTTTCGAAGGCGTTCGTCACCCGGGCGTCTGCGCCTGCTTTGAGCAGCGCGATAAGAGCCGGGTCAGCGGCGGCCGGGTCGATACCCTCTTGGCCCGATACGATGGTGAGCCAAGGTTTCAATCGCCGCGCGTCGGCTGCCGACAGATCAAGGATGGCGCCGATCTCGTCGATGGCGGCAAAAGGTCCATCGCCAGGTCCGGCTGGTCGTCCACGGGCACGGTAGGCAGCGACCTCGGCGCCGCTGCGTCGAGCATCCTGGTCGGCGTCGCGGTAGTCGAGGATCGCGGCAGCGATCGCTTCGGCGCGGCTGGGAGGCGCGATCACCGCATCGACAAGCGCTTCAATGACCTCTGGCCTCGCTGCGTTAAGATCAACTTTGCCGGCTTCGTCGGCAATCTCGATGGTCAGCCGTCCGCCGCTGGGTGGAACGCATGTCGAGCGTAACCGCAGCCCTGCCAGTCGATCCCCGCGGTTCGCGCGTGACAGCAAGTCGAACACGGCAAGTTCGAGGCCGCCATTGGCGAGCGCTCGAGCCTCGGCGTTGCGAACCGCGTTCGATGTAATCTGCAGGTGATCGCGCACTGCAGTCGAAAATCCGACCGCAACAAGTCCGAGCAGACCCACGACGGCGATGACCGGCACCAACACAAAGCCGCCGTTCGACGCCGGCGTCTTCTGGGTGTTAGTGATGATGCCCGCTGCGGCCGTGAGAGCCTTTGCCCGCCGACGGCCCAGGAATGCCGAGCACATGACGGTGAGGTCCCTTCATATCGGCTGATTGGAAGGCATAACTGCGGGCTTCGATGTAGGCGAGTAGGTCCTCCACATCGCTCTCAGACAACTGCAGCGATGGCATCCGGACGACCGGGTAACGCGCCGCGAGTTCAAGCGCGATTGGATCTTTCTCGCGGTGCATACGCGATGGCGACCGAATGAACTTGATCAACCAGTCCCGTTCTCGGCGCTCACTGAGGCCTGCAAGGTTTGGTCCAACGACAGCGCCTTTGCCAATAGCGTGACATGAGGCACAGGCCTTGGCAAACAACGCTTCGCCAGGTTGGTTTTTCGGCGGCTCATTCGTCGTTGGCAGAGCCTCCACGGCGACACGTTCGGCCCGCACGACCGGGTCCATTCTCCGGATTGTGAGAGCCAAGACGCCAATGTCGCCAAACGCGCTATCACGCAACCACTCGCCAGTGCGATCATTGTAGATCATGATCTGACTACCGTGTTCGGTGATTTTCTGGCTCCGCTCACCAAGCTTGTAGCGTACCGCGTCGATGTCCGCGACGGACCCTGTCAAGAACAGCCAGCGAGGATCAGATCGAAAGGCGTCTGCGTGGCGCTTCAAGCGTTCCGGCGTATCGTTCTTTGGGTCGATACTGATCGACACAAAATGGACATCTCGACCGGCCGCATCACCAAGTTCGCCATAGACCTGCGCCAGTCTCGCCGTGATGAGAGGGCAGATGTCCATGCAGCTTGTATAGATGAAGCTGAAGACGACGATCTTATCCTTGATAACATCGTCGTAGAAGCGGACTTTCTGCCCATCCTGGGTCGACAATACGACGTTTGGCAAATAGTCGGCCGCGCGACGCGCTTCTGCGGGTTCAGGTATGGTGCCAAAGATCACGACCGATAGTGCGATCACAAAGGCTGCCACGCGCTGGACACTTGTGCTTTTGCACATTCTAAAACTCCGAAAAGAGGCGTCCGTTGTGGCAGGGCTTTGCAACGCAGCTCATCAACGTGAAGCTGTGGTCCGGCGGCGCGGGTCCCCTTCGGGCAGAATCTCCGGCGTCTTCCAGGTCACGCCGTCCCGCGATGGGATTGGCGTCTGGGTCGGAACCCACTGCGGTTGGCCTTTAAATTCGGGCGTTCCCGGTGCCGCCGATAGGATCTGCATGCGCAGAAGCATCGCGAAGTCCTCGTGAACCGTGTTGTGGCAGTGCGCCACGTACGCGCCGCCAAACTCACCGAACCGGACCTGCATGCGCACGGTCCCCCGGCCTTCGGTACCTAAGCGCCAGACGTCCTTGCGCGCCCCACGCTCGGTCGCTGGTATCGGATCGCCCGCACGGTCGATCGTGACGCCTTCTTCGAAGTGAAGATGGATCGGGTGGTCCCAACCGCCGCTGCCGTTAATCAACACCCAATGCTCGATCTCGCCGGGTTTGGGGATCAATGCCGAAATGCGGTTGGCATTGAGCGAATGTGTCTCTTTGCCATCAATCCGGATTGCCCAAGGAAAGTATTCGAAATCACCGCACGACGGCGTGCACTCTCCGGTCACGGGATCGCGAGCATCTGCTCCGCCATTGCGCTTGAACTCAATTTCACGGACGCGGACTGGTTTTTCGATCTCGATTTGCGTGGTCAATGAACTCGCCCCCGTCGCCGACCATTCCGGAGCCGAGAAGTCAACGCTGCGATCGACGTCAGCCAAGGTGTAGGTTTTGGACGGATCATCGACGCTCTTGACGCTGCTCACGACCCGGATCTGCATGGCCGGACCGACGGCGGGATCGTCTTCTTCCCCTTGCAATGCGCTGGCGAGCGTATGTGTCTCCTTGGGTCGCCGACCGTTCTGGTGCTCGACGAGGTTGATCATCTGGATGAGGTCGCCGGGTACGAACTGTGAGAAGTCGACAACTATGTCGAACCGCTCGCCCGGTGCCATGTAGTCGAGCTCCGTCACACGAACTGGCTTGACGAGAAGATTTCCGTCGTTAGCCACGACCCACATCGGCACGCGCGTGCGCGACGCAAAGCGAGATGACTTTTCAACCATCAAAAGCATCTTGAAGAAGCGCGCCATGGTGGCACACACCATCCGGAATCGGTAGCGACGCGGCAGCACCTCGAGGTAGGGGCAGAAAGCACCATTAACTGCCATGACATCTCCGACATACCCGTCGGTGTCGAAGATGTCGTATGTGAGCTGCCCTTCTTGATCATAGGCCGGGTTGGTCAGCATCAAGTTGATGTCAAAGTCGAGATTGCCCCAGGGCTTACGGGTGCCGCTCGGCAGGCGCAGGTTGATACCGTCGGCGGTCGTCTCATGCCCCCGGTCTGGACCCGAGTAATTGTTGATCAGCCCAGCCATGCCCTTCTGCACGTTCTCGGCTGTGTAGAAGAAGCGGTGATCGTGGAACCACAACGAACTCTGGATTTCGCGGAAATCACCTTCAATGCGCTTGAAGCCACCATCATCTGTCGGTGTCGAACAGCGATCCTGCCAACGGGGAACGTTCGTCGCGCGCACGGTCGGCAGGTCGCGCCGGGCGCACAATGCGCTGTAGCGATAGTCATAAAACGTGCCTGGGTAATGATAGGCGTTGCACGCCCCATCGCTTTCCGCACCGTTATGGCCGTTGTGCATATGGGTTGAAATTTGGTTCTTGCCAAAGCCACCGTTGAGCGTCGGATCATCTGGCAAGTCGTTGTAAATGCGACAAAGAACAGCTTCGTCATAGCGCATCTGCATGAGCTGCGGCGTCGGGCTGCCATAACGCGATCCCGTCATCGAGCCTGGAGCGAGCGGCGCGCGTGAACCGAACGACCAAACGGAATTGGCATTCTGTGCTTGAAACAGGGGATGGGCTTTTGCCCCCGGCTTCACTTGACCTACCGAGAGAAGATACCCGACTTTTGGTGTCGCCTCTTCCCAACGCTGGTGGGCGAAGAATTCGGTCGGCGGCCGACCCTCCATCGGGCCGCGCCCGGTCACCGGGTTCCTGGCACGCGCGCCACCCGACTCCGAAAATTCCTGGTGATAAGAAAACTTACGTGCAGGTGGCTCGTTGGTTTTCCCGAATGCATACGAACCGTCGCCAAGACCAACCATTGGGATCGGCTTCAAAAGCTCAGCGCGCGGCAATGGCTGAGTGAATTTCTTTGCGCCAAATAGCGGGCTTCGTGGTGTTCCGGTCGGCACCTGAGCGTAGGCGCTTGTCGCGAACGGGCTCAAGCCATTCTTGCAGGCAATGACCCCACCAGCCGTCAACAAACCCCAACGGAACATGTCGCGGCGGGTGATCTCGCCTTGCGTCAAAGCGCGGGCGATTTCCTGCCGATTCCGGCGAGCGTTCTCAGCCTCGCGGCGCCGCCGCGCCGAGGCATTTCGTTCGATGTACATGATTAATCCGTGCTCTCGTGGCCAGATAACCGGCTGATGCTACGCAATATGGCGCGACCACATCCATTAACGTGGTTTATGGACACTAGATTACTCTCGCGTGGCATCAGACCCAATAGGCCAACCGACAATGATCAGACCGGACCATGGTCTGACAGACCTGCGGAGGGGGCGTTAAGCCACTTGCGCAAACCCCGATTTTGCGCTCCAGGCTGATTTGGATCAGATTGAAGCGGACGCCGACGACAAAGGGCTGATCGACCACATCTGAAGCTTGAGTTGAGCGGCCGGCCGAGACTGCAATCGCCCGCAGTCTGCGTTGATCAAAAAAAGTCGACTGACCTGCGATTGGCCTGATGAAAATCATTGCTGCCCAATGTGATTAACCGAAGGGCGGCGTGACCGTGGTACGATTGATACAGTCGCTTATAATTATTGGTCGGAGCGACAGGATTTGAACCTGCGACCCCCAGTCCCCCAGACTGGTGCGCTACCAGGCTGCGCTACGCTCCGACAGAGCGCCCCTTGTGCCTGTGAAACGATCTGCGGTCAACGGCGCTGGCGATCGTGGCAATTGGTCCAATTGTCAGTCACTCGCGGCGCCTCGAGCGACTGCGGCGCTTGCCGAGCGTGTTGGACCTGCGGCTGAGCCCATGTGCACCAGTAACATCAGGCTCCAATCAATGCCGCCATCGCTACCCGGCTCACCATTCACGGCTCACCATTCACGGCCACCAGTCACGGCCACCGGTCACGGCCACCGGTTACGACCACCGGTCACGGCCACCGGTCACGGCCACCATTCACGGCTGACTAGCCACCGGCCATGCCACCGCCAGCACGGCCGCACTCACGCGAGGCGCCTCAGGATGGCGACGACTTCGACGTGGGGCGTGAACAGGAACTGGTCGAACGGCGTCACGCTCTCGATCGTGTATCCGCCGGCCGTCAGCGTCGCGAGATCGCGGGCGAGCGTGCCGGGCGCGCAGCTGACGGCGATCACCGTTCGGGCTTTCGACTTCGCGATCCGCTCGGCTTGTGCGGCAGCGCCGGCCCTCGGCGGGTCGAAAACGATCGCATCAAAAGCGTCGAGTTCGCGTGTCGACAGCGGGTCGCGGAACAGGTCGCGTGCGAGCGTGCTGACCGGCTTCAGTCCCTGGGCGCGACGGTAGGCTGCTTCGAGCGCTGCGATGGCGCGCTTGTCGCTGTCGACCGCCAGCACTTCGGCGATCGCCGCCATCGGGAAGGTGAACGTTCCCACCCCGCAATAGAGGTCGGCCACGCGTTTGACGGCGGGCTTGAATTTGCCTCGCCTGATCGTCAGCGCGTCGCCGATGCAGGCGGCCATCGCCCGTTCGATCTCGGGAACGGCTTGCAGAAATACGCCCGGTGGCGGCGCGATATCAGCCGTGCCGAAGCGAATGGTCGGCTCGGCGGCAACGTAGAGTGGATCGCGGTCGAGCGATACGCGTAGCAACTGGGCGTTGCGCGCAATCAGTGCGATTTTTTCCCGTATTTCTGGCTCCGGTGCGGTGCCGCCGCCCTCGACAACGACATCGATGCCGTTGTCTGTCTCTGTCGCGATGAAGCGCAAGCCGTCGCCGGTTTTCGCCTCGGACCGACCGGGAAACCGCGGCAGCAGGACGTCGGCGAGATCGCGCAGCGCTGGCAGTTTCTCGACGAGTGCTGGGCGCAGCACGGGACATTCGTGCACGTCGAAAATGCGGTGTTCGCGGCGCTCGTGGAAGCCGACGATAATGCCATGTGGGCCGCGCTTTGCACCCAGCACCGCGCGCCGCCTCGAGCCGATCGGTGCTGTCACCATGGGCGCGATGGCTGGTGTCAGTCCGTGCTGGGCCAGGGCGCCGGAGACAACCGCTGTTTTCCACGCGGTGTAGGTGGCGGGCTTGATGTGCTGCATGGCGCAGCCACCGCAGGTGCCGAAATGCCGGCAGATGGCGGCGGTTCGCGTGTCACTTGGCGCGATGATCTCGACAATCGTGCCCTGCGTGCCGTGGACGGTCGCGCGCACGACGTCGCCAGGGGCGGCATAGGGCACGAAGACGGGTGATCCGTCTGCGGTCGCTGCGATGCCGTCGCCTTCGTGGCCGAGACGGTCAATGGTCAAACGTTCGGCTGCATTTCGATCCCCATCAGCCATGGTCGCGGTGCTCCTTGCGCCGCGCGCCGAGCAGATACTCGATGTTGCCCTCGCCACCCGTTATCGGCGACGGGATCGGCGAGGTTGGGTGCCATCCCGATGCCTCGAGCCATGCCGCGATATGGTCGACGGTCGCCAGCCGGATACGTTCGTCGCGGACAATCCCGGATTTCGAGACGTTCTGCGGACCAGCTTCGAACTGCGGCTTGACGAGGACGACCAGCCACGCGCCAACGGCGGCGAGTGTCAGGGCGGCCGGTAGCGCCTTGGTCAGCGACAGGAAGCTGACATCGGCAACGATCGCATCGGGCGCCTCTGCCAGATCGGCATGTGTCAGCATTCGCACGTCGCGGCCTTCCATGCTCGTGACCCTCGGGTCTTGGGCCAAGCGCGGGTGCAATTGCCCGGTCCCGACGTCGACGGCGTAGACCTTTTTTGCGCCGCGCTCCAACAGCACCTCTGTGAAGCCGCCGGTCGATGCGCCGACATCGAGGCAAGCGAGGCCTGTAGGATCGAAGCCGAAGGTGTCGAGGGCGGCGACCAGTTTCAAGCGGCCGCGCGAAACCATGCGCACTTCGTCGGTTGCGGTGACGAATAAGACCGCCGCGCCAACGACCGATTGCGCTGGTTTGGTCACAATCTGCCCATCAACTTCGACACGGCCGCGCAGAACGAGGTCGCGCGCGCGGGATCTCGTCGTGACGAACCCGCGCGAGACGAGTGCAACATCGAGGCGTTGTGTTGTTTGTGCCGGAGGGTCGCTCAGTCGGTCGCTGTTCAGGTCCGGCCTCCAATCCTCAGCGTAGTTAACATCGCCATGTTCCGGGCGTATAAGGCATGGAACCGTGCCCGTTCGGTCATCGGTTATCTAGGGAGAGCAACTATGAAGAAAGCAATCGTCTCGGTTCTGGCCATCGCGGCAGTCGGGCTCTCGAGCCTCGCCGTTTCTGCGCAGGATCTGTCCAAAGCGCCAGCTGGCGCCAAGGTTTCGTTCGTCGAGCCGAAGAATGGCGACACGGTTTCCAGCCCGTTCAAGGTCAAGTTTGGTCTCTCTGGCATGGAAATCTCTCCAGCCGGTACTGAGAAGCCCAACTCTGGGCACCACCACCTCCTGATCAACCAGAAACTGGCCGACCCCAAAGCTGGCATTCCTGCCGACGATACGCATAAGCATTACGGTAAAGGCCAAACCGAAGCTGAGATCACGCTCCCGGCCGGAAAGCACACGCTGCAACTTGTGCTTGGGGACCACAACCATATCCCGCACGACCCGATCGTGCAGTCCGAGGTTATCACGATCACGGTGAAGTAAGTCGGCCGGGCCGGGCCGTGCCGTGCCGTGTTGCAAATAAACACGTCGATCAACCAGCCGATGCCCGAGCATCGGCTGGTTTCAAGATCCGATTAGACAGTAGCTAAGCTACCGCTCCCGCCATGGCTTCCCCGCGTGCGGCTGGGGCCAATTCCTGGCCGAGAGCTGCAAACGCCGCCGCGACGATCCCGCCCGCGTTGAGACCAGCGGCCTCGTACATCGTTTCGTACTTGCCGTGATCGATGAAGGCGTCGGGCATCACGAGGCTGCGGACTTTGAGGCCACGATCGAGCAGCCCGTCGGCGGCGAGGAACTGCAACACATGGCTGCCGAAGCCGCCGATCGAGCCTTCCTCGACCATCACCAGCACCTCGTGGTTGCGCGCCAGCTGGCGTATGAGGTCGTGGTCGAGCGGTTTCATGAAGCGGGCGTCGGCGACGGTGGTCGACAGCCCGAGGCTGGCCAACGCGTCGGCGGCCTTCAGGCATTCGCGCAACCGGGTGCCTATCGATAGCAAGGCGACGCGGCCGTTGCCTTCACGCACGATCCGGCCGCGACCGATCTCGAGCGGTACGCCGACTGTGGGCATTTCGACGCCATAGCCGTCGCCACGGGGATAGCGGAACGCGCTCGGCCGGTCGTCGATTGCGGCCGAGGTTGCCACCATGTGGACGAGTTCGCCTTCGTCGGCGGCGGCCATGATGACGAAGTGCGGTAGGCAGCCGAGGTAGGCCATGTCGAATGTCCCGGCGTGGGTCGCCCCATCGGCGCCGACGAACCCGGCCCGGTCGATCGCAAACCTGACCGGCAGTTTCTGGAGGGCCACGTCGTGTACGATTTGGTCGTAGCCGCGCTGCAGGAACGTCGAATAGATCGCCGCGAACGGTTTATAGCCCTCGGTCGCGAGACCGGCTGCGAACGTCACAGCGTGCTGTTCGGCAATGCCGACATCGAACGTCCGATCGGGAAAGCGCGCCCCGAACGTGTCGAGCCCGGTTCCGCCGGGCATGGCGGCCGTCACCGCGACGATTTTGGGGTCGATCTCGGCCTGCGCAATAAGGCTCTGGGCGAACACCTTGGTGTAGGACGGGGCCGTCGACTTCGGCTTCACCTGGACGCCCGTCGCCACGTCGAACGTGTTGACGCCATGATAGCAGTCCGGCGAGGCTTCGGCTGGGGCATAGCCCTTGCCCTTGCGCGTCTTGACATGGACGAGGATCGGGCCTTGCTTGCAATCCCGCACGTTTTTCAAGACTGGCAGTAGCTTGTCGAAATCGTGCCCGTCGATCGGGCCAACGTAGTAAAAGCCGAGTTCTTCGAACCAGGCTCCGCCTTGCCAGAGCGAGCGGGTATACTCCTCGACGCGGGCCGCGCGGCGCTCCCATTTCTTTGGGAGCCGTTTGGCGAGCTGTTTGGCGGCGTCGCGGAGGAAGAGATACGAGCCGCTCGATGTTACGCGGGTGAGGTATGACGAGAGCGCCCCGGTTGGCGGGGCGATCGACATCTCGTTATCATTCAAGATCACGATTAATCGGCTGTCGCGGGCGCCGGCATTGTTCATGGCCTCATAGGCCATGCCAGCACTCATGGCGCCGTCGCCGATGACGGCAATCACATCGTTGGTTCGACCATCGAGATCGCGGGCCACCGCCATGCCGAGGCCCGCCGATATCGACGTCGAGGAATGGGCCGCTCCGAACGGATCGTAAGGGCTTTCGTTGCGCTTGGTAAAGCCTGACAGTCCGCCGGGCTGGCGTAGCGTCCGGATACGGTCGCGGCGGCCGGTGAGGATTTTGTGCGGGTAGGCTTGGTGGCCGACGTCCCAGATGACGCGGTCATCGGGCGTGTCGAATACGTAGTGAAGCGCGACCGTCAGCTCGACCACGCCGAGACCCGCGCCGAGGTGGCCGCCCGTGACCGACACCGCCTCGACCGTCTCGCGGCGTAACTCTTCGGCGAGTTGGGGGAGCTGGTTCTCGTTCAAGTTGCGTAAATCGCTGGGCGACCTCACGCTGTCGAGAAGGGGTTTTTCGGTCATGGTGGTCGCGCCTCCTGTACGCAGTGTCGTCACAGTCGATACGAACGGCGGCCGTATTCGGCTTCGCCGTGAGACAGTTTGCTCCGCCAAGAGGCCCGCTGCCACAGTTCACGGCGCAGGGCAAAGTGTCAGCATTTCATGACACACTGTAGCGTCAATTTGTCCGACATCAAGGGGTCTGTTTTGCCGCAGCGCACCTTTTTCGGTGCCAGCGTCAAGCCAACGTTACGCCTCCGCGCTGCAACGGCCCCACTTCCGGCGCGCGTCGGCCTGCGTGGCTGAGGGCGCACGGCTCTTCCCGGTTTCGTCGGGGCTTCACGGTTTCGTCGGGGCTTCACGGGGGCGGTAAACTCAACTAGCCAACCGGAACATCTCAATCGTCCCCGTTGGGCACCGTGCTGCAAATCACCGAACTGACCTACCGCATCGAGGGCCGCCTCATCTTTGATCAGGCGAGCGCGACGATCCCTTACGGCCACAAGGTCGGCCTAGTTGGCCGCAACGGGACCGGCAAGACAACGCTGTTGAAACTAATCCTTGGTGAACTGGCGCCGGAAACCGGCGGGATCGAGATCGCGCGCGGCCACCGCCTCGGCCACGTTGCGCAAGAGGCGCCGGGCGGGACGACGACTATCGTCGACTGGGTGCTTTCGACCGACGCCGAACGGGCAGGGCTGTTGTCAGAGGCCGATACCGCCACCGACCCGCAGCGTATTGCCGATATCCATCAACGGCTTGCCGACATCGGCGCGCATGCGGCGCCTGCGCGGGCGGCGCAAATCCTGTCCGGTCTCGGCTTCGACGAAGCCGCACAGAACCGGCCGTGTTCGGCGTTCTCGGGTGGTTGGCGGATGCGGGCTGCCCTTGCCTCCGTGCTGTTCTTGCAGCCCGAGGTGCTGCTACTCGACGAGCCGACCAACTATCTCGATCTCGAAGGCGCTCTGTGGCTCGAAAAGGAGCTCGAGCGTTACCCACACACGATCGTCATCGTCAGCCATGATCGCGATCTTTTGAACCGGTCTGTGGGCATGATCTTGCACCTCGACCGGCACAAGCTGACGCTTTATCCGGGCGGCTATGATGCGTTCGAGGAGCGGCGCGCGGAGAACCTGTCGCACAATCTGAAGGCCAAGAAGCGCCAGGACGATGAACGGCGGCGCATCCAGGCGTTCGTCGACCGGTTCAAGGCCAAGGCGACCAAGGCCGCGCAGGCTCAGAGCCGGGTCAAGCTGCTGGCCAAGATGAAGCCGATCTTTGCCGAAGCCGACAGTTCTGTCGCGCCGATCGTGCTGCCGTCTCCACAAAAGGAGCTGGCGAGCCCGCTGATCCGGATGGAAGACGCGGCGGTGGGCTATTCCGCGACGCCGGTGTTGTCGCGGCTGAACCTCAGGATCGACCACGATGACCGGATCGCGTTGCTCGGGCAAAACGGCAACGGCAAATCGACGTTTGCCAAGCTGATTGCCGGGCGAATTCCGTCGATGACGGGCAAGGTGTTCGGGGCGAACAAAATCGACGTCGGGTATTTTGCTCAGCATCAGCTCGACGATTTGTCCGAAGACGCCACGCCCTATGAATACATCGCCAAGTTGATGCCGGAGGCGACGGAAGCCGAAAAGCGCACCAAACTTGGCACGTTCGGCTTTTCCAGCGCGAAGGCCGACACCAAGTGCAGCCATCTTTCGGGCGGCGAGAAGGCGCGTCTGCTGTTGGCGTTGACCGCGTTCCACGGTCCGCATCTGTTGATCCTCGACGAGCCGACAAACCACCTCGACATCGACAGTCGCGAGGCGTTGATCCAGGCTCTGGCGGAATACGACGGCGCGGTGATCCTGATCAGCCATGACCGGCGCCTGATCGAAGCATCGGCCGATCGGCTGTGGATCGTCGGTAACGGCACCGTTCGATCATACGACGGCGATCTCGATGCCTACAGCGCGGCACTGCTGGCCGAGCGCGGCGGGCGGTCTGAAAGCGGCAACCGCAGCGCGATCACCCCTGCGGCCGGCGCCGACCGGCGTGCAGACGACCGCAGAGTTGCGGCACAGCGGCGGAGCGAACTCGCGCCACTTAAGAAGACGATGCAGGCGGCCGAGAAGGCCGTCGAAAAACTCAACGCGGATGTCGCGAAAATCGATGCGGCGCTGGGCGATGCCGACCTCTACGCGCGCGATCCGGGGAAGGCCAAGCGGCTGACCATCGATCGCGGACAAATGGCCAAGGCACTCGCCGAGGCCGAGGAGGCTTGGCTCGCAGCCGCTGACGCCTACGAGGAGGCCGAGCGCGCCATGGCGACCCAAGCTTGATTGTGACGTGCCGATGGCCTCGCCATAATCGCGCCTTGCGCTTCGCTGCACCCGGATCTTGTGCCCCCGTACCGTTCTTCGAACGGAGACGTAAAGCTATGTTATTATTTACGTTTCGCACGCGCCGTTTGCGCCTTTGCCGCCAGCTGGTTCGTCGATGAACCCGATTTCGCCACCATCCTCTGATTTCGTTTGCGGACGTTCGAAGTCGGCACCGTCGACCTATGACCGGAATGCCCGATTTCCGGACCACTGGATTCCGGTCAATGCCGCTTTGGCGCGCCTTTGGACATGAACTTCGCTTTTGTTTGAGTAAAGGACACGGCTGACACGATGGCTCAGCGGAGCGCCTACATTATTGCCGCCCGACGAACCGCCGTCGGCCGCGTCGGCGGTCTCCATGGACGGCGGCGGATCGAGGACCTGACCGCGCCGGTCATCGCGACTGCTCTCGCCGACTGCAGGGTTAATTCGGCTATCGTCGACGGCTTGATCCTCGGCAACGCGACCGAACCATCCAACCCTGCCCGCCTGATTGCGCTTGCTGCCGGCCTGTCCGGCCGGGCCGACGCTATGACCGTCGACCGGCAGTGCGCCGGTGGCCTCGACGCTATTATGATCGCCTGCCGGTCGATCATGGCGGGAGATTGCGATGTGATGGTCGCTGGCGGTGCCGAAGCGCTTTCGACCGCACCGTGGCGGATCGCACGGCCCAAGAATCTCCATCAGATGCCGCGCTTCATCGGCTATGAGCCGGCCACGTCCGACACCGGCGACGAGCCGCAGTATTTCGAGGCATCCGAGCGGTTGGCGCGGGAATATCAGCTGTCCCGCTCGGCGCTCGACATGGTCGCGCTGGCATCCCACCGGGCCGCGATCGAGGCGCGCCAGCAGCGCCGCTTTGCTGGTGAAATCGTCCCGTTGAAGCAGGCGACCGAGGAAGCGCGTGACGAACTCCCGCGCGATCTCGACGATGGCGATCTCGAAGCTCTGTCGCCATTTTCCGGCAACGGCCCGCTGACGTCGGGCAACACCAGCCCGCATGCTGACGCGGCGGCGATCGTCGTCGTGGTGTGTTCGCGCATTTGGAGCGAACTCGGTGAACCCAAGGCGCTGCGCTACGTGCGCGGGGCAAGCCTCGGCGTGTCCACGGCCAAGGAGGCCGCAGCCGCGATCCTCGCCACCGAGCGGCTGATCGAGATCGAGCCTCGCCTCGACGTTGGCAAACTGGCGGCGATCGAGACCAGCGAGACGTCGTCGGCCCAGGTGC
>JAWXCP010000178.1:0-3997 GCA_034408685.1 Hyphomicrobium aestuarii | reverse complement strand
CGTTGCCGGGGTCGGCGGTGGCGAGCCGTTGGGCGATGGCGAGGGCGGCGTTGAAGGCTTTGAGGGCGGCGGGGAGATTGCCTTGGGCGACGAGGACGTTGCCGATCCGCTCATGTGAGACGGAGAGATCGCGTTGCCAACTTAAATCGCTCGGGTTGGCTTTCGCCTCCCGGTTGGCGATATCGCGCGCGCCGACAAAAGCTTGGCTTGCTAGGGTCAAATCACCTTGGCTGCAGCACAAATCGCCGTAGCCGAGTTGCGCCCAATACGCGCCGCGTAGGTTGGCGGCCGCGGCAGCAACGGGATCGAACCTCGCGAAAGCGGCCTCAGCCTCGGCGGTGCGGCCGGAGGCGACACAGCGCTCGGCGTATTGGTGGAGCGCAAAGCCGTCCGTGGGATCGGCGGCATAAGCGAGGCCCCAGTAGCGCCGGGCCTTTTCGATGTCGAAGAAACCGGTCAGTTCGGCGAGGCGACTATAGTCGGACGCCGCCGCGCGGCGCTCGCTTTGCAATTGGTCGTTCGCGACGCGTTGCCGTTCGTCGCCGCGTGCCACGACGGCCGCTTCCAACTTGGCGATGTCGAAAGCGGCGGGGTCGGCAAACAGCGCGGCATAGGCCGGGTCGGCCGCGAAGGCGGCCAGCGTCGGGGCTATATCGGCCGGGGCGTCTGGTGACGGCACTGGTTTTGCTACTGGCGCTGGCGGTGGCGGCAGCTGGCCCGGCGTGCGCGTCTTTTGATAGGCCGCGATGTCGCGCTCGCGGCCGGTGGCGGCCGTCGGGCTGCCAAATAGCCAGCCGAAAATGGAGCGTTTCTGCGCCAGTGGGGCAGCGGTCGCTGGTGGCCGTTGCCCGGCTAGCACCGATGCGCTGGCCTGAGTCGCCTTGATGAGTTCGCGATAGGTGATGTTGGCCAGCGCGGTCATCACAGCGGCGGCGAAATTGGCTGGGTCAGCGAGGTCGCCGCGCAAGATCCGCTGATCGACCGTATTGTCGGCCAGCACCCGCGATCGGAACACTTTTTGACGCGCTGCGAGTTCTGGAGGTTGGGCGGGTGCGGCCATTGCTTTGTCGTCTGGCAGCACGAACATCAATCGCGACGTGTCGCCATCGGCCGCCCAGTCGTATTCCATTTCGGTAATCGATCGCTGGCGGTTGTCGCCAGGCGGCTCCCAGCCGCGATAGAACCCCGTTAGTCCAAGTAACACGTCAGCACCACGCACGCGCTCGTGGCACAGGGCGACCGCGCCGGAATCGCGCGAGCCGAAGTTGCGCATGTGGTCGCACAAAAAATGGTCGAGCGTGGCCATGTGGGCGATGATGGCGTCGCGAAATGGCTCGAACTCCGCCTCGGTCGAGGACAGAAAGACGGTCATGCGACGAGACGACATGCGAACCCCCGGCAATTGCTGTTGGTCAATGGCGTGAGCCTACCACGGCGGCGGCATCGGCGCACCCCGCCCGCCCACTCAACACCGCCCGCGTGCAATCTCGCGGCCTTGGCGCTATGACGAGCCGCTCACGCTCCAGGACCCGCCATGCCAGACCAATCCGCCCGCCAAAAATTCTTTATCTCGACGGCGATCAGCTATCCCAACGGCGTCCCCCACATCGGGCACGCCTACGAGGCGATTGCGACCGATACGATCGCGCGCTTCGAGCGGCTCGACGGGCGCGACGTGTTCTTCCTGACCGGGACCGACGAGCACGGCCTCAAGATGAAGCAGACAGCGGCCAAAGAGGGCATTACCCCGCGCGAATTGGCCGACCGGAACGCCGCGCGGTTTGCCCAGATGGCGGCCACGCTCGGGCTATCGAACGACGACTTCATCCGCACCACCGAGGAACGGCACGCCCGCTCGTGCCAGGAGATCTGGCGGCGGATGGAGGCCAATGGCGACATCTACAAGAAGGTGTATGCGGGCTGGTATTCGGTGCGCGATGAGGCCTATTACGGCGAGGACGAGACCACGGTGCGCGACGATGGCGTGCGGGTCGGTGGTCAGGGCACGCCGGTCGAGTGGACCGAGGAGGAGACGTTCTTTTTCAGACTATCAAAGTATGAAGCGCCATTGCTCGCCCACTATGAGGCGCATCCGGAGTTCATTCTCCCGCCCGAGCGCCGCAACGAGATCGTTAGCTTTGTGCGCGGCGGTTTGCAGGATTTATCCGTGTCGCGCACCACGCTAGATTGGGGCATCCCGGTGCCGGGCCAGCCAGGCCACGTCATGTACGTCTGGGTCGATGCGCTGACGAACTACATCACCGGCTGCGGATTTCCTGACGAAAATAATCCGCGATGGGGCCATTGGCCAGCCGATGTCCACGTGATCGGCAAGGACATCACGCGGTTCCACGCGGTCTATTGGCCAGCGTTCCTGATGTCGGCTGGCGTGCTGTTGCCAAAGCGGATTTTTTCGCACGGGTTTGTGCTGAACCGCGGCGAAAAGATGAGTAAATCTGTCGGCAATACGCTCGACCCGTTCGATCTGGTCGCTGCCTACGGGCTCGATCCGGTGCGCTATTTCTTCCTGCGCGAGGTCGCCTTCGGCCAAGACGGTAGCTATTCGAACGAGGCGATCATCACGCGCATGAACGCCGACCTCGCCAACGGCATCGGCAATCTCGCGCAACGCTCGCTGTCGATGATCGCCAAGAATTTCGAAGGCGTGGTGCCAGCCCCGGTCGACTTGACGGATGCGGACACGGCGATGCTGGCCGCCGCCGACGGGCTCTACGCGCAGGCTCGCGCGGCGATGGATACCCAGGCGATCAAGGCCTGGCTTGATGCGGTGTGGAGCGTGATCGGCGATGGCGACCGGTATTTCGCTGGCGAGAAGCCGTTCGACAAGAGCCATTCGTTGGAGCGCAAGGGGACGATCCTCTACGTGACGGCCGAGGTCGTCCGGCAGTTGGCGATCCTGATCCAGCCAGCTGTGCCAACGTCGGCTGGCAAATTGCTCGACCTGCTCGCGCAATCGCCCGAGCAGCGAACGTTCGCAAACCTCGGCGCGGCGGGCCGATTGCAGCCAGGACTGACGCTGCCGACGCCAGTTGGCGTGTTCCCGCGCTATGTCGAGCCCGTCGTCGAGGCCGAAGCCGCGTCGAAGCCGGTCAAGCCGCCAAAGGATAAGAAGCAAAAGCCGGTCGCGTAAGTAGCCCTGCAAGTATCCTTGTTTACAGTGGGTCGAGGGCTCAGCCCTCGTCTGGGGTCGCGAGGGGGCGAAGCGCCCCTCGCACTTGGTCCGATGCCATCAGCCCCGGCGGATGATGACGCAGCGAGCGTACGGCGCATCGCCCGTTTGGCGACGGTAACGGTTGAGTTCAAAATTGCACTCGCTCAATGCTTCGCCGCAGGCGCCCCGACCAAACGCGCGACCCCGAATGCCAGGGATCGGCGGGCCGTCGCCACCCAATCGACGGGCCTCGGCGACGCAGCGGAAACCACTGCGGTCGTAGTCGTGCCGCTCGTACCGGTCGTGGCGCTCGTGGCGCTCGAAGCGATGGTGATCGCCGTCGCGATACCGCTGAGCTTCGGCCGAAGTTAAGGGGATGAAAGCGAGGATAGCGGTGGCGGCCAGTGTCCTGGCTGCAGGGCCGACTGGAAACGACAACTTGATCATTCGGGTCTGGTCCTTCTTTTTGTGGCGACACCATCCGGCAGGCTGGCATGCGCCCTGTGGGAAGCGCGCCGGGCGGTGCAGGATCGCCACGTCGAGGACTGATGATCGACCCGCAGCGGCTCCTGATGTTGCTGATATTGCAGCTCGTTAGCTGTACCGGGGCTGAACGGTTCAAAGACACAATCGACAGCGCGGACGCGGTCAGCCGCCAAACGGAAACAGGCACCAGCTGAGGTCTGCCGGTGCCCGGATTGCTTGTGGGATTGTGCCGTTGACCGCGTTGTGACGTGGTCTTGGGATCAGACCATCAGAAGTGGTCAGGCTGCCGGTGCAGCGTCGGCCGTCGCGCTGTCGGTCATCGGGGCGGTGATGACATCG
>JAWXCP010000003.1:0-18577 GCA_034408685.1 Hyphomicrobium aestuarii | reverse complement strand
GCGGTGGTGGCGGCCAGCGCGCGATCAACCGCGCGGCTCGTAGCGGCGATGGTGGCGGCCAGCGGGCAATCAACCGCGCGGCTCAGGGCGACGTCAACGTCAGGGTTCGGGTTCCGAATGTGAACCGAGCCGTGACAGTCGAAAAGCGCGTCAATCGCACCATCAACAACCGTAACCGGATTGTTGGGGGTCGATATAATAACCGCCGTGGAACCCGGTTTGTTTTCGGCGGGCTGCCATTTTACTTCTATGATGGGTATTACCACGGTGACTGCAGCTGGTTGCGGCGCAAGGCCAATGCCACCGGTTCGGTCTATTGGCGCCAGCGGCTCCGCCAGTGCCGCGCTCTGAACTAAACACGCGCGTGGACGACGCCATCATGGCTTGATCAAACTTTTCGGCGGCGGAACTTTCTTAGCGGAAGCTTTGCCGCCGAATTGCACCATCTCTCGAGGCCGATGTTTTTTCATAAGGTCAAATTCATTATGCACACGACACACAACACGCTGCCAGAAACGATCCGGTCGCAGTCGATCGATCTGCTGAATAAGCATTTGGCGGCATCGATTGATCTGCACGCGCAGGTCAAGCAGGCCCATTGGAATGTCCGTGGTCCAGGATTCATTGGTATTCACGAGCTTTTCGACAAGGTCGCCGAGGAAGTCGCGGGTTATTCGGATCAGATCGCCGAGCGCGTCGGTGGGCTTGGTGGCACGGCACAGGGCACTCTCAAGGGCGTGGTCGAACGGTCGTTTCTGGTTCCCTACGCGCACGGCATCGCCAACTCACCCGAGCACATTTTTGCGGTCGCAGGCTCCCTGGCAGCGTTTGGCCAATCGGCACGCGAAGCTATCGAACTGGCTGACAAAATCGGCGACGCGGATACGTCGGATCTGTTTACGGAAATTTCGCGCGGTGTTGATCTCCAACTGTGGCTGGTCGAATCGAATACGCCGGTCCCCACCACGCGCTGATGCGTGTGGTGGCGTGAACCTTAGGGGTCCGGCGGAGCGGGCTGGCCCGTGACAGTCAAGAAAATTGCGGGATGTGGGCCAGGTGTGCCGCATCGGTTTTAAAGCTCGCCGACCGCACTCCAGCTCCGCCGCTATCGCCGGTGATGCCGATGCCGCCCGGGCCATCCCCGACCCGGCCGTTTGGTGCCTCTCGCGACGCACCGCATCTGCATCCAGGGCCAGCTGATGGGCACCCGAACGCCGACGACAGGCCTGTCCCAGACCGCCCAGCTCGCGATCTGGACCCCATGGACAGGACTGGACCAGGATACAGCCAGCCGAGCCGGCGGGGATAAGTCGGCAATCTCGAATATTGTCGTATGGTTATCGTCAGGCCTGCCAGAAAGCACCCGCGTGCGCGGCTGGCCGCTTGAAATTGCTTCCGCTGTCTCGTCGAACGCGGCATGCTGGGCGTACCTCATCCCCAGCCATCGATTGATTTGAACCGCCCGTGACCGTACCCAATCACCTCCTATGTCTTGGCCTCGGCTACAGCGCGACGGCACTTGCCGCCCGCCTATCGCTGCGGGGTTGGCACGTGTCGGCCACGTCCACGCGGCCTGACGGGCTCGCGCGCATTCAAGCGGCCGGCTACAAAGCGTTGCCGTTCTCGCAAGCCGACCCGGCCTTTACCGAGGCGACGCATCTCGTCGTGTCAGCGCCGCCTCGATCCGACGGCGATCCCGGTTTGTCTGCGGGTCGCGCCACGGGGGGCGACCCCGTGCTGGCCGCCTTTGCCGACGCGATCGTCGCCAGCCGCTCGATCCGTAGCATCGCCTATTTGTCGACGATTGGTGTCTATGGTGACTGGTCTGGCGACTGGGTCGACGAGACCAGCGAACTTCGCGCGCAATCCGACCGTAGCCGCCGCCGCGTCGACGCCGAGACGGCTTGGCTCGCCCTCGGGCAACGGTCTGGCCAGGAGGTGCTCATCTTTCGCTTGGCTGGCATCTATGGCCCCGGATCGAGCGCGATCGACAACCTGCGCGCGGGCACGGGACGGCGGGTGGTCAAGCCGGGGCAGGTGTTCAACCGCATCCATGTCGAAGACATTGCGGGCGTGGTCGAGGCCGCATTCGACGGTCGGCCGCGGCACCGCATCTACAACGTCACCGATGACGAGCCCGCACCGCCGCAGGATGTCGTGGCATACGCCGCCGAGTTGATGGGCCTGCCGGTGCCGCCTGAAATTCCGTTCGAGATGGCGCAGCTTTCGCCGATGGGCGCGAGCTTTTATGCCGAGAACAAGCGCGCCAGCAACGCCCGCGCGAAGGGCGACCTCGGCTGGCGGCCGCGGTATTCGAATTATCGGGAGGGTCTCCGGGCCATCCTCGCCGCCACAGATTGAGGCGGATCGATACCAACGTTCAGCCGCCATTCAAACGCGATGTCGTCTCAACAACGCCAGGATAACGGCATCATCGTGCCGGGCTAGGCATTGCACACCGACAGAGTGCCACCAAGGATTGTCGCCACCGGCCTGATACTTCACCAAGGCGCTTCAAGCCGCATCGAGTGCGCCCTTTCGGGACACCCGCGAGGCAACTCGGGCCGCTGTTGTGCGGCGTTGCGATCGTCGTTTTCGGTGGGTGTTCGGTCCAGGCCGAAACGTCACCGAGCCCCGCAGGTCAGGCGTCCAGCAACCCCGCGCATGCTATCGCCGAGAAGTTTGCGGCCTCGTCCTCCGATGCAAGCGCCGCGAAGGCTCGCACCGAAGCCGAGGCCGCTGAAGCCCGCCGTCGCGCGGCAGAGGCCAGGCGCAAGTCCGAGATCGCAGCGCGTCAAGCGGCCGATCAACGCCGCAGGGACGAACTCGACATTCTCACTCGCGCGCGTCTCGAGGCCGAGACCCGAGATGCTGAGACCCGAGACACTGAAACCCGAGACCGTGAGACCCGTGACCGTGAGGCGCGCGAGGCCGGTATTGCCCGCGCAGTCGAAGCGCGCGCAGTCGAAGCCCGCGCAGTCGAAGCCCGCGCGGCTGAGGCGCGCGAGGCTGAACAGCTCCGCCTCGCCACCGAGGCCGCTGCTCGTGCAGATGTCATGAAAGCCGACGTGTCGAAGGCGGAGGAGATCGCGGCCGCATCGACTAATGGCGCCGAGCGCGACGCTGCTGACGCCCTTCGCCAGACGCAGCAGGCGGAGCGTGAGGCCGAGACGTTGCGCATCGTCGAAAAATTACGCGCGGCCCGCGCGGCGAAGGCGGCCGAAGCCGACCGGCTCCAGGCCAAACTCGATGCCCGCACCGCTGCTGTGACGGAGCCAGCGGCCGCGCCGGCCGTAGCGGCAGCTCAACCGACGCGGGCAACCGTTATCCTCGCCTTAGCCAACGGTGGCCGCGGCATCGATCGGCCCGGCACGACCACGGCTGACCCGGTGTTGTGCATCGGCGGCACGTGTTACGTTGGCCGCGGCGCCGACCGTCCGGCCTCGCCGATGCCACGCGGCGTTGCGCTCGGGCCGGGCAACACGCTCGGCAGCCGCGCTGGCTCGTGTGCCCGTTCGCTGGTCTGTGTCTACCGCGACGTCGAGATCGGCTCCGCGCCCGCCGCTTTGCAGCCGGTCGATCTTCGGCTCCTTCGCCACGACCGTCGCGAAATCGCCAGCGGGCTGATCGATCGCACATGCAACATGACGAGCGGCCGGTTGGTTTGCAGCCTTCCAGTTCGGGCGGCGACGTGGACGGGGTGGATCGTCCCCGAGGCCTTGGCAGCAACAGCTGGCCCTGCGGCGCTGACCGCGGCGGCCACAGGTAAACTCGACAGCCGAACCGCTGCCGCGAATTAGGTCGATTGGCGCGTTCCGTGCCGATCGTTACGCAACCTTTCCCAAGTTTAAGCGGCGCATGTGCAGCTTTGTGCCTATGTCGGATCTCGCTTTTCGGAAGATTCACACGCCGCTTTGCACTATTTCCTGTGAGACCAGACGCATGAGCCGGACCCAATTCACGACAGCGGCCGCTACCGCTGCACGCCTCGCTACGGCCGTTGCGGCCGGAATAATTGCAACGTCAATTCCCGCCATCGCCAACCAGGACTGCGCCAAGGATGTGGCGGCGGCGTTTGAAAAGCAGCGCACCGGCGTCGGCTATCAAGTTGTAACGAGGCAACCCGGTCCGCAGGGCGAGATCGTCAACACGTTCCTGTTCGTTGCCCCTGACAAAATGCACAACACCGTCGTGGTTCCAGGCCAGCCCGCTCCGCTCGAGACGATCGCGATCGGGCGTTGGGCGTGGGCCAACCAGGGTGGCGGGTTTCAGGAACTTTACCCCCAGTTCGCCCAATCGGTGACGTCGGACGTGGCCGCCACGCTCGGCCAACCGGCCAAAGTAGGGCAGTCGTTCACGTGTGCTGGCAAGGTCACGCGCGATGGCGCTGAATTCGTTGCCTACATGACAACGGCAAGCCTTGCCGATCCATCCAAGCCCGCTGGTCCCGATAACCCCATGCTGGCCCGCACGGTTCTCGTCGATGCTGTTACCGGATTGCCTGCGTTCAATCTGGTCGGCGAGCCAGCGTCGGCTGGCTCTTCGTCAACTGCACCCTTGATGGCGTCGACCTACAGCTACCCGGCCAACCCCAAGATCGAGGCGCCCGACGCCGTACCGGCCAGCCGCCGGTAGTCGCAAGAGCCAAAAGCGCATCATCGTCATTCCTTGAAGGCACTGATCTCATGTCGTTCTTCTCGCGCATCTCGGTCGGCCTGATCTCCACATTCGCCGCTCTGGCACTCGCCGCCCCCGCTGCGGCCGACTGCAAGGAGGAGGTGCTTGCCGCCCTCGCCAAGCAGCGCAAGGCCGACGCGTTCCGCATGGTCAGCTCGATGTTGAGCGAGCAGGGGCCGCTCAAAATGACGGTCGAATTCAGCCAGCCCGACCGGATGCGCCAAGTCACGGCGCTGGCGATTTCGCCCGACAAAAAATCGGAGACGGTGCTGATCGGCGGCAAGGCGTGGTCGAAGGACGGCGACGCGTGGGTCCCACTCGCAACCGATATCACGAAGGACATGATCGCCCAACGCGACGAGATCATGGGCGATGATGCTGGCACGATCGGCACTGTCGCGTGCCTCGGCTCGACTTCGATCGACGGCCGCGAATTGATCGCCTACCGCATCGAGAACGACGCCCAGGCCGGTCCGCGCGATATGAGCCCGGACGCGAAAGAGAAAGCTCAAAAAGCGCTTGCCGACGAGGCCCGGCCGCTGCGGATGTTCTACGTCGATCCCACCGCTGGGCTACCGGTGCGTAGCATTTTCGCTCTGGCCAACAAGCTCGAACGGCCAATATTCAAGGCCGATTACACCTACTCTGCCGACATCAAGATCGACGAACCGAAGTGATCAGCAATTCCCTACGCTGAAAGTACGCTGTCAGAATATGCAAACAGTGCCGCATCTTGCGTGAGGAGCCATCGCTTTGACGTCATGGCCGTCGCGACGAGAAGCCGATCGAACGGATCGCGGTGGAACCAAGGTAGTTGTTCCAGCTTCGCGATATGCTTTTGTTCGATCGGCACAAGGACGAAACCGGCGTCGACGAAGCAGGTATGAGCCTCAGCCCCTGAAATTGGTAACGTACCAGCTGTCCGGGGCCCGATCGAATACTTGATTGCAATCTCCCAGACACTTGCGATCGAGACACAGATGTCGTCTTCGGTCTCGATCAACGACCGAGCCTTTTGGGTCAACCGATCATCATTGACGACCGCCCACACCGCGATGTGAGTATCTAGCAAAAGCCTCACTGTTTCAGCGAACCGTGAAACATTTCGGCAATTTCCGCGTCAAGTTTCGGATCTAGGTCGAACGGTGCGAACTTGTGCTCCGCTAGACCCAGCCGCTTCTGCTTGATTGGACGTAGTGGCTGCGCGATCGGAACAATTCGTGCGGCTGGTTTCCCGTCGCGTGCAATGACGATTTCCGTCTCCACGCCTCGTTCCAAAGCATCGACGAGTTTCGACAGGTTCGCTTCCGCGTCGACCATATTAACCATTGGCACTGCACGCCTCCTTGCATCGGCGAGCGCAAGTTACGTCATGTTGCAAGTTCTTGCAACGTTCTCCAAGTGACGTGGAATGGCCGCGACAGGAGACAACTGCTGCATCTCGCCGGTTAACTCCCCGTGCCGCCGCCTGCGAGTCGCGCTATGACTGCGAGCTTCGCCGCCGACGATTGCCGCACGGGAGCCCGCCATGACCAAATCCACGATCAACCAGCGCATCGCCACCGAACTCGGCGTCGCGGTGGCGCAAGTCGATGCCACCGTCGGGCTGATCGGCGAAGGTGCGACGATCCCGTTCATCGCGCGCTATCGCAAGGAGGCGACCGGCGGCCTCGACGATGTTCAACTGCGAAAGCTGGATGAGCGGCTCGCCTACCTCACCGAACTGGAAGACCGCCGCGGGACGATCCTCAAATCGATCACCGACCAGGGCAAGCTAGAGCCCGATCTCGAACGCAAGATCAGGTCGGCCGACACCAAAGTCGATCTCGAAGACCTCTACGCGCCCTATAAGCCGAAGCGCCGGACCAAAGCGATGATCGCGCGGGAAGCCGGTCTCGCGCCGCTGGCTGATGCGCTGCTGGCCAATCCTGCCCTCGTCCCGGAGGTCGCGGCTGCTGCCTACGTGTCGAGTGAGAGCGGCGTGGCCGACGTCAAAGCGGCGCTTGACGGCGCCCGCCACATCCTGATCGAGGCGATCTCGGAAAAGGCCGAGCTGGTCGGCGCGCTTCGCGAGTGGTTGTGGAAGGGCGGCAAGGTCGGCTCCAAGGTGGCCAAGGGTAAGGAAACCGAAGGCGCCAAGTTCTCGGACTATTTCGATTTTTCAGGCGACATCGCCGCTATGCCGTCCCACCGCGTGTTGGCCCTTCTGCGCGGGCGCACCGAGGGGGTCCTCGACATCGACCTCGATATGCCGACCGAACCCGGCCGCGCCCATCCCGCCGACGGCAAGATCATGGCGGCCATGGGCATCGCCGATCGTGGGCGGGCTGGCGACAAGTGGCTCGCCGATACCGCGCGGCTGGCGTGGAAAGCCAAGCTCGCGCCGTCGCTGACGTCGGACCTGTTTGCCCGCGCCAAGGAACGCGCCGATACCGAGGCGATTTCCGTTTTCGCCAAAAACATGCGCGATCTGCTGCTTGCCGCCCCTGCCGGGCCGCGCGTGGTTATGGGGCTCGACCCCGGCATTCGCACCGGCGTCAAAGTTGCCGTCGTCGACCGCACGGCCAAGGTCGTGGCGACGTCCACCGTCTACCCTCACGAGCCCAAGCGCGACTGGAACGGGTCGCTCGCCACGCTTGGCGCGCTGTGCCTGAAGCACAACGTCGAACTGATCGCGATCGGCAACGGCACGGCTTCGCGCGAGACCGACAAGCTCGCGGCCGAGTTGATCAAGGGCCTTCAGCAGTTGCCGCTGACCAAAATTATGGTCAGCGAGGCGGGCGCGTCCGTCTATTCGGCGTCTGAAATCGCATCGGCCGAATTGCCCGATCTCGACGTGTCTCTGCGTGGCGCGGTGTCGATCGCCCGCCGCCTACAGGACCCGCTGGCCGAGCTCGTCAAAATCGACCCGAAGTCGATTGGCGTCGGCCAATATCAGCACGACGTCGACCAATCTGGTCTCGCGCGCTCGCTCGACGGCGTGGTCGAGGATTGCGTCAACTCGGTTGGCGTCGACGTGAATACCGCCTCGCCCGCGCTGCTCGCCCATATTGCCGGGCTGAACACGACGCTGGCGTCCAACATCGTCGCCTTCCGCAACGACAACGGGCCATTCAAGCGCCGTCGCGAACTCGCCAAGGTACCGCGCCTCGGCCCGAAGGCTTTCGAGCAGGCGGCGGGTTTCTTGCGCATCATGGATGGCGACGACCCGCTCGATGCCTCCGCCGTCCACCCCGAGGCGTACGACATCGTGGCGCGGATTTCTGCCGAGACCAAGCGGCCGGTCAAGGCGATGATTGGCGATCGCGGGTTCTTGAAGACGCTCGATCCGCGCAAATTCGCCGATGCGCGCTTCGGTATCCCGACCGTAACCGATATTCTATCCGAGCTTGAGAAACCCGGCCGCGATCCACGGCCAGAATTTAAAACCGCGACCTTTGCCGATGGCGTCGAGAAAATCTCCGACCTCAAGGTTGGTATGCAACTCGAAGGCGTGGTGACCAACGTTACCAACTTCGGCGCATTCGTCGACGTTGGCGTGCACCAGGACGGCCTCGTGCATATTTCCGAATTGGCCGACCGGTTCGTCAAGGATCCGCGCGAGGTGGTCAAGGCTGGCGACGTGGTCAAGGTTCGCGTACGGGAGGTCGACGCCGCCCGCAAGCGCATCGCGCTGACCATGCGTTCGGGGCCGATCGAAACGGGCGATACAACGTCGGCGAGCGGCACGGCTTCTGGCGCGGGCGCCGATCGCGGAGGCAACCGACGGCCGGGCGGCGGTGCCGCAGGTGGTGGCGGTGGCGGCCGTCCGTTTACGCCCAAGCCTGAACCAGAGGCCGAAAGCGCGCTCGCGGCTGCCTTGCGCAAAGCGCGCGGTGGTTGAACGCATCGTCCGCGTCGAGAGCCAAAACCGGAAGCTCGGGTGCAAGAGATGCCCGATACCAAATTGCCCGATACCGACACGATTCCAAAATGCCCTTGCCAGCGGCTGGCAGTTGCGTCATACGACCCGCTCTGCTGATCGACATCAGCATACCCATGGATGCGGGCGTAGCTCAGGGGTAGAGCATCACCTTGCCAAGGTGAGGGTCGGGCGTTCGAATCGCCTCGCCCGCTCCAAAATTCTTGTTCCCAGTCCGTTCGACGGTCCACTCTCGTGGGCAGACGGCAGCCGATGACGACGTCACGTGTGGGAACTTGCGCCGCTCAGAGCGT
This sequence comes from Hyphomicrobium aestuarii, assembly GCA_034408685.1. GTDB lineage: Bacteria > Pseudomonadota > Alphaproteobacteria > Rhizobiales > Hyphomicrobiaceae > JANXVY01. The sequence continues at coordinate 9,685 of JAWXCP010000003.1, read as the reverse complement.
CTTTTACGCGGCAACCCAGATCTTTCGACGCTGTCATCCTTGGCAAGGCGCGGGATAAGCCGTCGGGCTACGTGCCCGTGGCCGTAGGAATCGTCTAGAGCCTTTTGACCGGCAGAGGTGGAGCTGCGGCGTCCACCCGCCGCTTCCAACCGATCCGAACACGCTCTACACTTAAATCTACACTTCGCTTTTCACTTGGTTCTACACTTGGCTCTTCACTTGGCGCTGCAATCGGAGATGCCTCCAGCGTGCAAGCTTTCCCATGACACGGATCGGAATGAGCGAACGGTTCCGGGTCGCTGCAGCGCGTGCGCGCCGCGTCCGGAGGGTCACTGCGGCCAGTGTCCTCGGGTCCCCTCTCTTGCGCTGGCGCTACGGCCAACTCGCGAAACGTTCGCTCGCCATCTCGCCCCAGGACATCCGTACGCGCGATCGACTGTTCTATACAGAAATCGAGAGTGGCTTCTTCGGGCTCGCGGGGAGCGTCGCGCGGATAGGAAGCGGCAGCCCGTTCGATTGCCAGCCGCCGAGCGCGGCTTGGGTCCGTGAACTGCATGGATTTTCGTGGTTGCGCCACATCGATCCCGTCCAGGAGCCTGCGGCTGGGGCCTGGGCGCGCAAAATCGTGCTCGATTGGCTGTCGCCGTCGCGGCCCCATGCCGCTGTCGCCCGATTGCCCGAGGTGCGTGCGCGGCGGATCATATCTTGGCTGTCGTCGGCGACCGTCCTGCTCGACGCCGACGAGCCCGCTGCATTCGACGAGATCATGAAGGGCATCGCTGCCGACGTCACAACCTTGTCGGCACAGTGGCGACTGGCCAGCGATGGCAAAGCCCGGCTCACGGCCCTGACCGCACTCGTATTTGCACGGGTCGTATTCGAGGACGAGGACGAACATCTCGAAACGGTGTTGGCGATGCTGATCGCCGAAATCGAGCGCCAAGTGCTGCCGGACGGGGGGCACATCAGCCGTAATCCAGCGGCGCTGATCGATGTCCTGCTCGATTGGTTGCCGCTCAAGTCGTGCTTCGATGCCCGTGGGTTGGAGGTTCCGCAACCGTTGCGCGCCGCGATCGAGCGCGCGGTCGGGATGGTGCGATTTTTAAGGCTTGGCGACGGCGGTATCGCCCGCTTCAATGGCATGGGCGTCGCCGACCGCAGCACCATCGCGACACTTTTGGCCTATGATGCGAAACCCGTGCCGGACCTCGTGCTGGCGGCATGGTCACGGTATGCGCGGCTCGAACGTAGTGGCACGATCGTGATTGCCGATGCTGGCGTGCCACCGCCACTCGAAGTCTCGGGCGAAGCCTGTGCTGGCTGCCTGTCGTTCGAGGCGAGCGCCGGTACCAACCTGCTGTTCGTCAACATGGGAGCACCCAGCCCAGCCGACGGCGATTGGCGCGCGATGTCGCGGGCCACTGCGAGCCATACGGCCGCCTGCCTGAGCGAGGTGTCATCGGCGCAGCTGGTTCGCGACGCGCGGCTCGAGGCGGCCTCTCAGGCGATCCCGCTTACGCTCGCCGGGCGGGTCCAAGCCTCGGTGCAAGTGGTCGACGACGGCGTCGCCATTGAAATGTCGCATGAGGGCTATTTCGGCCGAAACGGTCTCATTCACCGCCGTTTGATCGGCGTCGACGCCAACGGCTCAATTGCGGGTGCTGATCATTTCGAGCCACGTCATCGCGGTTCGGGAGCCGACGAAGTGCCGTTCTCGATTCACTTTCACCTGCATCCGTCGACCACCATCGAACCCTCATCCCAAGTCATGACGGGCCGCTCGGCCAACCTCGTGCTACGTCTCCAAGATGGATCGAGCTGGCGCTTCGAGATCATCGGGGCTGCGGCGTCGATAGAGGAAAGCACATTTTTGGCGAGCAGCTCCGGCCCGCAACCGTCGTTGAGGATCGTCGCCCGGGGCATTGCCACGGGGGCGACCACCGTCGAATGGTCAGTCGGACTGGACAGCTGACTGCACACGGCACGCGAGGACACGCCACTATCCAAGGACACGCCACTATCCAAGGACACGACGCCATGAGCTTTACAACGACACGTATCCGACGCGCGCTTCTGTCGGTCTCCGACAAAACCGGCCTTGTCGCCTTTGCCAAGCGCCTCGCGGCGGCAGGCGTCACGCTGGTTTCAACTGGCGGCACGGCTTTGGCATTGTCGGAAGCCGGGCTGGCTGTCGTCGATGTCGCCGACGTTACCGGCCTGCCTGAGATGATGGATGGGCGGGTCAAGACGCTGCACCCGAAAATCCATGGCGGCCTTCTGTCGATCCGCGGCAACGGCGAGCATGAGGCCCAGGCCCAGCGGCACCGGATTGAACCGATCGATCTGCTCGTCGTGAACCTTTATCCGTTCGAAGAGACGCTGGCTCGTGGCGCCAACTACGACACGTTGATCGAAAACATCGATATTGGCGGACCGGCGATGATCCGCGCCGCAGCCAAGAACCATGTGGCCGTGACGGTGGTCGTCGATCCAGACGACTATGATCGGGTTCTCGACGAGATAGCGGCGTGCGGCGGCTGTACGTCGCTTCCCCTCAGGACGCATCTCGCGGCCAAGGCGTTCGCGCGGACGGCCGCATACGACGCCAGTATTTCAAGCTGGTTTGCCCGCACGCTGGATGACCCCGCGCCGACCTGGCGGGCGTTCGGCGGCAAGCTCGGCATGCGGCTGCGATATGGGGAAAATCCCCATCAAACTGCAGCTGTTTATCTGTTGCCCGATGTCCGCCCTGGCGTGGCGACCGCCGAGCAGCATCAGGGCAAGGAGTTGTCGTTCAACAATCTCAACGACACGGATGCCGCGTTCGAACTCGTCGCCGAGTTCCCGGCTGCCGATTCACCAGCCGTAGCGATCGTCAAGCACGCCAACCCGTGCGGTGTCGCAACCGGAACGACGCTGAAGCAGGCCTACATGCGCGCGCTGGCGTGCGATCCGCAAAGCGCGTTCGGCGGTATCATCGCGCTCAATCGTGCCATCGACGCGGAGGCTGCCGAGGAAATCACGCGGATCTTCACCGAGGTCGTTATCGCGCCCTCGGCGACGGCCGAAGCCATGGCGATCTTTGCGCGCAAGAAGAACCTGCGCCTGCTGACCACGGGCGCGTTACCGGACGTCCGGGGGACGGGCGTGCAGGTGCGGTCTATTGCGGGTGGGCTGTTGGTGCAGTCGCGCGACAACGCCATCGTCGACGATTTGGAGTTGAAAGTCGTTACGCGCCGGGCACCGAGCGCTCGCGAACTGGCCGACCTCAAGTTCGCCTTCCGCGTTGCCAAACACGTCAAGTCCAATGCGATCGTCTACGCCAAGGACGGTGCGACAGTTGGCATTGGCGCGGGCCAGATGAGCCGTGTCGACAGCGTGCGAATCGCTGCGTGGAAGGCTGAGGAAGCGGCAAAGCTCGCTGGCAGCACGTTGCCGCTGGTACAAGGTTCGGTCGTCGCATCCGACGCGTTCTTTCCGTTCGCCGATGGGTTGATTGCAGCTGCCGAAGCTGGCGCCTCGGCCGTCATCCAGCCCGGTGGATCGGTCAAAGACGACGAGGTAATCGCCGCTGCCGACGCCCGTGGCCTTGCGATGGTGTTCACCAATGTCAGGCATTTCCGCCATTGAGGGACGCCATGCCGACGTCTGCGAGTGGCGCCAGATCGCCAGACGCCAGATTGCCAAGCGCCCGTGCCGGTGCGGGTGCCGGTGTGGGTGCCGGTGCCGGTGTGGGTGCCGGTGCCTCCGGGGGCGACTTACCCATGACTGATCAACCCGCCAGTGATGACCGTTTTCAGGCCCTCTTGGAACAGTCACCTTCAGATCTGGCGGCGCGCACCATCTTGCGGCCAGCATCGCAGCGCGACTGGCCGCGCATCGACCGATGGTTGACCCAGCTCGAGATCGCGCGATGGTGGGGCAGCCGCTCGGCCGCTCAGGCCGCCGTGATCGCCGCTCTCGACGCACCCATGAGCCTGTGTTCGATCGTCGAGGTGGACGATACCGCCGTCGGCTATGCCCACGCGCTGGAGGCCGATGCGCACGGCGGGTTCCCAGCCAAACGCGATATCACGGGCTGTTACCGGATCGACGCCTTCGTTGGCGAGGCCAGCTATCGTGGACGCGGCATCGGTGGAACGGCATTGCGGCTGGTCACGACCGAAGTGTTCCAGACGACACTCGCGATCGCGGCCGTTGCCGTGGTCTCGATCCGCAACGAAGCTGCGGTCCGGGCCCACGAAAAGGCCAACTTTAATTGGGTCCGCGTCGTCCAAGACCCGCTGCTCGGCCCATGCTGGCTGCTCCGGCGGGAGCGTGCCGGCTAGATACGTGTCCGATCGGACGCTGCTTATTCGAGGTTCGATGTGACGCCGGGCGTCGGCAACGCAAGCGTGTCGGTGTGACCGACCTCGGCGCCGGTGAAGGTGCGAACCACCCACTTGTCGACGTCAGACCCCGCGACGTCTTTCGTTTCGCGGACGGCGGCGGCAAAGCCTCTTGCCAGTTCATTGATCAAGCTCGCATCGCGCGGGGCTGTCAAAACCCACGGGCTGTCGCCCTCGCTGACGGCGTAGCCATACGCGCGGAACGTGCCGGATAGATGCTCGGGCGCCAATGGCCCAGCGGACTTGCCAAAACCCTTATCCGTCATTTGATGACCAACGAAGGCTGCCCGTAACTGCTGGTCGAGCGGTCCGCGCGGGACCCACAATTGCATGCCATTGTAGGTCAAAACGGTATAGAAAGCGGCGCGCGTCGCGGTCAGGGCCCGGCCGAACCGACGGATGAAGTCTTCCGACGCGAGATCGAAAAACGCCGACGCCGTCACGAGGTCCGGCCGCGTCGCCGCATCGGTCGGCAGCACGGCTTCCAGTTCGGTCACGAGGTCGGCTTGCCTGAACGTCACGGTGATCGTCCGGACGCCGTTGACAAGTTCAAGACCGCCATCGCTGGTCTCTCGAGCCGCGTCGGCCCAGTCCGTCAGCGCGGTTCTCGCCGCTGCCAGAAGTGCCGGATCGTAGTCGACAAGCGTCCAGGCTTGGGTGTCGGGCAACAGGGCTGCCGTTGCGCGCAGGTTCGAGCCCGTTCCGCAGCCAAGGTCGACGACGCGGATGGTTTGGCGTTGCAGGAAGAACGAGCGCAGCGCATCGGCAAGGGCTGGGTTGCGCGAACGATGGTCGGCGGGCTCACGCAGGGCCAGCCAGTCTGGCAAAAATCCGCTCATACGTTCAGCCCCATGACGACGGCGGCGATGCGCCGGGTTGTTTCGGTCCACGGCGGTAGTGTGCGGCCAGCATCCCACGAGGCGTCCGCAAGGCGGGTTCGCAGGCGCTTGTCGCGAATAGCTTTATCGAGAGCCGACGACAGCGCGGCAGCATCCCCTGGCGGGACCTTGATGGCGGCGGCATCGGGTACGGTTTCGGCGGCAGCTCCACCCGTCGTTGTCACGATCGGCAACCCGCGCGCCATGGCTTCGGCCAGGACCATCCCGTAGCCTTCGAACAACGACGGCAGGACGAACAGGTCGGCCGTGTCATAGAACCGCTGCAACGTCGCTGGTACCACGGTGCCCGGCAGGCGGACTCGCTCGCCGAAATTTGCAGCTAGGATCTGTTCTTCGAGCTTAGCGACGGTTTTGGGATCGCGGTCGATTGCGCCGCAAATTGTCAGCCGCCACGGTTCGTCGGCCAGGGGTAGGAGTGCCTCGATGAGGATGTCGTAGCCTTTGCGCGGCGAGACGGCGCCAACGGATAGGATTTGCAGCGGCGTGCCAGTTCCGGTCGCCCTTGCCGAGGGGTCGGTACCGGGCTCGGCCACGGTAATCTTTGCGAGCGGCACCGCGAAATCGGCGACCAGCATCCGTTTAATCGATCGGCTGGTGACGATGACGCGGGCTACGCGCGCCAGCGCTTCGGTCTCCATCGCCTTGAGTTGCGCTGCGCGTTCCGGCGCAATCCCGGCCTCGAAGCACAGGGGATGGTGGACGAGCGCGATCAGCGGCGCCCGAATCGCGTCAAGCCGGTGTGCTGGGATCGCACCGAGCGCGAGACCGTCGACCAGCAGGGCGCACCCGGCGGGTGCTTCGGCGAGCAGGCGAATGGCTTCGTCGATGTCGGCTGGCGTCGGATCGGGGAACGAGCCCGGCAACGCGACGACGCTCGCCTCCACGCCGTAGTCGGGCAACATCGCAATGATGCGCCGGTCATAGGCGTATCCCCCGGTCGGAAGATCGAGGTCGCCAGGGATGGCGAACGACAGCCTGCGCGGTCCGATTTTCACGCAATCGGTCCCTCGTAGACGGCGCGGGCGAGGTCGGTTTCGTGCAACGTCACGCGCAATTTCGACAACCCGCGACCGTCTTCGCCCAGTGACCCATCTCGGGCGGCTGTGGCGACGGCATCAAAAATATGCTTGGCCAGGAACTCGGTCGTCGTCAGCATGCCCATGAACTGGGGCAACGCATCGAGGTTCTGGTAGGCCAGCGGCTTCAACGTCTTGTTCAACACATCGAGTGCCGCGCCGATATCGACGACGACATTCTGTTTGGTCAGCGTGTCGCGGAAGAACGCCACGTCGACCACGAACGTTGCTCCGTGCATGTGCTGGGCGGGGCCGAAGAACGGGTCGGGCAAGCTGTGGGCGATCATGATGCGGTCGCGAACTTCGACGCTGAACATCGGGGATAGTCTCCTACTCGGCCATATCGGCCAGGGCTGTGGCGGGCGTTAGGCGGACGTTGGGCAATTTGGGGCGCGCTCAGACGCCGGTAAACTGCTCACGGCGTCGTACAGTGGGCTGATGGCAGGGGCAACGATTGATGCCAACGCTGCCGTTGTCCAGGATATCGTGTCGCGGTAGGTTGCAGACGAGGAGGCACTTATGACCGTCCACCCGAAAATCGAGCCCGCATTCGACCCCGTCGGCGAAATGACACTCGCTGAGTTCCGAGCGTTCGTGCGCTCGCGTCCAGACGAGGAACGCTGGGAACTGATCGAAGGGGTACCGATCTTGAACGCGTCTCCGGTCAGCGTGCATCAAATCATTTGCGGCAATCTCATTCGATTGCTGCTTGATCAAAAAGACGCGTCCGGTGCCGCGTGGATGCCGTCTCTTGGCATCGGCACACGCGTCCCGGTTTCACCTCGAAGCCTCCCTGTTCCTGACGTCTACGTGCACGCGGGCGAACCGCACTTCGGCCACGAGACAACCGATGCCATCGTGATCTTCGAGGTGCTGTCGCGGTCGAACCGGATGGGTGATCAGGCTTGGCGTAAGCGGGTTTATGCGAGTGTCCCGAACTGCAGCCACTACGTCACGGTTGCTTTGAAGACGCCGCGCGTGGCGGCGTTCGACCGGGCGACGGGCTGGAAAGAGCGCAAGGTGTCAGGCCTCGACGCCACCCTAGAGCTGGACGCGATCAGCGCAACGCTCAAGCTTGCCGACATATACCGCTATACGACGGTCGGGACGTAACACCGTCAAGCTGTCGGCTGCGCTACTCGGCCGTCGGCGCGGGTGGGCTGTCGCATTGGCCGGCTGCACGCATGATCGAGGCGACGAGGCCAGGGTATTTGCCGTCGATTTCTTCGCAGCGCAGCGTGTTGACGACCTCGGTGCCGCGCCGTTCCGAGCGGATCAGCCCAGCTTCGCGCAGCACCTGATAATGATGCGACTGAGTCGACTTCGGCAAATTATTCGGCGCTGCCGTCTGGCAATTGGTCGGACAGCCACGGGTTGCCAGCGTCTTGATGATCGCAAGGCGCACGGGATCGGCCAGCGCGTAGAGCACGCTTTCGAGCCGAATATCCTCGATGGCTGGATGTACAAACGGTCTTTGCATCACTGGTATATGGGCAAAGTCGACCACCGACGCAATAGTTCGGCACTTGCGAACCAGTGCGGCATCGTCGGGCTCATGGGGCTCTGGCCAACGGGGCTCTGGCCAACGGGGCTCTGGCCAAAGGGGCTCTGGCCAACGGGGCTCTGGCCAATGGAGCGCTGGCCAATGGGCGACATCACTCAGGGTCGGGTGGCATCCGTGGAAAACTGGGAGGCACAACGCCCGCTTCCCCTCGCCACGGCCTCCGCGCTACAAGGCGGCTTCACCGGAGACGACGACCACCGATGGCTAAAGATACAGACCACCCGCAGTCCCGCGACTGGAGCGAGACGCTGCTCCTGCCCAAGACCGATTTCCCGATGCGTGCGGGCTTGCCTGAGCTCGAACCGCGCCTGCTAAAGCGGTGGGGCGAGATCGGGCTTTACGAGCAGTTGCGCGCCGAGGGCCGGGGCAAGCCGAAATTCGTGCTGCACGATGGCCCGCCGTACGCCAACGGCAACATTCATATCGGGCACGCGCTCAACAAGATCCTCAAGGATCTGGTGGTCAAGAGCCAGACGATGGCGGGCTTTGATGCCAACTACGTGCCGGGCTGGGACTGCCATGGCCTGCCGATCGAGTGGAAGATCGAGGAAGCCTACCGAGCCCGGGGCAAGAACAAAGACGATGTGCCGGTGATCGAGTTCCGTCAGGAATGCCGGGCGTTCGCGCAAAAATGGCTCGAGGTGCAGCGCGAGGAGTTCCAGCGGCTTGGCGTGACCGGCGATTGGGCGCGGCCCTACGCGACGATGAGCTTTGCCGCCGAAGCGGCGATTGCGCGCGAGATTTTGAAGTTCAAAAACAACGGCCTGCTGTATCGCGGGTCAAAGCCCGTCATGTGGTCGGTCGTCGAGCGCACCGCGCTGGCCGAAGCCGAGATCGAGTACCAGGACTACCAGAGCGATATGGTCTGGGTGAAGTTTCCTGTTAAGTTCGCCGTATCTTCAGGAACAAGCGCTGACCGAACCGATCGTATGTTTAAGGCTTCCGAGATCGACAAAGCTTCGATCGTCATCTGGACAACGACGCCGTGGACTCTGCCCGGCAACCGCGCCATCGCGTTCTCGAGCAAGATTTCCTACGGCCTCTATGAGGTGACCGCAGCGCCGGAGAACAACTGGGCCAAGGTTGGAGATCGCTACGTCCTCGCCGATAAGTTGGCCGCCGACGTCATGAAACAGGCCAAGGTCGAGACGTTTGAGCGGCGTTTTGATGTGTCCGGGCACGAGTTGGTCAACGTTACCTGCGCCCATCCACTAGCCAGTCTCGGCTACACCTTTTTTGTCCCCCTCCTCGATGGCGATCACGTCACGGATGACACCGGCACTGGCTTCGTCCACACCGCGCCGGGTCATGGTGCGGACGACTACATCGTCTGGACCGCAAACCAGAAGTCGCTCCGTGATCTCGACATCAACACCGACATCCCGTGGACGGTTGGCCCCGATGGCGTGTTGACCAAGGACGCGCCGGGCTTCGAGGGCAAGCGCGTCCTTAAGGAGGACGGCTCCAAGGGCGACGCCAACGACGCCGTGATCAAGGCGCTGTCGGACGCCCACAACATCATCGCGCGCGGTCGCCTGAAGCATCAGTATCCGCACTCGTGGCGGTCAAAGAAGCCGGTTATTTTCCGCAATACGCCGCAATGGTTCATTGCGATGGATCGAGTCCCCTCTCCCCGTTCTTTACGGGGAGAGGGTCAGGGTGAGGGGCGGCCACAAGCGACGTCGCTGCCCCTATCTGCGTCTCACCCAGTTTCCGCCCCTCACCCTGTTTCCGCCCCTCACCCGGCATCCGCCCCTC
>JAWXCP010000177.1:0-9877 GCA_034408685.1 Hyphomicrobium aestuarii | reverse complement strand
GTCACACCTTTTCCGAGCTCGGCAGCGCTATAGCGCTTCGACAGTCGGCCGGCATGAGCCGCGCCGTCGATGGTGAGCGACAGCGCCTTCGCCTCGTCGGCCAGCGCGTTGGCGGCCAGCACCATCCACGCCTGCTCCTGTGTCGACGCATGCGTCCGCGTGGCATACGCTTTGGCCAGCAACGCGGCGAGCTTCGGCGCTTCGGGTTTGGCGATCCCCGTTTCGGAGGCCAACGTCAGCACGGCGGCGCGGTCACGCAGGTCCGAGCCGAAATCGTTGCGCAGGGTGACCGTCGACTTGGCATTGAGTGCCGCAAGTGCTGACGCAAACGTCGCTTCCGCCCGCGGTTTGTCGCCCATCATTTGCAACGCTGCACCGATTTGCGCCATGGCGAGTGGGCTGCCGAACCGGTCGAGTTTGGCATCGGCGTAGTAGCGCAGTTCGCCGATCGGGGCGCGGCTATTGCGGGCCAGCACATAGAGCGCATACGCCCGGTCCTCGCCGCCGCGATCAAGGTCGCGGGCGTAGGCGACGAAGTTCTGGAGCCGGTCGAGGGCTTGGCTCAACGCCCTAGGGTTGACCGCATAGCCGCCTTCCTTGGCCCGCGTCAGGAAGTCGGTGACATAAGCTGTGAGCCACATGTCGGCATTCGACGGCCCCCACACGCCGAACGCGCCGGAGCGGTCCTGCATGTCGAGCACGCGGTCGACCGCGCCTTGCACCCGCTCGCGCACCTTGGCGTCGACGCCAAGGCCGAACCGCGAGGCGATCGCGTTGGCATAGACCAGCGGCAAGGCCCGCGACACGGTCTGCTCGGCGCACCCGTATGGATACCGGTCCAGCGCGGTTAGCAGGCCTGCCACGTCGAGGCCAGCCTGTGGTCCGACCGACACGTCCACAGTCGTCCTGCCCGCGATCATGTCTGTGATCAGATCGGACGACAGCGCGAGTTTGCCCTTGGGCGCCAGTTTGCTGACGGTGGTGCGCTTGATGTCGCCCGACGGCGGAAGCACGTTGAACGTCAGCTTGCGTTTGACCGCGATCAGCTGACCGTCTGCCCCGGCGGGTCCGGTCACCATGACGTCGTAGACCATGCGACCCGTACCGGTTGGCTTGAGCTTAACGGTCTCCGAGCGGCGCTCACCAGCACCGAGTTGCACGTCGCGGCCGGCAACGCTCAGCTGTGGCTGACCTTGGCCGGCCGCGCTCTCCACCAACGTACTCTCCACCGACGTCGTCTGGCCCGAGGTCGTCACCGCGATATTGTAAGCCCCGGCTGGCCCCTCGACGTTATGCAGCGACACGTCGAGCCGCGCCTCGTCACCAAGCGTCAGGAACCGCGGCGCAGACGCCGTCAGCGCAACCGCATCGCGGACAATCACCTCGGCGCTGCCGTGGCCGACTTTATCCTTTGACCACGCCACCGCCATCAGCCGGACGGTGCCGTTGAACTCCGGCAGTTGGAATTCGACCGACGCCGAGCCATCGGCAGCCACCCGGACAATGCCCGAATACTGCGCCAAAATCGTCTCGACGGTTGGCGGCGCGCCAGCGAACCGCGCGTCGCCGGTTCCGCCATCGCCGCCCGATCGCAGTTTCCCGCGGTCAGCCCGCATGCCGTCGATCAGCCGCCCGTAATAGTCGCGGATCTCGAGGCCGAGCTTGCGTTGCGCGTAAAAATGCCCCTCCGGGTTGGGCGTCGCGAACCGCGTCAGGCTGAGCACGCCAGCATCCACAGCCGCGACCGTGATGCGCGCCTCTTCGCCACTCGCAAGCCCCGTAACCTTGACCGGTACGATCAAGTTAGCGGCTGACTTGACCTTGGCGGATGGCGTCATCGCGACCTTGAGCGTCTCAGCCGTCCGGTCGATGGCGAGCCATCGCACGCCAATCGCACGCGCCGGCATTCGCTTGGCGCCAGCAGACGCATCCATCGCCCGGTAGAACAGCGCGGTGGCATAAGCCCCCGGACCCCAATCGGCCGATACGGGAATAGCGACGTCGGCCCCACCTTTCGGCACATCGACCTCTTGGGCCGACAGCAGGCCGTTCTGCAGGACCGTGACCAGCGCCTTGCCGGCGTGCTTCGTCGCGATCCTGAGCTTGGCGGTCTCGCCTGGCCGGTAGCTCGGCTTGTCGAGCGCGGTCTCAAGCGCCTCGGGGCTCTCGACGGTCTCTCCGCTGTTGACCCAGCCAGCACCGAACACCGTGCTGGTCGCGGCACCGGTCGCCGGGTCGACGACCTCGAGCCGATAGCGGCCATACTCGGGCTGCACTTGCAGGCGGGCAGGTGTGTCGGTGGCAATATCGACCGTGCCGCTGTTGATCTTGCGGCCAACCGTAACCGCATCGAACGTCCACGACCCATCGCGGCTGTACCACTGCCAGGATGTGTCGAGCCGAGTCAGCGTCCACGCGACGGATTTTGCGGCGGATTGTTTGCCGGACGTGTCGAGCACCACGACGTCGAATGCGGCTGCTTCACCCTCGCCCACACCAACCGCGCCAAACAACGGTTTGACCCCAACACGGGCCTGCTTGGCATCGACCGCCAGCTTCACCGTGCGCTCGATCGATCGCCCACCGGGCTCTTTCAATCGGACGATCACGTCGGCTTCGAGCGGCTTTGCAGTCTTTGGGATCGCCGGTAACCCGACCGACAGAACGGCTTTGCCATCGGCACCCGTCGACGGCAGCGCGTCGATCGGCTGGCGGACCGGCTCGATCTTCTCATCCGCAAGACCGAATATGTAGCCGGGCCATCCGTCAAGACCCTTGGCGGCCTTGACGACGATGTCTCCTTCGATCGCAAGACCGCTCGCTGGTGGCCCATAAAGATAGCGGCCGGTGGCGTTGATCAGCGCCGTTTCCTCGATGGCGATGGCCTTGCCCGCAGGCTCGAGCTTCAATTCGACCCGCTCTGGCACGAAGTCCTCGACGAGAAACGCGGCTTGCCCGATCGGGTCTGCCTTCGGGTCGGCGTAGAGCTTTGCCCGCCATGTTCCGGTCTGCACACCGCGCCCGAGCATGATCGACGCTGACCGCCCGCCAAGCCCGCCGTTGGTCAGCACCAACCGCCGATGCTCAACGCCGTCCGGCCGCGAAAGGACGAGCGTCGTCGGCAGCGTCGCCGCAGCCCCCGCCTTGTCGCGGACGAGCGCCGTCAGATGCACCTCTTCGCCGGGGCGATAGACACCACGCTCGGGGAACACGTAGGCGTCGATCGGACCAGCCACATCGCGGCCTTTGACGCCGCGGTCGGACAGGTCGAAACCGGCCGTCGCAAGGTCGAGGAACGCGTAATCACCGCCATCTTTTTCAGCCACCAGCAAGGCTGCCTGCGATCCGCCTTCGCCCTTCGCGAGCCCGCCGTCAAACCGGACGTAACCGCGCGCGTCGGACTTGGCCGAGCCGAGCACTTCGCCATTGCGTGCGATAAGCCGGACATCGGCTCCAGCAACGGCAGACGCCGTTTCAAGCGAGCGTACAAATCCGTGAATGCCGTCCGGCCCGGTCAGCGCGGTCACCGCGAGATCGGACACGACGAACCACTGCGTTGCAGGCCCGCGTTCGGAAGATGACTTGGATTTCCCTGAAGCAATTGCGGTGAGCAAATAGAGCCCGGGCTTCAGCGTGCCGACCGCATCCGTCACTGGAAACGCGGTCGTGACCTCAGCGTTGGGCTTGTCAGTGACGTCAAGCGTCCCTTTGTAGACCTTTTCACCAGACCGGTTGCGGATATCATCGAGTTCGTAGCTTGCGATCTGCCGTTGCAGGTCGCCGTCGCGCAGGCTTGCCGCCAGCGAGCGGTCGCCGATCCGGTAGACCTCGACGTCGACCGACTTGGCGTTGACCGTCACGATTGGGATGCCCTGCTGCCCACGGCTCGGCAGCACGTAGCCGCGTCCGCTGAACCGAGCCTCTGGATTGCGGTCCGGGACGTAAACGGCGACTGTCACGGGCTTTTCGAGGATATCGCTAGTATCGGACGGCAACCCCGACCGGACCGTCACCTCGTAGCGTTGGCCGTAGGTCAGGCCCTCGACGCACAGCTGCTTACCTTCAGCCGTCAACGACTTCGGGTCTTTACCGTCAACCGCGACGAACTTCGAAAAATCGAGCCGGGCTGCCCGCGACAGCCCTTCGGAAAACTGAAGGCAAACGCGCGCCGTTCCCGTGTCGCTGTCAATTTTGTAGTCAGCCATCCGGAAACCGTGCTCGGTCCGAAGCTTGTCATAAGCCTCGCGTACGATTTGCGCGTTGGCGAGCGACAGCGACGCGCCATAAGCTTCGATCGCTGGCCGCCAGTACGACCGCCGCGCCAGGGCCTCTCCGAGCGTTGCCAGTGCCGCAGCTTTGGTCGCCGCCGTGCTCGCCCGCTGATAGGCGCGATAGGCCGACGCGCTGGCGTTGACCGGCAAATCGTAGCGCTCGGACGGCTTGTTGCCATCGGGCTTGATCGCCAACAGCGCCCTGGCAAGCCCAAGCCACGCGCGGGCATCCTCCGGGTCGGCAGCCACGGCCGACGCGAACGACCGCGAGGCAGCGCGCGGGTCGGCGCCCAACGTTTTGTCGCCGATCAGGCGGAGGTCAGCCGCCGTCTTGCGCAACTGGCCCGGATCGGTGGGCTTGTCGGTCGGCTTGGGTGCGGCTGCGAGCCATTCGCGCTTGACGTAACCCTCATAGCGATCGGCATCGGCCGCCACGCCCTTATGGGCGAATGTCTTTTCGGCGGGCTTGACGGCACCTGCTTCTGCACTGGTCGCAGGTGGGATGGCCCGCTCCTGGGCCGGCAGCGGCCCAACTGTGGCAAGCAGGATCACCACCGTCGCGGCGAACAGTCCGCACGTCCGGCGGCCGTTGTCGGTGTGTGTTGCGCGGCGGAGCATGGTGTTACCTCGGGTGCGGGCCAAAATGGGATGTGACGGTGCAGGCTGTTGACGGGTCGGGCGCGGCGGCGCGGGCGACCCGCCAGAGGGTCGGTTTTCCGCGCTGGGGTTTTCAAGGGCCAGTATGGGGCCAACCCGCACGGCGTCCGCAAGGCCACCAACAGGCAATGTCCGAACTGTGGCGGCAGGAAAATCAGTTATCGCAAAATGCGGGAAGTTTCTTCGCGAAGCCAAATTCCATCGATGTCGCCGCGACCGACGCCAGCAAAAGTTGCGATCAACCCCACGCGCCGAGCTTTGCCAAGATCGCTTTGCCGATGTCGATCCGCTTGCGCGCGTCGGCCACCACCGCCATGTCGATGTTGAGCGCGAACGCCAGCAACCCGCCGTCCGCTATGCTGCGGTCGACCCAGCCGACCCACCAACCAACGCCGACGGCTCCAGCGCCCCCAACTTCAACGCCCCCGGCTCCAGCTGTTGCAGTACCGGGCGCAACCCAGCCGGTTTTGCCGTAAAGCGTGCGGCCATCCTGTGTGTCGAGTTTGATCAGCGATGCGGCGATATCCTGGGCGCGCTTCGAGGCTGGAAGTTCCCGGCGGGCCAACCGGTCGATAAAAACGGCCTGCTCCATCGCCGAAATTTCGAGCGGACCATCGAGCCAGAACCGGTCGACGATGTCGCCGATTTCGCCATTTCCGTAATCGAGTTTGTCCAACCAGGACCGATAGCTTTCGAGGCCGACCCGACGCGCAATCTCCTGAAAGATCGGCACCGATGACGCGGGTACGGCGTCGATCATCGGCATGTCCCGCTCCCAGGCCGGAAATGGCTGCGGCTTGCCGCCGTAGGGGATGACCTCGGTTTGATCGCGCACCACGGCGGTCTCGATCGCGATCAGGCTGTTGACGATCTTGAATGTCGATGCTGGCACATAGCGCCGTTTGGCACGCTCGAAATCGAACAGCGTGAAGGTATCGCGCGCGCCGTCGAACGCGGCAAAGCAACCGACGGCACCAGCATCTGCGAAAACCGCAGCAAAATCGGGCCGCGAGATCAGCGTTTCGCGCCCCGCCCATGCTTGCGATGGCGGCAGGACAGCGGCCGCTAGGCCAGTTGCGATCACGCTGCGTCGTGTCATCTGTGTGCAAGACTTCGAGCAAGCGATCACGTTGGGCCGATCCTTACATCACGAACGGAACGATCTTCTGCCGTTGCTCGCCAAGTTGGTCGATCGACAGCGTCATGGTTTGCCCAGCCTGGAGCCATTTCGGCTCCTTCATGCCGAGCGCGACGCCCGCCGGTGTGCCCGTTGTCACCACGTCGCCGGGTTCCAGCACCATGAACTGCGAAACATAAGACAACAGGAACGGGATCTTGAAGATCATATCCGCCGTCGTCCCGTTCTGGCGGACCTCGCCATCGACGATGGTCCGCATTGCCAGCGCGTGCGGATCGGCGATCTCATCCGGCGTCACCAGCCACGGTCCGAGCGGCCCCGAGGTCTCGAACGCCTTGCCCTTGACCCATTGTCCTTTGCGGTCCTTCTGCCAATGCCGCTCGGACACGTCGTTGCAGATCGTGTAACCGGCGATGTGGGCGAGCGCGTCGGCCTCGCTCACGTAGCGGGCGCGGGTGCCGACAACGAACGCGATTTCGCATTCGTAATCGAGTTGGCGGCTGTCCCGGGGCACCATGACGTCATCATGGGCGCCGATGATGCAATTGCCAGCCTTGTTGAACAGGATCGGCTCGGGCGGGATTTGCGCGCCGGTTTCCTTCGCATGATCGACGAAGTTGAGCCCGATGGCGATGAAGTTCCACACCCTCGCAACGGGCGCACCAAGCCGCGTTCCGGCCGGGACGGCAGGCAGCGCGGCCGGGTCGAGCGCGCGTAGTCGATCGAGCGAGGCCGGAGCCAGCGTCTCGCCAGTGATATCGGCAACGTGTGCGGAAAGATCGCGGATGACGCCGCTCGCATCGATGAGGCCTGGCTTTTCCGCGCCAGGGGCGCCGTAACGCATAAGTTTCATAGTTCTATCCCCTTAGCGCGGCGTGACCGGCCGTTCATCGACGCGCCTCGCACGGCCCCAATCCCAGGTCAAGCGACCGCCCTTCGAGGCGGATCACGTGGCCTGGAGCCTGCCCTCACACGTCGTCGTCCCGCACAATTCGCATCCATGACCGTCGCACGGCTTGGAATCAGAACAAGGAACGCATACATTGATTGGGCTGCGGGGTGCGTTTGGAACGTTATGACCCGGGGGCCGATAATCACCGCATGGGTGCTGTCCCTGACCGGAGCCGTGGCTCCGGATACACGGTGCCCACCTACACCAGTAGGGACTTCGCGGGATCATGGTTCCGACGGCCTTCGCGGCACTTTTTAACTGAGAGGGATGGTCGCGAGGAGCGCATGCGCGCCTAACGCACTGAATTATTTGGCCTATTTGCGCGGCTTTATCGCTTGGATATTAGCCACCGGCGGGTCCCCCAGCTTTGCTTGCGCCTCGAACAGTTCGTCGGTGATGTGTAACGCTGCCATCACCAACAGCCGATCGTCCCCGACCCGAGTATGATCCTGCCCGAGGGCCTCGAGCTTGGTGCCGACGTAGTTGGCGAGCGCCGTGATCCGGTCTTCCTCGCCGTCCCCGCAGACGAAGCGGTAGGTGCGGCCGTTCAGCGTAACGGCGACCTGTGCCATGGTGATCCCCGACCTCGACTATTCTGCGTTTTTGCCAGCCAGACTCTGGAGTGAATCGATCACCCAATCAATTCGGTTGATGGCATCGACCCGGGCCGCCTCGAGTTCGGCGATCCTGGTCTGGGCAGCTTCGAGTTCGGCACCGAGGCGTGCCCGTTCCGCTCGCAGCGTGCGCAACTCGGCGGCCATGCCGATCAAATCCGACTTCGGGGCCGTTTGCTTGGGTCGTTTGGCGTCGGGCGCTTTCGGAGCAGCCTTTTGCGCAACGGCTGTACCAGCCCGCGCTGTCCCCGGTCGTTGTATTTTGCCGGCTTGCCCCACCGTTTGAGGGGGTCGAGGCGTGCTTTGCGGCGAAATGCCGGTAGCCTTTGGCTTGCCGGGCTGAAGCTTGACGGGTTGTCGCTTACCGGCAGCTGGCGTTTTTGAACGACTGGCCGAACCTGGCTTTGTCACAGCCGCAGATTTTGATGTCCCGGTCGAGGATTTGGCCGGAGTTTTGTTCCGCCGCGATTTGTCTGTCCTCGGCTCAGCCATGTCGCAGCTCGAAATGTCGTTGCTCAAAACGTCTTAGCGGCGACGAACCGGCCGGTCAGGCAATCAGGCCGATCACCATCCGTTGGCATCATCCATGGGTACCGTACCAATTGCGCCGCACAAACACGAAGTTCCTTAACGCGGGTAACGGTCTGGCGTTGCCGCGTCAACTTAAATATGTCCAACCGGATCGGGGTGTTGCCTGGCGACTTTCCGCCGCTGCCCAACCCGTCTCCCAGCCCGTCTCCCAACCCGTCTCCAAGCCCGTCTCCTCGACCCGTCTCCCCGACTTGACCGCACCCGACGTAGGCTAGCGACGCCGCATTGACACGGGCAGACCCCGTCCGGTTAATGCGCCGCGAATGGCTTCGCCATGCTATCGGCAGTCGCAACCATCCCATAAAAATGACCGGAGAACAGCAAGATGACCGTCAACGTCGCGATTTCGGGTTTCGGGCGCATTGGCCGCAACGTGCTGCGTGCGCTGGCGGAATCGAAGCGCACCGACGTCAAGGTCGTCGCAATCAATGATCTCGCATCTGCCGCCGATAACGCGCACCTGTTCAAGTATGACAGTGTTCATGGGACGTACCCCGGCCCGGTGACGGTGGCTGGCGACGAGATGGACATCGGCCTCGGCTACAAGATCAAGGTGCTGGCTGAGAAGGACCCGTCCAAATTGCCATGGGCTCAGCTCGGCTGCGATATCGTGATGGAATGTACCGGCATTTTTACCGACAAGGACAAGGCCAAAGTCCATCTCGATGCCGGTGCCAAACGCGTTCTGGTGTCCGCCCCCTCCAAGGGCGCCGACTTGACCGTCGTGTATGGCGTCAACCACGACAAGCTGACGGCAGACCATATCGTTGTCTCGAACGCATCGTGCACGACGAACTGCCTCGCCCCGGTGGCCAAAATTTTGAACGACCTCGTCGGCATCGAGGCTGGCTTCATGACGACGATACACGCCTACACAAACGACCAGAAAATCCTTGACCAAGTCCACAAAGACCGCCGCCGCGCCCGTGCTGCTGGCCAATCGATGATCCCGACGACAACTGGCGCTGCCGCCGCCGTTGGCCTCGTGCTGCCAGAACTGAAGGGCAAGCTCGACGGAACGTCGATCCGCGTGCCGACGCCCAACGTCTCGGTCGTGGATTTGAAGTTCATTCCGAGCCGCGAAACCACGGTCGACGAGATCAATGCGGCCATGAAGCACGCCAGTGAAGGGCCGATGAAGGGCATCCTCGACTACGTCACCGAGGAACTGGTCTCGATCGACTTCAACCACTCGCCCTATTCGTCGAATTTCGATGCGACGCAGACGCAGATCGTGGATGGCCGCCTCGTGCGCGTCCTGACATGGTACGACAACGAGTGGGGCTTCTCCAACCGCATGCTCGACACCGCCGTGGTGATGGGAAAGCTGATGTGATGGTCGACAAGCGCTTAGTTATACGGACGCTGCCCGATCAGCCCGCCAAACTCCTCGGTCGAAAATTGAAAGATCGAGTGCCGTTGTTGGTCTGTCGAACGTGCGAGCAACGAGACTTCGCGCTGATTGAAGCACCTCTTGCCGGTATTCGGACCACGCTCAGCCGAGGCGGCCAGTCCGAAGATGGCAAAGCATTTTTCATACAGCAGCCACTGGTGACCATGCCTCTCCCCTTAGTTCCGGCGCAGTCAGCGGGTATGTGATCTCCAACAAGGAGATAGCCCATGACGCAGTTGCTGCCGGACGATCTGTGGCGTG
>JAWXCP010000176.1:0-8254 GCA_034408685.1 Hyphomicrobium aestuarii | reverse complement strand
GGGGGGCTGCGAACTCCGCTTCAGCGGCGGGTGACGCCTCGCTTTATCGCGGGAGCCAGGGGCTCGATCCGGCGTTCATCAAAAGCCTCGAAAAGCAGTTCGGCTTCGACAAGCCGGCGCACGAGCGTTTTTTTCTGATGATCACGAACTATCTGACCTTCAACTTCGGTAAGAGCTATTTTCGCGACAAGAGCGTTCTCGAACTGATCCAGGAAAAGCTGCCGGTTTCGATTTCGCTCGGTCTGTGGCTGACGCTCGTGACGTATTTGGTCGCGATCCCGCTTGGTATCCGCAAAGCCGTGCGTGACGGCGAGAGGTTCGATGTTTGGACATCGAGCGTGCTCGTGGTCGGCCATGCGCTGCCAGCGTTCCTGGTCGCGGTGTTTCTGCTCGTGATGTTTGCTGGCGCCTCGTTCGTACAGTGGTTCCCGTCACGTGGTTTGAGCAGCGAGAATTGGAACCAGCTGTCCACGATTGGCAAAATCGGCGATTATTTCTGGCATCTTGCGTTGCCCCTCACCGCGATGGCGCTCGGCGCTTTCACGACGACCGCGTTCTTGACAAAGAATTCGTTTCTTGATGAAATTCGCAAACAATACGTCCTGACCGCCCGAGCCAAGGGCTTGACCGAAAATCAAGTGCTTTATGGCCACGTCTTCCGCAATGCGATGCTGCTGGTTATTGCCGCGTTTCCAGGCGCGTTCGTTGCCGCGTTCTTCACGGGATCGCTGTTGATCGAGACGATCTTCTCGCTCGACGGCCTCGGGCTACTCTCGTTCGAATCGATCGAAAAGCGGGATTACCCGGTCGTCTTCGCGAGCCTGTTTATCTTCTCGCTGATCGGCTTGTTCGTGAACTTGCTCTCGGACTTCATATATACGCTCGTCGATCCGCGCATCGACTTTGAATCGCGCGAGGTCTGATCCGATGAGCCCGACGCCAACACGCGCCGGTTCGGCGCAATCCGACCAACTCGAAGCGACGGCAGCAAAACGGCAGGTCTCCGACCCGTTTTTTGGCTACCTTTCCCGCGTAGGCCGAGGCATCGCCAACTTCAAGCTCACGCCGATTAATCGCCGCCGATGGGACAACTTCAAATCGAACCGGCGTGGCTACTGGAGCTTGATCCTGTTCGGCACGCTATTCATTCTGTCGCTGTTTGCCGAGTTCATCGCCAACGACAAGCCGATCATGGTCCGCTACAAAGGTGAGATCTTGTTTCCGGTGTTCGTCGATTATCCCGAATCAAAATTCGGCGGTTTCCTTGCGGTCACCGACTATAAGGATCCGCAGAACATCGGCGAGATCGAAAGTAACGGCTGGATGCTGTGGCCACCGATCCGATATTCGTACTCGACGATCAACCGCGACTATCCACGCCGCAAGGCCGCCGATGGTACGTGCCTCGGTTTCCCCGCGCCGCCACCCTGGGCGACCAAACTTCCAGATTGCGAGGCGCCGCCCGACCAGATCGCGCGCTACAAGACATGGGGTAACACCAACTGGCTTGGCATCGACGATCAGGGCCGCGACGTCGTCGCTCGCGTTATCTATGGGTTTCGCATCTCGGTCTTATTTGGCCTGATCTTGACGATCATCGCCTCGACCATCGGCATTATCGCGGGTGCCGTGCAAGGCTATTTCGGCGGCGTTGTCGATCTTTTTATGCAGCGCTTTCTCGAGATCTGGACATCGATACCGACGCTGTTCGTGCTGCTGATCATCTCGTCGCTATTCATACCGGGTTTCTGGACACTACTATGCATTCTGCTGCTGTTCGAGTGGGTCGGCCTCGTCGGGGTGGTTCGCGCAGAATTTTTGCGCGGCCGTAACCTCGAATACGTCCGTGCTGCCCGTGCGTTGGGCCTGTCCAACGCCAGCATCATGTTCAAGCACTTGTTGCCGAACGCCATGGTTGCAACCATGACGTTTCTGCCGTTCCAGTTCTCTGGCGCGATCGGGTCGCTCACCGCGCTCGACTTCCTGGGACTTGGCCTGCCGCCGGGCTCGCCATCGCTGGGGGAACTGCTGCTTCAAGGCAAGAAGCACCTCGAAGCCCCGTGGCTCGGCGTCTCGGGCTTCGTCGTCATTGCGATGACGCTATCGCTGTTGATCTTCATCGGCGAAGCGGCGCGAGACGCGCTCGATCCACGCAAGACGTTCAGGTGAAAATAACAATGCCGCTGTGTATTGTGAGACGGGTCGGAGGATATCGCAATGGGTGACCAAAAGACGATCGTCGTCGAGCATTATCCAGTAGAACGTTTGCCCGATGATATCCGAGAGCGAATTGCGAGGTTTATCGGCGATGGGCCGTTCGTCAAGCTTCACATCGAGGTTGACGCTGTACCCGCCGATGCCGGTTCAACACGGCCCTTCGACCACTATTTTGGAAAGGGCGATGGCACCTACAGCGGGCTTGACCCGATTGATGAAATCCGCAAGCTCCGCGACGAGTGGGAGTGATGCGAACGATACCTGCTGGGCGTTATTACCTTGATGCCAACGTCTTTATCTACGCCGTTGAAAACCATCCGCGTTTTTCGCTTGCGGCCCGGCACGTGTTGTCGCTCATGGGCAGGGATGGTCGTGTCGGCGTGACGAGTGAACTGACATTGGCCGAAATTCTCGTCAAACCGTTGCGCGACGGCAAGTCCGATCAGGTTCAAATTTATGGGGAAATGGTGGTGAACACTGGGGCGCTGGAAGTCCTGGGCGTGTCCCGCTCGCTTTTACGCGTGGCAGCCGAAATTCGCGCTTGTTCCGTGATCAAACTTGCGGACGCCATTCATATTGCGACAGCACGCCTTGGTCATTGCACGATGGTCGTGACCGAAGATGCCCGGTTGCGCTCTGCCGCACTGCTTGCGGCAATGTCACTGCATGAAATTGGTGGCGCGTGAAATGGCAGGGAACCCCATGACCACCGCCGTGCCCCTTCTCGATGTCCGCAATCTTCAAGTTGCATTCGGCAGCCGCGATCTGCGTACACTCGCGGTTCGCGGTATCTCATTCAACGTTGGACGCGGCGAGACCGTTGCTATCGTTGGGGAATCTGGGTCTGGCAAATCCGTCTCGGCGCTGTCGGTCATGCGACTGTTGCCCTACCCGACCGCGTCCCATCCGGGAGGCGAGATCGTATTCGACGGACTTGATCTCCTGAAGGCCAACGAGCCCGCAATGCGCAAAATTCGCGGGCGGCGTATCTCGATCATCTTCCAAGAGCCGATGACATCGCTCAACCCGCTGCAAACGATCGAACGGCAGGTCGGTGAGGTGCTGCTCGTCCATCGCGGGCTCAGCGGAGAGGCTGCCCGGGTTCGGGTGCTGGAACTGCTGCGCAAGGTCGGCATTCGCGAGCCCGAAAAGCGGCTTGCCGCCTACCCGCACGAGATGTCAGGTGGCCAGCGGCAGCGCGTGATGATCGCCATGGCGCTAGCCAACGAGCCGGACCTGCTGATTGCCGATGAGCCGACCACGGCGCTCGATGTCACCATCC
The DNA here is from genome assembly GCA_034408685.1 of Hyphomicrobium aestuarii. GTDB lineage: Bacteria > Pseudomonadota > Alphaproteobacteria > Rhizobiales > Hyphomicrobiaceae > JANXVY01. The sequence continues at coordinate 4,755 of JAWXCP010000176.1, read as the reverse complement.
AGGCCCAGATCCTCGAGCTGTTGCGTCAGCTCCAGAGTGAGCTCGGCATGGCGATGCTGCTGATCACCCACGATCTCGGCATCGTCCGCCGAATGGCCGAGCGCATCTATGTCATGAAAAGTGGCGAGGTCGTCGAGCACGGTACGACCGAGGATGTGTTCACCAACCCACAACATGCCTACACGCGGCATCTGCTGGCAGCCGAACCCAAAGGAACCGCGCCTGTCAGCGACGCGAACGCGCCTGTCGTGCTCGACACAGAGAATTTGAAAGTCTGGTTCCCGATCAAGGCGGGTTTGCTCCGCCGCACCGTCGATCACGTCAAAGCGGTCGACGGCGTGACGCTGAAACTGCGGGCCGGCGAGACCCTCGGCGTGGTCGGCGAATCGGGATCGGGCAAGACGACACTCGGCCTCGCCCTGCTGCGCTTAATCTCGTCGGAGGGGCCGATCAATTACGTCGGCCAGCGCATCGATGGGCTGACCGCGCGTGAGATGCGGCCGCTTCGCCGCGAGATGCAGGTGGTGTTCCAGGACCCATACGGTTCGCTGTCGCCGCGTTTGTCGGTCGGTCAGATCATCGAAGAAGGGCTCCAGATCCAACATCCCGAGATGGATTACGACGCCCGACGGCAACGCGTGACCACCGCGTTGACAGAAGTCGGCCTCGATGGGGCGATGCAGGACCGCTACCCGCATGAGTTCTCTGGCGGCCAACGGCAGCGGATTGCGATCGCCCGCGCCATGGTGCTTGAGCCCAAACTTGTCGTTCTCGACGAGCCGACAAGTGCGCTGGATATGAGCGTGCAAGCCCAGATCGTCGACCTGCTGCGCGACCTCCAGGAAAAGCGCGGCCTTGCCTACATGTTCATCAGCCACGACCTCAAGGTCGTGCGCGCGATGTGCAACTACGTGCTTGTGATGCGCAACGGCGTCATCGTCGAGCAAGGGCCGTCTGCGCAAATCTTTGCTGCTCCGCGCGAAGACTACACCAAAGCCCTACTTGCCGCCGCATTCGACCTCGAGGTCGCGCACCGAGCTGCCGTTGCGGTTTAGTTTTATCGGCGAACGGTGGACGCCCGGCCGACAGCCGGTCACTCCACGATGAAGTCGATCCGGCGGTTCTTGGCCATGCTGGCGGCGCTCGAGTTCGGAACAAGCGGCTTGGCGAAGCCGAACCCGTCCGACGCGACCCGAGCCCCGTCGATCCCTCGGGCTGTCAGATAGGCAACGACGGACCGCGCGCGAGCCTCTGACAGGTTGAGGTTATACTCCGCTGCACCACGATTATCGGTGTGGCCCTCGACCTTGAGCTTACCCGTACCGCACGACTTAAACGCCCGCGCAACACTGTCGAGCGTGGCTGCGCTGGCCCTCGTCAGCTTTGCGCTTGACGTTTCGAACCGGACCGGGCCCGATTGCACGGCTGTCGATACGGCGGTCCTGCAACCTGCCAGATCGAGCGTCGCACCGGCGGCATCCTGACCGCGAGACGGTGGCGCACTAGGCGCAGCCGATGTCAACGGCGAACGCGCGGCGGGCTTATAGCCGGGGTTGATAGCGACAGACGGGAGCGGTGGGCCTCCCGGCCCTGTCCCGAAGTAGCTTGTGGTGCCACTTGGCGGCGCTGTAGCTGGCCGAGCGGCTGGAGCCGCCGTCGGCGGCGGCGTTTGAGATGCAGCCGGGACCGTTTTTTGAACGGGTGCGGGCGCAGACGGCACAATCGGCGTTGCGGCTGCTGCGGGAGGCGTCGCCGCGACGTCAGCTACAATGACTGGTTTGTAGTCGGGGTTGAAGACCACCGGTTTGTCGGGTGGCGTCGGTGCCGACCCGAAATAGGTCGTCGTACCGGGCGGCGATACTCGCAGAGTCGGCGGGCTAGGCGCGACGGTTGGAGCTTGCGTCGTCGGTGTCGCCGGAGCGACTGGAACCGACGGCGGCGCCAACGGTGGCGGCGTTTGAACGACCGCAACTGCCGCAACCGGCGGTGCGGGCGATGATGGCGATGATGGCGGAAGCGTTGGTGCTACCTCCGCAACGGCGGGAGTTGGCTTGTAGTTGGGGTTCATGGTGGCTGGACCCAGGTCGGCAACGGGGCCGCGACCAAAAAACGATGTTGTTCCGGGCGGTCCGGGCTTGCGCCTAGGCTCTGCGGCCGGCTCGGGTGCTTTGGCTGGAGATGGAGCTGGAGCTGCCGTCGGCGGGGCGGCGGTCGGCGGCGCCGCCTCTGCAGGCGGTGTTGTCACTGGTGCTGGCGCTGCGATCGGTGTTGCGGCTGGTTTTACGGCCGGCGTCGATCTTGCTAGCGCAGTCGCCGGCGCGGCTTGTGGCGGTGCAGCGGAAGGGACTTGAGGCGCAAGCTTGGTCGGTGGCGTTGTTGGGGTGGTCGATGGCGCGTTCGATGTTGCCGCAGGTGGCGCGGGCTTTGCCCCCGGAGCAGGAAGTGGTGCTGCGGCCGGAGAGGGCGGGGCGACTGTCGCTTTCACCTGAGCTGGTGGCACGGGCGCCGGGGCAACGGGCGCCGGGGCAACGGGCGCCGGGGCAACGGGCGCCGGGGCAACGGGCGCCGGGGCAACGGGCGCCGGCGAAACGGGCGGCGGGGCAACGTCCGCCGCCGCAACGACCGTCCGCTGTTGGCTCGAACCCGACGGCCATTGCTGGACCTGATCTGAGATTATCGCGCCCAAACCGAGCAATGCGGCGCCAAGTGCAAAGCCGGCCGGGAATATCAGCCACGCACCGCTTCCAGCTGGACGCGTGACTTTTCCTCTACGTCCGGGCGGGAGGGTTGCGCCGCCAGAGCCATTCTCGACGATTTCCCCGGCCGTCGGGATGTTGCGCGAGAGTTCGCCCTGGCTCGGTGATCCCGTTTCGCTCGATGCCGGTTGGCCAAACCCTGCTTCGCGCACCGTCGAAACCGAAGCGTTCGCGGTGCCCGCACCAACGCCCGTAGCCGCGGCCATCATGGCTGCCGCAGCGCCTCGCTCCGCTGACACTTCGGCGCTTTCGCCGGCAAGCAGTCGTGCGAGCCCAGCCGCGCTCAAGTCGCCACTCGCCCGTTGGTCGCGGCCGATGATCGCCAGCACGTGGGGGGCCAGTGTCGTCGTCAGCACTGCTGCTGCCGATGGCTTTACGCCCGCCAGCGTTGCGATGCTCTGGTTGACCGTCCCCAGCTTGCCGCCGAAAACCTGATGCAACAATTGCGAGCCGAGCCGGTAAATCGGCGCTGCCGTCATGGTGCCCTGGTAGAGCGCTGGCAACTGGTTCAAAAGCGTGCCGTCGTTGACGGGATCGCTGACGAGCCGCAACAGCGTGGCCAATCCGTCCGGCGTGTCGGCGGCTGCCGCGACACCGCTAAACAGAGTCGCTATCGCCGTGTCGACTGCTTTGGCGGTGGCCGCAGGGCTCTCGCCGACTGTCTTTGCGACATAGCCTTGGAGCTGAGGCGTCAGCTCCTTTTTCAGTCGTTCGACAAGACGGGTCGTCATAAGCCGCACCCCACGCTGAACAGCGGAACAATCGTTAACGTGTCGGAATGGTAGCACCCGTTGCTAAGGCATGGAAGTTGCTGACGTATACGGAGGGTGACAAAACCGGTCGTGGTAAACGGTCGCAATGCTTCGCTAATGCGCCTTGCTACTCGGCAGCTTGCGTCATGAATTGAAGCGCGGCCAGTCGTGCGTAGACGCCGTTACGGCGCAACAATTCAGCATGCGTCCCGGTCTCGACGATGCAACCATTTTCGAGAACGATAATGCGGTCGGCCTTTTGTACTGTCGCTAGCCGGTGCGCGATGACCAGCATGGTGCGGGTGCCCATGACCTTTTCGAGCGCCCTTTGGACGAGCCGTTCGTTCTCCGCATCCAGCGCGCTCGTCGCCTCGTCGAGCAGCAAGATCGGTGCGTTTTTGAGCAACGCCCGCGCGATGGCGAGCCGCTGCCGCTGGCCGCCGGATAACTGTACGCCGCGTTCGCCCAACCGTGTGTCGTAGCCATCGGGTAGCGCCTCGATGAATTCGGCCGCTTGCGCCGCCTCGGCCGCCCTGCGGATCTCGGCGATCCCAGCAGCCTGCGTGCCGTAGCGGATGTTTTCTGCGATGGTATCGGCAAATAGGGCGACGTCCTGCGGAACCAGTGCGATGCGCGACCGGACCTGGTCGATATCTGCGCGGTTGAGCGCCACGCCGTCGATCAGCACCTTGCCATCGACCGGGTCGTAGAACCGTAACGCCAAGTTGAACAACGTCGTCTTGCCAGAACCCGACGGCCCGACGAGCGCGACGGTCTCGCCCGGTGCGACCTTCAACGAGATGTGGTCCAGCGCCGACACGCCCGGCCGGGTCGCGTAGGCGAAGCTCACGGCGCGGAATTCAAGCTCACCGCGGGCGGGCTCAGGCAGAGGAACGGGGTCGGGCGGCGAGACGATTTCGGGCTTAACCGCAAGCAGCTCGGCGAGGCGTTCGGCGGCGCCGGAACCTTGCCGTAACTCCGACCAGACCTCGGCGAGTTCGGCAAGCGCGCCGGCGGCGAACACTGCATACAACAGGAACTGTGACAGCGTCCCGCTGGTGATGTCGCCGCGAACGACCGAAGATGCGCCATACCACATCACGCCGGTGATGCTGGCGACCGTCGTAAAGATCACGAGTGCCGTAAGCCCGGCGCGCGCGCCGGTTCGTTCATAGGCGGCCTGGAACGAACGCTCCACCGAGGTCTCGAACCGGCGCGCGACCTCGCGTTCATGGCTGAACGCCTGC
>JAWXCP010000175.1:0-14210 GCA_034408685.1 Hyphomicrobium aestuarii | reverse complement strand
GTACCCGGCCGCGCAATCGAGCCAGCGCGGTTCGAAGCCGGTCAGCCGTGGCACTGGCAGGCGCGTGAGGAACTGGACAGCCGTGGCAAAATACGCGCCTTCACGGGCGAGCCAGCGAGCCACTGGCCCCGCCATAGCCGGCCGCGTCATGACAGCAGTGTGTCGGGATGCCCGCCATCAAAATCGGCAAGCCGTGTCAGCATTTTCTCGGCCGCCCGCACCAGCGGTATCGCCAGCGCCGCTCCGGTCCCTTCGCCGAGGCGCATGCCCAAATCGAGCAACGGTTCGGCCTCGAGGTGCTTGAGCAGTGCCTTGTGCCCGGGCTCACCCGAGGCATGGGCAAACACGCAATGCTGGCGGGCTTGCGGCTCCAGCGCAAACAGCGCAGCTGCAACCGCCGTTCCGATGAAGCCATCGATGATCGCGATTTTGCGCGCCTCCGTCACGGCCGCGATTGCGCCCGCCATCATCACCATCTCGTATCCGGCAAACTCGACGAAGGCCCGGCGCGGATCGCAATCGATCTCGCCCTCGAACGCGCGCGCGTACGTGTCGTGCAGCACCGCCCGTTTGTGCTCCAGCGCTTTGGCGGCCATGCCGGCCCCCGGACCGACCAACACGGCTAGCGGCAGGTCCGTCGCAGCATGGGCCAGCAGTGCGGCGGCACTCGTGTTGCCAATACCAACCTCGCCCAGCGCGAAGAGCCCGGCGCCTTTCTTGATTTCTGCCATCACGATGGCATGCCCAGCATCGAACGCCTCTTGATACTCAGCGAGCGTCATGGCCGGCTCGCGGCGGGCGTTGCGGGTGCCAGCGCGAATGTTGCGATTGATCAGACCGGGCTCATCGGGCAACGGCGTCAGCAATCCCGCATCGACGACGATCACGTCGGCGCCGATTGCAGCGAGGCATACGTTGGCCCCGGCCTGACCATCGAGGATCATTTTTGTCACGAGCCCCGTGACCATACTGGGATAGGTCGACACACCCTCGGCGGTGATCCCATGGTCACCGGCGAACACGATCAACCGCGCCGCGCCAAGGTCGGGCTGCGTCGATCCGGTCGCAAGACCAATCGAGATCGCTAGATCTTCCAGGCGGCCCATGGACCCGATCGGCTTTGCCTTGCCGGCCACGCGTTTTTGCAGGGCCTGCAGCAACTCTGCGCGTGCCGGGTCACCTTTACCAGGATCGGACCTCGAAAAGCCCGATCTTGGTGCACCGCGACTGTCGTCGACTTTCATGCGTGGATGAAGTCCTCTGGTGTCGCCGCATGCCGAGGTTGTGGCACATCGGTGACAAACTTCGAATGCCCCTCGAGGCCCGGAGGGATCGGCCCGCCATAAGCCCAGTCAAGCAGTTCGACGGTATGGGCGATCGGAAAGTCCAGCCCGCCCGCGAGTTGCGTGATGCAGCCGATATTGCCAGCTGCGACGATGTCGGGTTTCGCTTTGCGAATGTTGGCGACCTTACGCTCTTTCAGGCGCCCCGCCATCTCTGGCTGGAGAATATTGTAAACGCCAGCCGATCCGCAGCAGATATGGCCTTCGGGCACGTCGACCACTGAGAACCCGGCTTGCTTGAGCAACGCTTTGGGTTCGTCGGTAATGCGCTGGCCGTGTTGCAGCGAGCACGCCGAATGATAGGCGACCTTGAGGCTCGACCAGCGCTTGGGCGGCCCCAGCTCGAACGCTGCGGCATACTCGGCTACGTCACGGGTCATGGCTGAAATGCGTTTCGCTCGCGCCGCGTATTCGGGATCTTTGCGCAGCATGTGCCCGTAATCCTTGACGGTCGTACCGCAGCCCGACGCGTTGATCAGGATAGCATCGACCTCGCCTTTTTCCATTTCCTTCGACCATGCGTCGACATTGCGCTTAACCGCTACCAACGCTTCTTGTTCCTTGCCCATGTGGTGCGTCAGCGCCCCACAGCATCCAGCGCCGGCCGAAACCACGACATCGACGCCAGCGCGCGCCAGCAAACGGATCGTCGCATCGTTGATCGACGGCCGCAGCACCTGTTGCGCGCAGCCAGCCAACATGATGACGCGGCCGCGCTTTGCCGACGTCGTCTCTGCGACTCCTGCCCCACCGTATTTGCCGGACAACGGCAGGGTGCGAGGGGCGAGTTCAAGCATGGCGGCCATCTCGCGCAGGCCGATGCGCTTCATCAACGGGATGAACGGGCGGCCGAGCACGGAAAGTTTCAGCGCGATGCGGAAGCGGTCGGGATACGGCACCACGAACGCAAGCAACCGCCGCAGCAGCCGCTCCTTCGTCGACCGGCTGCCGGTCTCTTCGATATGTATCCGCGCCAGGTCGACAAGGTGCATATAGTCGACGCCTGACGGGCAGGTCGTCATGCACGACAGACACGACAGGCAGCGATCGACGTGGTGCTTGACCGTCCCGCTCGCCGCCTTCGAGCCTTCAAACATATCTTTCATCAGGTAGATGCGGCCGCGCGGGCTGTCGCGTTCGTCGCCGTCGAGCACGTAGGTCGAGCACGTCGCCGTGCACAGCCCACAATGGACACAGCGGCGCAGGATGCGCTCCGCCTCGGCGAGATCGGGATCAGCAAGCTGGGCTTGCGTAAAGTTCGTCTGCATCGGCTCGACCGATCCTATAGGGTTGCATACATTCGGCCGGGGTTGAGGATGCGCGCCGGGTCGAATGCGTCTTTCAGTCCCGTCGATAGCCGTTCGATGACGGCATTCATCGGGTGGAACACCTCAACCGACTCGCGGACTTCGCGGTCGGCCGAAATCAGAGTTGCGTGACCGCCTGCCCCGGCTAGAATTCGCCGGATGTCGGCTGCTCCCGCATCGGCGGACGCCGGCACCTCAAGCCAGATGAGACCACCCGACGCGTCGAGGCACGCTTCCGCTTCGGTATTGCGCCGGATGGCGGCCATCACGGCAGGCGCCTTGCGCGGCGACGTCGCCAGCCGCCACAACTGTCGCGGCGCTTCCGAGGCAAGCCGAGTGAAAACCGACAGCCGACGCAGTTCTTCCCAGAACGCCAGCGACGCATCGTGACCAAGTTTCTGCGGCGTGCCGAAAATTTTCAGCGCATCGGCAAGGCGATTGGCGCGATAGTCGACCGCCGACGCAAAGTTTTCGATGCGGATCGCGGTGATCGGCGCGGCTTCTCGCGCGAGACTTTTCAGTTCGAGCCGCGATGTCAGCGCCGCGCTCAGATGCATCGTTCCGTTGACCTCGAACGGGGTGCCGAGCGCCGCACACATGGCCTCGACGGCGATCTCTTCGGTCAGCCCCGGCCAGACCAGCGTTTCGGTCCGCTCCGGGCGCGGCATGACCTTGAACGTCAGCTCCGTCAGGATCGCCAGCGTGCCCCAGCTGCCAACGAGCGCACGGCCGACATCGTAGCCGGTGACGTTCTTCAACACGCGACCGCCAGACTTGAAAATCTCGCCTCGGCCGTTCACCGCCTTGACGCCCAGAATATGATCGCGGGCCGCCCCGCTGGTGATGCGTCGAGGCCCCGAAGCCCCGGTTGCAAACACGCCGCCGATGGTCTGCTGACCGCCAGCCCCACCGCTGATCGGGCCAAGATCGATCGGCTCGAACGCCAGCAGTTGCCCGCGTTCCGCCAACGTCGCTTCGATCTGTGCGAGCGGCGTTCCAGCGCGCGCCGACATGACGAGTTCGGTCGGCTCGTAGAGCGTGAGACCCGTCATCGCCGACGTCTCGATGATGGTGGCCGCCGTGATGGGGCGACCGATGCCACGTTTCGTTCCAGCCCCTTTGACCTCGATCGCCACGTTAGCGGCTGCAAGTTTTGCCACCGTCTCCGCGAGATCTTTGTCGTCGCGGGGTTTCAAGATATCAGCCACGCAGATTGTTCCTTCAAGCCGCTGCGCGGCGGATGGCCGCTGTGGCCGTCGCGGCGGGCTCGAAACCGACACGGGCATCGAGCGGGAAGACTTTGGCCGGGTTCAACAACCACCGCGGGTCAAACACGGACTTGATGCGCATCTGCTGGGCGAGGTCGTCCGGCGTGAACTGGAACCGCATCAGATCTCGCTTTTCAATGCCGACACCATGCTCGCCGGTCAGACAGCCGCCAACTTCGACACACAGTTTCAAGATGTCCATGCCGGCCTGCTCGGCCTTCGCTTCGCTCGCTGGATCGTTGGCATCGAACATGATCAGCGGATGCAAGTTTCCATCGCCGGCATGGAAGATGTTGGCGACCTTCAGGCCGTAACCGGTGCAGATGCGCGAGATCGCGGTCAGTGTCTCCGGCAATCTCGACAGCGGGATCGTGCCGTCCATGCAGTAATAATCCGCGATACGGCCGAGCGCGCCGAACGCCGACTTGCGGCCCTTCCATATCCGCGCCGACTGTGCCGCATTGGTGCTGATCGTCGCCGTCGTCGGCCGGAACGGCTTGGCGATCTCTTGGATCTGCGCGAGCCGCTCGGCGATTTCGGCCTCTGATCCTTCGACCTCGATGATCAGCAGCGCTTCGGCGTCGAGCGGATAGCCAGCCTTGGCAAACGATTCGCACACCTCGATCGCCGGACGGTCCATAAACTCCATTGCCACGGGGATGATGCCCGAGGCAATGATGCCAGCAACGCATTGACCGGCCGCTTCGTTGGTGTCGAAGCCGAGCAGCATCGGCCGCGCACCTTCGGCCGCTTTGATGATCCGCACGGTCGCCTCGGTGATGATGCCGAGTTGGCCTTCAGAGCCGATCATCAGGCTCAAGATGTCGTAGCCGCCACCGTCGAGTTGATCGCCGCCTATGTCGACGATGTCGCCATTCATCAGCACCACGCGGACGCCGAGCACGTTATTGGTCGTCACGCCGTACTTCAGGCAGTGTGCCCCACCGGAATTCATCGCGATGTTGCCAGCCAGCGTGCACGACAACTGGCTCGACGGGTCGGGCGCATAAAAGAACCCTTCGGGCGCGACCTCCCCGGTGATCGCCAAGTTGGTGATCCCAGCTTCGACGCGCATCGTGCGGCCCGCGTAGTCAATATCGAGGACCCGGCTCATGCGCGACACGCCGACGACGATGGCATCTTCGGCGGGGAGCGCTCCGCCGCACAGCGAGGTGCCAGCGCCGCGCGCCACCACCTTGAGATTGTTCGCATTGCAATAGCGCAGGACGTTGGCGATCGCCTCCGTCGAGGTCGGCAGGACGACGGCAAGCGGCATCCGCCGATAGGACGTCATTGCGTCGGTTTCGAACGCCCGGCGGCCGTCCTCGTCGGAAACAACAGCGTCGCGGCCTGCAATGCCAACCAGGGCCGCAACGATCTGCTCGCGACGGCCGACGATGGAAAGATCGGGCTCTGGTAGTTGGATGATCATGGATATTGTTCCGGTGGTGCCGTGCGGCGTGCACGCGACTATTCCGACACTGTAGCACCGATCCCCACCGCTTGTAGCCTAGAACAACGGCCATTTCAGTGGCCCTAACCCGTTTCGCATGCACCCACTTGACAGCCCGTCGCACGACATACTTCAACACCGGAGCGAAACAGTCCCGCCAAACTCACGCCAAATACCCATATTTTGGCGATTGATTAGCCACAGCGTCTGAGGGAGCAACTCGGTGGAAGACGATTTCCCGAAACCCAGCAAGGACGCGTCGGTGACTGCGATCAGCGATCTCGAAATCTTCGCCCGGGTAGCCCGGACCGGCAACATGTCGGCTGCCGGCCGTGAGATGGGCTTGTCACCGGCTGTCGTCTCGAAGCGAATATCGCTTCTCGAGGACCGGCTCGGTGCCCGGTTGTTCCAGCGAACCACCCGCCAACTGACATTGACCGAGACCGGCGAGGGATATTTCAAGCGCGTCGTCGACATCTTGAGCCTCGTCGAGGAGGCCGAAGACTTCGTCAGCCGCCGCAATACCAAGCCACGTGGCGTCCTGAAGGTGTCCGCACCGACATCGTTCGGCCGGTTGCACATCACGCCGCACCTGAAAAAATTCCTCGAGCGCTATCCCGACATCGAACTTGAAATCCAGCTATCGGATGCATTCGTCGACATCATCCGAGACGGCTTCGATCTCGCCATTCGAATCGGCGAACTCCAGGATTCGTCGCTCGTCGCCAAAAAGCTCGCTCCCGATCACCGCATTCTGTGCGCCACCCCAGCCTATGCTGCGAGTGCTGGCGGCCTCAAGACCTTGTCCGACCTCCAACGCGTCAACATTCTAGCCGCCGGCCCGCAAGAGGCTCTCCGCCTCGACGGCCCCGACGGCAGCCACCAGGTCAAACTCAACTCGAACCTCAAGTCGAACTCTGCCGACTTCATCCGCGAATCGATTCTGTCGGGCCTCGGCGTCGGATTGCGGTCGACCTGGGAGGTCGGGGAGGACCTGAAGCGCGGCGACTTAGTGCGCGTCTTGCCCGACTGGCGCGGCGCATCGAGCAACGGGATCTATGCCGTCTATCCGAGCCGGGAATTCATGCCAGCCAAGGTCAACGTGTTCATTGAGCATCTTGCCGAAACCTATGGACCGGAGCCTTACTGGGACGCCGATCCTGGCGAGAAGTCCGGCGCTGGTTCGGCCAGGACCGCAACGGCCAAGCCGCGCACTGTCGCTCGCTGAGCGGCGTTCACGACGACCACCGTGCCTGATGTGTCAGGTAATGCTCAGGCGACCCGCATATGACGCTTGCCCTACCCGGCCATCGACCGTTAGCCATGGTGCACAATTTCCTCTCGCCAGAGCACCCGTCCCATGCCGCTTGACACGTTTCACGTGCCTCAGCCCAACGCCCAGTCGGCCAAGCCTCGCGTTGCGCTTTTCGTAACGTGCCTCGTCGACGTCTTTCGACCCTCTGTCGGGTTCGCCGCAGTGAAGCTGCTCGAAGCGGCAGGCTGCGCTGTATCCGTGCCGACCGGTCAAACCTGTTGTGGACAGCCAGCATATAATTCCGGCGACAAGGATAGCGCCAAGGCCATCGCGCTCAACACGATCAGCGCACTCGAAGGCTACGATTACGTGGTTGTGCCGTCGGGCTCGTGCGCTGGCATGCTCAAAGTCCACTTCCCGGATCTGCTGTCGGACGATCCCGCGGCAGCGGTCCGAGCGAAGGCGCTGGCTGGACGCGTCCACGAGCTTGTCTCGTTTCTCGTCAACGTTCGCGGCATGAAGGCGGTGCCTGCAGATCTAGCCGGGACTTATGCTGGCCGCGTGACTTACCACGACAGTTGCGCTGGCCTTCGCGAACTCGGGATCAAGACCGAGCCGCGGACATTGCTGGCGAGCATGCCGGGCGTGGAACTAGTTGAGATGCACGACACCGAAGTCTGTTGCGGCTTCGGCGGCACGTTCTCGGTCAAATATCCCGACATCTCAAACGCGATGGTTGAAAAGAAAACCACCAACGCCAGTCACGTCACGCCCGATCTGTTGCTGGCTGGCGACCTCGGATGCTTGATGAATATGGCTGGTAAATTGGAGCGGATTGGCAGCACGATCGGCGTGCGCCATATTGCCGAGGTGTTGGCCGGAGAGCTTGCGAGCCCACCGATCTCAAAGCCCCGCCAATAGGGATTGGCGCCACGGCGGCTACTGATGCGGCCAGCGTCAGTTCGTCAGTGCGACCGCGCGGCGCACATCGCGCAACGTCACGAGCGTCAGTTGTGGACAACAGAACACTTCGACTTCGCTGTCACCGAAACGAATGCGTGATTTTGCGCCGGCGGCAATGGCGCGAGTCTCGCTCGCGCCTGCCTCAGCAACCGCAAGATTGATCTGACACTTCCCATCGCTGGCGACGAACTTGCCGCTCAGCGCTCCAGCGCTCGAGCGAAACATAATATCCTGCGCGGGCTGGAAGGGCAGCGGAAAGCCAGCTGGCGCTGCGGTCGCCACCGTTATGGAACTCACCGCAGAAGCGGCCATCAAAAATGCGATAACAAGCGAATTATACATCATCGTCAAACCCTTGGAGAGCGGCGCCAGTTCGTTCTAATCACTACACGGTACTTCGTTTGTTACGCGCAAACCACTCGTTGGATCGCGCAGAGCGGATGTGCGCTTTTCGCAGCGCGCAATCGCCGCACGGGGTGCCGAGGCGGGTACTCAGAGCCCGCCCGGTTATGATAGCCGAGCTGGGCCCCGCCTCGACGACCAGTCGCAGAAGCGTTGGCCTCACGCGTCATCTTCAGTTGGCCAGCGCCACTAACTCGCGGCTGCTGACGGTCAATAAACGCGCGCCAGTGCCGCATGACAATGCGATGACGCGACCGTCGGGCGTGGTCACGCGCGATACCGCTCCGGCCTTGACCGGCAATTCCATCCGGACGACGCCGTTTGCGACGTTGCCATCGGCGTCAGCCCGGGCACCCATCATCAGGGTCACACCGCAATCGGCTCCCACGGCGACGTAGTAACCAGCGACCTTCGTTGCGCCGACGTCGAGCGAGATGCCGCGGCCGGGTTTGAAAACATGGATGGCGGGCTCGACTGCCGACGCGGTCCGGATTGATGCGATCAGGATTGCCATCGCCAACGTTGCGGCAATACCGGCGCCGACCGAGATGCGACCCAGTGCATTGGCACGATCAGACGATGCAACGGCGGAACGAAAACGGCTCATAGACTTTACCTCCAGGTTGGCCGACGGTGATGCCCGTCAGCCTCATTCGACGTGATCGTGGAGGGCGGGGTGGACCCCGTCGCGCGAACAAACACAACATAAGCGTCACAAACCCCTGGCAAAACGGATGAATTCGCGCCTCAGTCGTGCAATTGCTGCAGCGCGGTACCGTCACAGCCCGAACGGGTAGGCTGGCCGACCGTTTCGGCATCCCGCAACCCAACGCTCTTGCGAATCTGGTGCTTATGCGGCTGGTCCCGCTCCTGCCGACGCGCCAGCCTACCCAACCGTGCGATCGACACGAGCAATCATGACAGCCGACGTCACCTTGAATGCCAGCGATACAACGCACGGCGGCGCCGGTCCTGCGCCTGATGCTCTTCGCCCTGCCCCCCACCACGGGCGACGCGCGAGCCTGTTCGTACTGTTCACGGTGCTGCTCGATTCGATCGGGATCGGCATCATGCTGCCCGCGCTGCCCAAGCTTATCGAAAGCTTTACGCCGGGCGATGCCGTTCTCGCAGCGCTCATGGTCGGCGGGTTTGGCGCGGTATGGGGTCTCGCTCAGCTGTTTGGCTCGCCGTTCCTTGGCGCGCTCTCCGACCGCTACGGCCGCCGCCCTGTCATCTTGATCTCGAACCTCGGCCTCGGGCTCGACTACCTGCTGATGGCGTTCGCACCGACGCTGTGGCTGCTCGTGGTCGGCCGCATCATTGCCGGTTTCACCGCCGCGACCTTCGCCACGGCCTATGCCTACGTGACAGACGTCACGCCCGAGGCGGAGCGCGCTGGCGCCTACGGCCGCATCGGCGCCGTCTTCGGATTGGGCTTCATCATGGGGCCAGCCATTGGCGGCGTCCTCGCCGAGTTCGGCCCACGCGTGCCGTTCATCCTTGCTGCCGTCTTGAGCCTCGTTAACTTCATCTACGGCTATTTTGTTCTGCCCGAGAGCTTAGCGCGAGAAAACCGGATGCCGTTCGCCTGGCGGCGCGCCAACCCGTTCGCATCGCTCAAACTTTTGCGGCGATCATCGCGCCTCGCCTGGCTGTCCGTCGTCAGCCTGCTCGACCAGTTGGCGCTTGTTTCGATTCCGGTGACGTTCGTGCTCTACACCTCGCACACCTTCCAATGGGACGGAATGACGACGGGACTGACGTTCACTGCCATTGGCGTCGGCCTCGCCATCGTGCAGGGGGTTCTAATGGGCCCAGTTGTCGCCCGGCTCGGCAACCGTCGGACACTGCTGCTCGGCCTCGCGTTCGCCATCGTCGGCTTCTTGATGTATGGCCTCGCACCCTCGAGCTGGGTGATCTGGGCCGCAATCCCGCTCCTGACGCTGTGGGGCCTTGTCGAGGGACCCAACCAAACGCTGATGTCGCGCGAGGTCACCGCCAGCGAATACGGCCAGTTGCAGGGCGCGCTCGCCGCGCTGCTCGGCATCGCCGAAACCGTCGGCCCGCTGATTTTTTCGCAGCTCTACGCCTATGCCATTGGCCCGGCTGCCAGTTGGGCGCCACCTGGCGCGCCGTTCCTGTTCGCCGCCGCGTTGCATGTCATTGCGATTGCCATCGCCGCATGGATATTGCGCAACGAGCCATGGTTGCCCCAGCCCGCCACGGCGGAAGCGACCGGCCGCGCCGACGGATGACACCACGGGTCAAGCAAATCACGGCCCAACGAGCCGAGCATACCCCTCGTTCACTGCGCCTGCTAAGTGTGCGGTGTAGGCGGCGTGGCTTGCGTGCCCCGGCGCGATATCACCCATTGCGTCGAGCGGGATATTGTCGCCCTTAATGTATACGATGGCCGTCGATACCGGCACGAAACTCGCGCGCTGCTTGTTGAGCGTGGTGATCAGCCCGCGCATAATGCCATCCTGGTCGATTTGCGACACCACGATCATCCGCATGGCGCCTTTGGTCAGCGACACCAGATGGATGAACATCGATGACGCCGGGACATAAAGCCGTCCGCGATGGGAATAGCTCTGGTCGGGGCGGCCGGTTTCCTGGAACAGCAAGCTTGGCCATTCGTCATCCCATGCAATATCGGTCCGGTAGGCAACGATATGGCCGAGCCGGGTGAAGTCGGCGCGCAATGTGAGATAGCTGCCGGGATAGTGGTCGACGGCGTGCTTCGAATACGCCCCCATATAAATCGGGGCGACCATGCCACCGATCGGCTGGCGGTCGTAGCTAGAGCCAACGGGCGCGGCTGACGGACTTGCGGCAGGGCTGGCTGGCAAACCGGTTTCGTGTTGGGCAATGCTGCCGTGCCAGTCGTCGCGGATCTCCTCGTAGTCGAGGCCCAGCACCATGCAGACATCGAACAGCGTCTGATCGCGGACGGATTTGCCGGCAATCAGGTTCTGGATGGTCTTCTCGTGGCAGTCCGCCGTGTCGGCGAGCTCGACCTGCGTCATCTTGCGCTCGATCAGCGCCTTGCGCACCGCAGCCACGGCCCGCGCGCGGCGATCGACCGGTATTGCCACGCCTGCCGTCGACTGTTGGGCGACTGCAGGCTTTGCGGAACGGTTCGGCGAACGATCGGCCATGGGCGGCACCAGCAAAAGGCGAGCGCGGAGCGGTCTAGAGCAGGGTCGGTTTAGATGGAATCGGATCGGGCTTGCCGATCCGCTCCATCTGAACCGTCAATCCTGCTCTAAGCTTTTGATTCTAGAGCCTGTTCACCGGCTGAGATGGGCGACGGCGCGACAGCGCGCCGCTTCCATCTCAACCGGACAGGCTCTAGCGCGCCCAGTGCCCAATTTGCGGGAACTTACCGGAACTTTCCGGTCGCGGGTAGAGGTCTCGTTTGCGTATACCGCGTTGATCCTTGGGGACCGATTCTACCGCGCGAGGCAGCGATCTCCAACAGCCCTGCCACAAGATTAGCGATGGAATGCAACGGATGGGAACGCAGCGGATGGTGACGATCGTGATCGCGGGGATACTGGTCTTGGCTGTCGGCCTCGCGGCTTGGCTCTATACGCCCGACCGGCCACTGGCCGCTCTGGAAGCCAAATACCTCGCGGCCCCCTCCGATTACGTTACGGTGGCGGGGCTCAAGTTGCATGTCCGGGATACGGGGTTACCCGTTCGCGACGCGGGTCCCCGCGATCTGGGTCCAAAGTCTGGTCCTGGCGACGGCAAAACCATCATCTTGATCCACGGACTCGGCGCCAGCCTCCACACCTGGGAACCGTGGGCGCAATCCTTCGCCGCACAATCCTACCGCGTCATCCGCTACGACCTGCCGGGCCACGGCCTGACCGGGCCAGACCCTACCGGCCTCTACACCGAAGAACGCGCCATCGAAGTCCTGTTAGCCCTGATGGACGCTGCCAACGTCACGCGCGCCACGCTGATCGGCAACTCAATCGGCGGCCGACTGGCATGGCGGTTTGCCGCCGCGCATCCCGCCCGCGTTGACAAGCTGGTGCTGATCTCGCCCGACGGCTTTGCCAGCCCCGGCTATGACTACGGCAAGGCCGCCAGCGTGCCGTCGATCATGGCGTTGATGACCGTCGCGCTGCCAAAGTCGATGCTGCGCGACAACATTGCAATCGCCTACGCCGACCCGGCGCGGCTGACGGCCGGGACGCTCGACCGCTATTACGATCTGATGCTGGCACCCGGCGTGCGCAGCGCGATGCTGGCCCGCATGGAGCAGACGATCCTGGTGCCGCCCGAACCACTGTTGGCGACGATCACTGCGCCGACGCTATTATTGTGGGGCGAAAAGGACGGCATGATCCCAATCACCAATGCGAGCGACTACCTCAAAGCGATGCCGAACGCCCAACTCGCTCAGCTACCAGCCCTAGGCCACGTCCCCCACGAAGAAGCGCCGACTGAGGCGCTGGCCCCGGTGCTGGCGTTTTTGGGGAGGTGAGTGTGGGGGGGTGCGGCGGTTGCTCAAGCTTGCGCGACATATCAATCGACCGACGGTCGGTATCGGAGGGACAGCAAAATCAACTGCTAGCCTTCGGCCGATCCGAAATGGCGCGCGATCGACCCGAAGCGTCCTGAGCAGGCGCAGCATGAGGGAATACGTTGTTAAGTACCGCACCGACGCAAACGTGCACAACCGCCCGCAGGCGAGACCATTCGCAAGATCGCGCACGTGCCAGTGTTCCCTGATGAGGGCGAATCAGACAACTCTCTTACTGACATTAACTCAAAAACAAAATACGAACATGTTCAGGTCGCAACGAGTACGAGACCCACTTCACAACCTCATCGAGTTTGGTGCAAACCAATTCGAGGACGCGATGTGGCGTGTCGTTCAAACAAGCGAGTTCCAAAGATTACGACGTGTGAAGCAGCTCGGGCTATCCGAGTTTGTCTATCCGGGGGCGACGCACTCGCGTTTCGCGCACAGTCTTGGAGTATTCCATACAGCGCGACTACTTATGAAGATTGTAGAACGACATCTGGGCGAGTCACGATGGAGGGGGAATGATGCACAGCATGCACTGGCCGCTGCCTTGGTACACGATGTGGGACACGGCCCTTTTAGTCACGCCTTCGAAGCAGTCGGCAAGCGGATGAACCTGCCGCTCGCAAACCATGAGCGGATCAGCGACCGGCTCATTAGAGAGAGCGAGATCGGGCAGGTGTTGGATTCGAAGCTGGGAAATGGATTCGCCTCAAACGTAGCGGACGTTATCAAAAATGGCCCAGGCAGCATTTACAGCGCTGTCGTGTCGAGCCAGTTCGATGCTGATCGGCTTGACTATATGCGTCGCGATCGTCTGATGACGGGAACGCAGCACGGGGCGATAGACTTCGATTGGCTTATGGCCAACCTTGAGGTTGGCAGTGTGCCATACGGCGTCGACGATACAAAGGTTGGTGAAGTCGAGACGTTTGTGCTTGGGCCAAAAGCCGTTTACGCCGCTGAGACGTATGTGCTGGGACTCTTTCAACTATATCCAACGGTGTATTTTCATAAAGCAACGCGTGGGGCAGAAAAGATTCTCGGCGAGTTGCTTTACCGAACCCTTTATCTTGCAGCAAACAGTAACTGGAGTAAGACTGGACTGCCGAATAAGCATCCATTAGTAAGCTTCGCAAAGAATCCTGACAAACTTGAGCGCATGCTTGCGCTCGATGATACGGTGCTATGGGGTGCCCTCAGCTTTTTAGCTAATGCTAGTGATGAGACGATTAATAACTTGGCCCGGCGTCTGCGGGGACGTCAGTTGTACAAATGCATCGACGTGCGCGAGCGTCTTCGAACGAAGTTGGGTGATAACGCGTCGGATGAAGCTGTCGAACAAGCCTGCCAGAAGGTAGATACGGCAATCGCCGAGTGGCTCGGAACCACGACTGATGTCGCGCCTCGGATCATGACCGATAAAGCTGATCGAATACCTTACAGGCCATTACAAGAATCGAAAGGGCCGCTTAATCAAATTAGAATTAAAACAGACAGTGGTGAATTGGTCGACTTGGTCAAGCGTTCGAAAGTTGTCGCCGCGATCAGCACATTCAAGCTGTACCGCGTGTACATGCCTCTCCCCTTAGTTCCGGCGCAGTCAGCGGGTATGTGATCTCCAACAAGGAGATAGCCCATGACGCAGTTGCTGCCGGACGATCTGTGGCGTG
>JAWXCP010000174.1:0-6365 GCA_034408685.1 Hyphomicrobium aestuarii | reverse complement strand
CCGCGCGCGCGCGGTGCCAGCACGTCGCGACGCTGGTCTCGCCATGGTGGATGTGCGGCGATAACCGCGAGGTGCCAGGCAGGTCTGGCCGATTGCGCTGGTCGTCATAGTCGGGAAGCGCCGAGGCGAGAAAGGCATCCAGTCGCGCAGAGGCTCCAGCTTCACCCGGCGTCCATACTGCGGCCATGCCACCCGACCAGTCGGGCTTCGTGGGGAGTAGCGCCCAAGATGCCAGGTCGTCCGACTTCGGCCATGCGGCCAGTGGTTTCAGTGCCTTGGGCGCGGGCTGGGGTAACGGCGGCGGCTCGGAGGCTATCAGCGCGCGCCAGAACGGCGTGTAGACCTTGAACGGCTGACCCGCCTTGGTCCGCAAAGCGTCAGGCCGTTTGAGCGTTGCGCCCGCCAGCCGCCGCATCGGTACCCCGTCGGCCTTCAATGCGTCGTGGACGCGGGTTTCGAGCGCGGTTGCCCGCGGCTCATAGGCGGCGGTGGTCACGACTTCGCCAGCGCCGGTTTCTTTCACGAGCGCGCGGAGCACATCGACGGAGGCGCCGCGCCGCAACACCAGTCGACTGCCGATCGCGTCCAAGTCGCGCATCATCGCGGCAAGGCTTTCATGCAGCCACCACTTCGATGCGCCACCGAGGCCCCAGTCGCCCAGGCCCCTGTCGCCCGAGGCCCCCGAACGGGAGGATCCTTCGTCCAGCACGTAGCACGGCACGACCGGCGCACCGCTTTCCGCCGCCGCCGTCAACGGGCGGTGATCGGCAAGGCGAAGGTCCTGGCGGAGCCAGACGATGACCGGTTTCATGGTGTGCGACCGCCTTATGACGCGGTGGAAAGGAAGCATCGCCAACGAAGGCGTTCGGCTGGTAGATCAGAGCCCGATCGTTCTGGCCGACGCGGTCAGTTGCCGAATAAGAGGTCGAAGATCGTCTTTGGCTTTTGCTGGCGTGGCGGATCGCGCCGCACGGCGGTTGTTTTTGGTTTTTCGGCCACCCCTGCTGCCTCGTCGAGCGGGGTCACGTCTGCGCCGCCGGGTGTTTTGATGCCAGCGGCCGTTTGGGTAACGCCAGTGGCGGTCCTTAAGACGAACTCGTCGGTGATGCCATCGACGCTTGCCACGATCACCTTACCGTCGTCCCAGGTCCAAGTCGCCGACTTCGATCCGAGCTGGTGCGGTTCGACAGCCACCACCGAACGTGTGGCGATATCGACGATCGCGGTCATGGCGACGGGTTGTGGCCCGGACTTGAGCGGGACTGTCCCGCCGTCGAAACGCAAAACGCCGATGCCCCGGAATGGGGCTTTGCGAACCTCCCAGTCGATCAGCTTCGGCTGTCCGCTGCCGGGAGATTCAAGCGGCACGCGCAAGGCGGACTGGTCGACGCTGACGGCAAAGTACTCGTTGCCGCGTTGGACGAGGTTCCAGCCTTGAATACCGCCGCCCGCCACCACGACTTCGGTGCTGTCTGGGAAATCTCCGCCCAGCCGCTTCAGGCTTTCGGCCGCGAGTGCGAATTCGGGATCGAGATCGACCGCGCGCCGCACATCGGGGATGGCGTCCTGGTTGCGCCCCTGGGCCTCGGCGATGACGCTGCGTGCCCACAGCGTCGCGGCCCGATCGGGGTCGAGCTTCAACGCCGTTTCGATGTCCTTCATGCCGACTTCGGTCTGGCCGACTTCGCTGTAGACGACACCGCGGTAAGCATAGCCTAGCGGATTGCGCGGCTCGGTCTCGATGGCTTTGGCGAGGTCGGCGAATGCCTCGTCGAAGGCTTCGAGATAGCCGTGGGCGAGGCCGCGGCCGGCGTAGGCCGGAGCGAGCTTGGGGTCGATTTCGATGGCGCGCGCATAGTCGCGGACGGCGGAGGCGAAGTTGCGCACGCCGAGATAGGCGCCACCACGCAAAAGGTAGAGTTCCGTATTGCCGTTGTCGAAGGCGATGGCGCGGGAGAAGTCCTCGATCGCTTCGGCGTAACGCTGGATCCGCAGCTTTGCCGTGGCGCGGCCGCGATAGGCGTTGGCGAAGCGGGCGTCAGCGTTGGCGGCCCGGGTGAAATCACGGATGGCCGAATGCGGACGGCCCATCGACAGCAACACGCGGCCGCGACCTGCCAGCGGCACGGCGCTCTGCGGGATCAGTTCGATCGCGCGGGTGTAGTCGCGCAAGGCGTCATCGGCCTGACCGAGCTTATCGAAGCTGGCAGCGCGGTTGGCGTAGGCTGCCGAAAACCCCGGCGATAGCAAGACCGCCCGGTCGAAATCCCGGATCGCCTCCTTTGGCAGGCCAAGCGCCAGCAACAGGTTGCCGCGATTGTTGTAGGTCGCGGCATGCTCTGGGAACAATTGGATCGAGCGGTTGAAATCATCGATGGCGAGCTTGGCCTGTCCGGAGCGGGCGTATGCGACGGCGCGGTCGTTCAGGATCGCGCCGCGGCGGTCGTTGGTCAGCCGCTGATCTTTCAGCGCTTCGGTATAGAGTGTGATGGCTTGGGCGGTATTGCCGCGCAGCAGGTTGGCTGCGGCTTCCCCGGCCGCGTTCTGTATCGCGTTCGGGGGCTCTGGCGCGGCGACAACAGGCGCGACGAGGCAAACGCAGAGACAAGCGCCAGCGAGCGCGGCGGCGCGTTGGACTGCCGGACGGTGTACCAGCCGATATGCGAGGCGGTATATTAGGCGGGCTATTGGTCGGGCCGCCAGATGCGCCGACGTGGGATTTGAGGTCATCATCACACCTACGTTTAGCCTCTGATCCGCGCTACGGCTATCCCAGAGCAACATCTCAACGGAGTTCTCGATGAACCTGTGGTTTCGTCTGCTGTGGCTCGCCCTGACGGCCGTTTGGCGGCCAGCAATCGGCGCTGAGACCGACGTCGGCCGGCTCGAATTCCGCGTCGTACCGACCGATCTCGATTTGTCGCTACACATGAACAACGGCCGGTATCTGACGATCATGGACCTCGGCCGCCTGGACTATCTCGCCCGGACCGGCCTGTGGCGCGCGGTCCGCCGCCACAGGTGGACGCCGATCGCGTCGGCGATCTCGATTCGGTACCGGCGGGAATTGCGGCCGTTCGATCGTTACCGGCTCGAAACGCGCTTGGTCTACTGGGCAGAGGCCAGCGTCGTGATGGAGCAGGTCTTCGTGTTGCTGACGGGCCCTCACAAAGGGCAAGTCGCGGCACGGGCCATGTTCAAAGGCGGGATTTATTCGCGCAGCGAGCGGTCGTTCATCGACGTCGCGCGGCTGATGGCCGAAATCGGCGTTCGCGCGTCCAGCCCGGCGATGAGCCCTGAAGTCGAGGCTTTCCTCAAGGCCGACGGCGCGCTCAAGATCGGCGCGGCACAATATACGCTGTCTGACGGTTAGGCGGCCGGTGGCGACCGATGGCGGCCGTCGGGCAACCGGTGGGTCGCATTCGTGATTGCGGGGCAGCACCATGGGGGATAGACGGCGCGCTCACGTCTGACACCGACCTGGATGCTGTGTCCAAATGCTTGCCCGGCCGCCCGCATGCCCGCGCACGATCGACGTCATCACAACGCCCGGAGCGAGCGGCTACCGGCTGCTCGATAGCGGGGCTGGCCGCAAGCTCGAACGCTTCGGCGCGATCACGGTCGACCGGCCCGAACCTCAAGCACTTTGGCAACGGCGGCTGCCGGATAAAACGTGGGCTGAGGCTCATGCGGTGTTTTCAGCATCCGGCGAAGACGACGAAAAGGGCAAATGGCGGATCGACAAGCCGGTCCCCGATGAATGGCCGGTGGCGCTCGACCCCAGCCGCCCGGTGACCATGGGCTGCCGGTTGTCGGGCTTGTGGCACCTCGGGTTGTTTCCAGAGCAGCGGCCGCACTGGCAGTTCATGCTCGACCGGATGGCGGCGTCGGCGGCCAGATCTGCCGACGCCGCACCACCGCGAGTGTTGAACCTGTTCGGCTACACCGGCGCGGCGTCGTTACTCGCGGCCACAGCTGGAGCCGAGGTGACCCACGTCGACGCTTCAAAAAAGGCCGTCGCTTGGGGCCGTGACAACCAAGGTCTTTCGCGTATGGGCGAGGCGAAAATCCGCTGGATCGTCGATGACGCGATGAAGTTTACCGCGCGCGAGGTCCGCCGCGGCAAGACATACGACGTTGTGCTGCTCGATCCGCCAAAGTTCGGTCGCGGCCCGGATGGCGAGGTGTTCGACCTCTATCGTCACGTCGGGCCATTGGTCGCAGATTGCGTCCGCCTGCTGGCGCCTGGGCCGTCGGCGATGGTGCTTACGGTTTATGCCATCCGCGCGTCGGCCTTGGCGTTCGCCGGACTTGTTGCAGAAACGCTAGCCGACCGGACGGGGCAGGTGAGAGCTGGCGAACTTGCCTTAGAGGAGGAGGGCAGCGGACGCCTGCTGCCGACGTCGCTCTATGTGCGCTGGACCGGCGAGGCTTTACCGTGAGCGACGACACGCCATCGCGAGATGGTTCGCGATACCCTGCGCCACGCGCTATCACCAGTTTGACCAACGACAGCGTCAAGGCCATCCGCGCGCTTGACATGCGCAAGGCGCGCAAGGAGACCGGCCTGTTCGTCGCCGAGGGGACGTCGATCCTCATCAGCGCCCGTGAGTTTGGCTTTCGACCCGAGACGCTGGTGTATCTCGCTGGCAGCGCTGGCAGCGGCGTGCAAAAGGGCCTTGTCGACGGGACGCTATCGGCGGGCGGGGCGTGTCTCGAGGTCAGCCAAGCGGTGCTCGAGAAACTGTCGGGTAAGGACAATCCGCAGACCATGCTCGGCGTTTTCCGCCAGATGTGGCGCGACGCCCCCGATCCGGCGCGACTGGGGCGGGCCGACGTGTGGATCGCGCTCGAAGACATTCGCGATCCGGGCAACCTCGGGACGATCATCCGGACCGCCGATGCATTCGGGGCGGCGGGCATCATCCTCGTCGGCTCGTGCGCCGATCCGTATTCGCGCGACGCGATCCGGGCGACGATGGGGTCGATCTTCGCCGTGCCGCTCGTCAAGATGGCAACCGACGCGTTTGTGGATTTGAGCCAGCGTTGGCCGGGCGACATCGTCGGCACGCACCTCGATGCGCGGGAAGACGTTCGCGCGGCGGTGTTCTCAGGGCCGGTGATGATCGTGATGGGCAGCGAGGGACCGGGCCTGTCACAGGAACTGACGGCGGCGTGCCGGCGGCTGGTCAAAATTCCGATGGCCGGCCGGCTGGACAGCCTCAACCTTGCGATCGCCACGGCCATCACGCTATTCGAGGTCCGGCGGCCCCAGCTTAAACTTTGACCGTGCCACGAAAGCCGCCATGCGCATCGAATACCACCGCACGCTGATCGCCGACCACGTCCGCAACGCGGCGTTCCATGCCGCGCTTGCCGCACACATTATTCCTGGCGAGACGGTTGTTGCCGACATTGGCACCGGTACCGGACTGCTCGGCATGATAGCAGCACGGCTCGGGGCAAAACGCGTCTACATGTACGAGACCGCCGCCGTTGGCGCGATCGCCGAACGCGCTGTCAAGGCCAACAAACTCGGCCGCGTGTGCGAAGTTATCGCCTGTCATTCGACAGATATGATCGACCCGCCGAAGGCCGACGTGGTCGTGTCCGAAACGCTTGGCAATTACGCGTTTGAAGAAAACATCATATCGACGCTGACCGATGCCGCCCAGCGCCACTTGAAGCCGGGTGGCGTTATGATCCCATCGGGCGTCCGCCAGTTCGCGGCACCTGTCGTGTCGGGCCGTTTCCACCGCGAACTTTCGGTGTGGGCGGACGCTGGCCCAAAGCTCGGCGTGGTCATCGACCTTGGCGAGGCGCAGCACCTGACTTTCAACAATGCCTACGTTCGGTTGATGGACGCGGGCGACCTGTTGGACGGGCTGGCGTCCGCCCGCGCGTGGGACGAGGCCGACTTTGCCAAACGTCCCGCGACGTCGCGCAAGGCCGACATCGCGTGGAGGCTCGACCGTCCTGTCACGATCGACGGGTTTGCCTACTGGTGGACGGCGACGCTGGCGCCGCAGATCGTTTTGTCGACCGCTCCGGATGCGCCTCGCACCCACTGGGAGCAACTTTATTTCCCGATTGCTGCACCGATTACCGCGGCGGCTGGCGATGAGGTCCGCTTGACGGTGCGCACGAAGTCGACGGAGGAAGCTGGAACCCACCTCGCCTGGACGGCGGCGCACTTCGATGTGAAAGGCGACCAAATTTCGCGCCAAGCGCACGACCTCGACAAGGGATATTTGCCTTAAGGTTGTTTGGACGCGATTGACTGCTGATCTTCTGAGGCAAATCAGGGAAGTTCCGAGTTAGGACTTCCAATTGGCTGCTCGAGACGCGAGCAGTGTGTGGGGGGG
>JAWXCP010000173.1:0-3354 GCA_034408685.1 Hyphomicrobium aestuarii | reverse complement strand
ATCCCCCCCGATATCCCGAGACCGACACGAACGTCACCCGCCGCTTACCCGTTCCGGCCGGCAGGTCGCGTTGGCTGAGGGTTTGGCTGACGGCGAAGGCCGGACAGGTCGCACGATCGTCTTTTTTTGCTGACGGGATTGCCGTTTGTGTTACTGGCGGCGCGCGCAACGACACCAGCAGTACCGGCTCTCCGGCGGCCTTCACGTACGGGCGCGTCATCTCGAAATGGTCCATCGGTCGCGCGCCGCAGCGCCAGGCCAGCACGGGTGGCGCCCGCTCGTGACCCGTACCGTCGCGCAGGTAGTACAGGAGCGTTGCCGATAGCGAGCGGTCGTCGGTGACAATGGCGCGGTACGGCCTCCCGGCGGCCTTGGCGGCGGCGAGTTCGGCTCGGGTCGCGTCGGCAAGCGCCCGCCAGCCGAGGGTGCGGGCGAACGGATCGGCCCCGCCGGGCAGTGCGATACGGCCCGCCGTTGCCGTCGCGGCGATGATGACAGCGAGCAGGGCCGCGTGGAGCGCATAGGACGCCCGCAGCCATCCCCAAGACACATCGCGGACCAGCGTCGCAATCACCAGCACGGTTGCTGCCACGTAGGCCGGTGCGGCCCAGTTGGCGTGCGCGCGCGAGACGAACGCCTGGAGTGTGATGACGATGATCAGCGGCAGGCTGAATGCCAGCAGCAGGCGGTCGGCTTGTGCCATGCGCTGGTCGTCCGGGAGGCGGGTGCGCGTTGCCCGCCACGCGATCACCAGCAGCCCGGCAAAATAGAACGGCCCGAACACGCCGAACTGCGCAAAGAAAAACTCGGCCGCCTTGCCGGGGTTGCCGAATGTCAGCCCAGTTGCCCCGCCGCCGCTGCTTGCGCCGCTTGCAGCCGCGCCCCATTTGGCGTTGTCGGCGGTGTGGGCGAAGGTCGCGAACCCGTTGCTGGCATTCCAGATCAGGTTGGGCGCAAGCAACGCGAGGCCGAGCGCCACGCCCGCCCATAGCCTGCCGTCCCTCAAGATGGACCGCCGCTCGGGCGTCATGACGAGGTAGATCGCGAGGCACATCGCGAACCACGCCATGGCGTATTTGGCGTTCAGCCCCATGCCAATCGCAAGGCCGAGAAGCAGTGCCGGCCACCATGCGTGTGTGGTGAACAGCGCGGTCAGCGCGACCAGCGCCAGGGTCCACGCCAGCAACAGCGGCACGTCAGTCGAGATGATCCCGGCCGATACCGATACGCCCGGCAACAGCGCGTAGGCGATGCCAGCCAAGGCCCCGACGCGCGCATCGTAAGCCCGTGTCCCCAGCCACGCGACGGCCAGCGCCGTCCCGGTATGGAGGATCGGTGACGGCAATCGGACACAGAACTCGCTGGTACCGCAAACGGCGGTCGACGCGCCGATCAGCCAAGCGATCAGCGGTGGCTTTGAGTAGTAGCCGAACGCTGGCGTCGTGCTCCAATGCCAGTATTGCGCCTCGTCGAAAAACAGGTCCGTGCCGTTCAGCGCCAGCGCCGCAAGCCGCACGAGCAGCAGACCCCCAAGGACGACCGCGAGTAAGGTCAGTGGCGTTGGGCGGTCGAAGCGCACGTGGCTGCAGCTTTCATCGGTTTGAGTTTCATTGCTTCTGGGCAACGCCGTGTACGGTTGCCGGGTGACAGCGGGCAATTATGCGAGTACGCCGCACCGTGCCGATGCACAACAGCCACATGTGGCCAGATGTGGGTGGGCCACATCCAAAATCGGGACCGTGTGGCGCGGCATCGATGGCCCGTTGCGCCCCGGCCGCAGCTGCGAGTACGGCCTACCATCGCGTTCGATCCCGTTCGCTGCTGTTCGACGAAAGCCCACGCATGACGCCCCCACCTCGAACCGCCCATCGAATCGCCGTTGTCATCCCCGCGCTCAACGAGGCTGGCAACATTGGACGTCTGGTCGAGGAGACCTATGCCAACGTGCCAGCGGAAAATCTCGCCGAGGTGATTGTCGTCGATGACGGCTCGACCGACGCGACGCCCGATGAAATCAAGGCGTTGATCGCGTCCGGCCGCTGTCCGGGTCTGAAGCTCGTCCGCCATGCGGTAAAATCCGGGCAAAGCACGGCGGTGCGCAGCGGTGTGCTGGCAGCATCTGCGCCGGTTATCGCGACGATGGATGGCGATGGCCAGAACGACCCGGCCGATATTCCAAAGCTTTTGGAGAAATTGAGCCCGCCAGGGGCTGCCACAGGTCCAGCGCTGGTCGGTGGGGTGCGCACCAATCGCAAGGCCGAGGGCTCAAAAAAGCTCGCCAGCACGGCGGCCAACTGGATCCGCGACGCGGTCTTGCGCGACGGCTGCCCTGATACCGGTTGCGGCCTCAAAGTCTACTGGCGCGATGCCTACGTCCGCCTGCCGTGGTTTGCCAGCCAGCACCGCTATATGCCAGCCCTGTTCCAGACCTATGGCCTCGAATGCGCTTACGTGCCCGTCAACGACCGTGTGCGCACCGTTGGCCAGTCGAAATACAACAATTTCCGACGCGCCATGGTCGGCCTCTACGACCTGATCGGCGTCACCTGGCTCCGCCAGCGAACCGTGGTGCCCAAGGTGGTCGAGACGGTCGGAGAGTGAGTGACGTTACGCATCTCGTTGCTTCTTCTTCTTTGGTCGATCAGGCATCACCCGTCGCATGTATTGATCGAAGAGTGGAACACTGAAGGCCGTATTTCCATGTTGAGGGCTGTATATCATGCCCTTGCGGATGAGCCCGCTGCGAAGTGGCGCGCTGCTTTCGACCAGGACCCCTAGCATCGATGCGATATCGCCAGATCTGTGAGGACCCGGCCCCAGCTCTGCCATCGCTCGCAGATAGTCTTTCTCACGTGGTGTCAATCGGTCAAAGCGAACGCGAAAGAAACTATCGTCCAAGCTTTTGGTCGCCTCTTCCGTTGCCGCGTGCGCATCCCTGACATCGATCGGCGATTGTTTTGCAATATTCCAGGCATGGTATCCCCGTTCCTGAAGGAAATAAGGGTAGCCTTCCGTTACGCGAACTATCTCATCCAGAGCTTCATTCGTCAGTTCGACGGCTTCCTTTTTGGCTGGCTGTTGAATCGCCGCACGCGCATCTTTGTCCTCAAGCGGACCAATCTTTGGGAAATTGAACAGTCGTTCCGCGTATGATTTTGATGCACCCATCTGCCCAACCAACTGTGGCAGGCCCGCCCCGACTATTAGAACAGGAAGTGCATCTTGTGCGACGCGATGCACAGCCATAATTAATGCACTTAGGGAACCTCTGAACAACCCGACCGGATGATGGCACATTGGGTCCATTGATTCGAGGGGATCGCCATGGACCAGCTGAGCTTTGCGTCGCTTGAT
>JAWXCP010000172.1:0-4964 GCA_034408685.1 Hyphomicrobium aestuarii | reverse complement strand
GACGACTACTACACGCGCGGTTCTGAACCGCGCGTGTAGTAGTCGTCACGGCCAAGGTGGCCATAGTAGCCGAGAGCGGACTGTGCATTGCCGCGTGCCGAGATTGTTGCAACCATCGTGGTGGCCTTTCGTCAGTCTTATTCTTCAGCGTTTCTTTGTTCGGCTTAAAACGCCTGTTTCTTCGCCCCGGCCGACGCATCGCGAACGCCGACGCGCGCAGGGGAAGTCCAGGCTGGCCGCTATCAAACGGTCACCCCGGCCATCAAGCCGGGGCTTGGTCTTGACGGCCCCGAGCACGGCGGCAGACTTGGCCAAAGTCGGGCTCGATTTACCTACTCACCCATGTCTCGGATCCGATCCGCCGCCCCCTTCGACAGCGTCGGCAGCGTTAGAATGCGCGCCGTCTGCGTAGCTACCGGTTCGACACGATCCGGGACCCGCTTGGCCCAATCGGCAGGCACGTGGCCAGGCCGCAGGATTGGCAGCGTCACGTAGGGCACCTGAAGTTCGAGCGCGTCCTTGCCTAAGCCCAGCATGAGGACGCGAATGCCATCAGTACGCGGGCCAAGCCGCGTGGCGATTTCGTCGGCTGTGATGACACGGCGACTGTCGCGCCGCCGATTGGTCGTCACGCTCCAAGTACCGCGCGCTGCGGTTTCGCTTCGCTCCTCGCGTTCAATGTCTTGATCGCCGATCAGCTGACTTGCTTCGTCAGCGCCGCGACCGAGGTTGAGCCGCGTGATGATCTTGGTGCCGATCATGCCGACCCAGGCGTCCGCGCGATCACGGCCATAGGTGGCCCGCAACTGCGCCAGGTCCTGGGCGCAAAGCACCGCGATGACGCCTTTCGAACGGCCGAGGTCCAGGAAAGTCGAGAAGTTATTGAGCCGTGGCAATTGCGGAAACTCGTGGGCAAAAATCCAAATACGCCGCTCGCGACTTTCTCCAAGCGACGGACTGCCGACGTTCGATGCCAACAACCCCAGCATGCCGCCGATCCATATACTGGATAGTTCGGGATGGCGCGGGTCGTGTTGCAGGATGACCGGCCTGTGTGGCATCGGCGCATGCAGCCAATCGGATACCGCAAAGCGCCCGTTGGTGGCGGTCTTCCAAGCGTCGGCAAGGGACGCGACCACATGCATGTTGGTCTGGAAAGTCGAGAGCACGCTCTGCGTCGTCCGGCTGTCGGGGTTTTCGAGCAGCCGCACGGCATCGCGATGATGTTGGCGCGCCATGGCCAGCAGCACATCGCCGCTCGACGTGCTGATCTCATGCAGATCCCGCCACGTCCATTGATCGCCCTTGGTCGACTGCAATGTCGAGACACAAACGACGAGGATTTCGCGCGCGGCGTCGGACCACATCGGGTCCTGGCTGCCGGGAATAATGCGCGCCGCCAACTCGCGGGCGTCCTGCTTGGTCCGGCAATCGCGCGCCACATCCCCGATCATCGAGCGCTGATCCTGCGGCGCAATCAACTGTGGGTCGCCCGGCAGCGTCGCCGTCATGTCGCCCTTGACGTCGATCACCAGCACGCCATCGCCACGGGCGAGGGCTGCGAGCACGAGATGCAACATTGTCTGCGTCTTGCCAGCGCCGACGCTGCCCCAGATCAGCCAGTGCCGGGACTCGCGGTCGCGACTGATTGCGAGGCCTGGCACCAACTCCAGCCCGCTGCCGGATTGTTTGATTTCGGGCTTGGCAGCTTGGATGAAGGCGTGCGTGGCCCGTGAGCCGAATAGCAATTGACGCCCGCGCAACACGCGATGCGGCGATCGATCAAATCTCACCGCGAGCGCAAAACCGAATGTTGCCAGCAGTGTCCAGCTGCCAGTGAGGATAATCGACCAGTAGCGCCAAGCGAAACTATCGGTAGCCTGCGCTTTTTGCAGGTTGATTGCGCAGCGCTGCCAATGGTCCATGCCGGTGCGATCGGCGAGGTTCGAAAGCAGGCGCGCGCCCATGCACGATCGCACCTCGCTTGCGGAAAAGGTTCCATGTCTACCGTCCGGCAGCGACCACGTCGGCGGATTCCGATTGATGGCAAGCTCATTGACCAAGGCAACGAGGCTGAGCCCGGCCAACAGCGCGGCCAGCATAATGATTCTGAGCCTACCGATCATCGTGCAGCCCCGTCGCCAGCCGACAATACATTGAGCAGGGCATCAAACTTAGTGCGCAGATCGCGTGCCAGAGCTTCGATGCGCTCGAACCGTTCAGCGGCTTCGCGCGCGTGGGCTTCCAGCACGACGAGCCGTCGCTCGATCACCATGAGCCGATCCGCCAGCGTCTTGTTGTCACCGCCAGCAAGGCCTGTGACGATCAACTCGCGGGCGATGCCCGCCACGGTGCCCGAAACCAGATGAGCCCGCGCTTGCAAACGCTCGACCTCGCGGTTGCCGAGGCGAATGGACACCGGTCGCGACGTCTCAGGCATGACCGGCTAACTCGTGGCCGCGTTCGCTGCTGGCAGCACTCCAGGCCCGCAGCACTTCGAGGCGAAAGCTTGACCTCGGCAGCTCGGCCTCGACCACGGCCGTCATGTAATCCCGTAGCAATGTGCTTGATGGCGATGGCAGTGAGCCGTCACGCCGATGAGCAGACAGGACGAGCGCCGTCCAAGACAAGTCATCGTGTCTGAACGACGAACTTGCGTGGTCGAGGTAGGTTGGAATTGACATGATCGGTCTCCGGGTTGCGTGGCGCGCAGCAGCCAGCCCGAAAAACCGAAGGGGAAAAAGCATTATGATTTCAAGAAACATTAGCCGGACGGGGCCGGCAGCGGACGGGGGCAGCAGCACATGAGAAGGCAGACGTGGGCCCGATGACGTCAAGGGCCAGTAGTGTCGATCTGCGATCAACTGAACCGAGGTTTGAATTTCGGCCGCTCTTGAGTAGGACAACCGACAGTCAGACGCCGCGAAGAATGTCGAGAGTGCCCCTCAGTTGCCGTACCGATAGTTGGGCTTGTGCGCGCACGTCGCGTCTGCTTACGTCTTCATCGTGCGAATTGGGCCAGTGGGGGGAATGAATGGGCCAAGTCGAAGTCGCCGCGGCTACGGCGGAAGCACACAACACATCAGGTTCGCTGGATGAACTGGCAGCCCGGCGTGCAGCACGCAAGGTCGAGCTGGCTCATGTACTTCGCGGTCGTACATGTTTCGTTGTAATGCCTTATGGGCAAAAACCAGTTCCCATAAGTAGCGGACCAGAGCAGCCTCGCATTGAGACCTTCGATTTTGACGCCGTCTATCATGAATTGATCCAGCCGTGTCTTCAATCCGAGGGGTTTAATCCGATCCGTTCGGATGAGGAAACCGACGCAGGCCTCATCCATCAGCAGATGATTCAGCGGATCATCGATAGCGATCTGGTGATCGTCGATGTTTCTAGCTGGAATGCGAATGTCTTCTACGAACTCGGTATCCGCCACACAGCGCAGAAGTCCGGTACCCTCATAATTCGTCGCGAAGCAGAAAAACTACCTTTCAATATCGCCGGCATGCGTGTGATTGATTACCCGTCGTTTCGTACGGCCGAGGCATGGCAAGAGGGTGGCGAACGCGCCGAAGACGCACGAGACCGACTGCGAGCAGCGATTATCTCGAGCCTGACGCCAGGTCTGCCGGATAGTCCGGTGCATAACTTAGTGCCCGGCCTCAGCGTCAGCCGTCCTCCAAAGCCACTCAATTACCGCTTTGGTATTGAATGTCGCTTGGACGATTTTATCGCCCGGAATCTTTCCGGAAGTTCACAAAGCATCGCTGGCGGTGAGCCACTTGTTCTGGTTGAAGCGCTAACGAAAGCAGCGGCTTCCAAGCGCATCGGAGTGATTGAAGGTGACCTCTCGCGCGTCGACTGCGTGGATGCTTGGGTCAATCCAGAAAACACGCGGTTCGAGATGGCACGACCGCATGATCGCTCGATTTCGGCCATCATTCGTTCGCAGGCGGCCAATCGAGGTGGCCTTTCGCCGCTGACGAGAGCAGATGGCCTTGCGGCGCGGCTGAAGAGCGAAGCAATGCGGGCAGGTGGCGAGGTCGAGGCTGGTGCAGCGATCGCGTTGCCGCCTTACCGACTGCAGCAGCATAACAGGCTCGTCGCGATCGTCCACGTGGCGGCGCAGACGGGTATGCGAGGTCGTGGTTACCAGACAACTCGGAACCTAGAAGATTGTGTGGAGAACGCGCTTGACGCGATAGAGATCTGGAACAAATCGCTTTTGCGGCGGCTGCGATTGCGGCAGCCCATCAAGAGCGTACTGTTCCCATTGTTCGGCTCAGCAAACGCAGACTGGCAACCCGAATGGGTTGCAGAACGACTAATTGGTGCCGCAGCCCAATACTTGGCATTGTGGCCTGATTCATTGTTACAAAAGGTCTACTTCCTTGCGTATACCGATCAAGATCGTTCGGTTTGCCGCTCCGCCTTCATCCGACTCGGTCTTGCCGAAGCAAGGACCTCCAGTGGAACGACTTGATTGACCCACCGGTTCGATCGAAGTCATTAAGCAGTCCTCACCTAGCAGGCTGCTGAAAAACTCAGAAGTCATGGTTGCAGAGACTTCCATAACGAGGTCTGAGATCGAGCAGAATGAAGACGAACTTGTTGGACCACGCTCAGATCGACCACAGATACCGCCGTGTAGGGGCTGGAAAACCTTTTTCAGCAGCCTGCTAGAGGAATAAATCAACGAAGTACCATTGTTCAGCCTCAGGAGATAAAAGTGCTTTCGAGCCACGAACCCAGGCGCATGACTGTTGCCGAGTTTGCAGACAAGATAAAGAAAACTGACAGGCTGGTAATAGTATGCGGGGCCGGTCTCTCATACGGAGCCGCGCCGTTGGCCCAAGACGTCGAGAACATGCCTCTCCCCTTAGTTCCGGCGCAGTCAGCGGGTATGTGATCTCCAACAAGGAGATAGCCCATGACGCAGTTGCTGCCGGACGATCTGTGGCGTG
>JAWXCP010000171.1:0-6483 GCA_034408685.1 Hyphomicrobium aestuarii | reverse complement strand
TTTCAGGGACTTGCAGCAAGACGCGCCCGTAGCTCAGTTGGATAGAGCGCGTGGCTACGAACCACGAGGTCGGGAGTTCGAATCTCTCCGGGCGCGCCATGTATTCAGCTATTCCCAGTTCCTTGAGTCACCACTGAGTCACCAACCGAGACGCGGTGACGATCCTGCGCGTTCGTGTGGCGTCACCCGACGCACGTCGGGACTGGGTCAGCGCAGTGCAGCGTGTCGGCGTGTTTCAGAGCTGCGAGCCGGGAGTCGGCTGCATGACAGGCCGAGCGAGAGCGCATTCACGCGGCCGGCAACCAGGCCGAGCGCGAGTCAGCACAAGGCCGGCATCAGCTCGAGCGAGGCCGCGAGGGTCAGCGCACAGCTCGCGCTGCGAGCAAAACATCACACACCGTGCGCAGAGAGTCCAGCGAAGGCAGCCGCGCTCAATTCCTTGGTACCATTATTCGGGCGCCATTGACCTACCGGTGGAAGACTAGAGAGTGAGCAAGGGCCAGGTGAACGCGGTTCGGGAGCGCAAAAGCGAACTCATTGGTGTCGGCTGCTTTGTTCAGGGCTTCGGCCTCTTGGCTCCGTTTGTTCTCGGAGCGCTGCTGGGCTTTGCAGGAGCAGTCATTGGCACTGTGGTTCTTGTCCTACTGCTGCTCGTAGGGTCGCGCATGGCTCTGAAGTGGCGGTGTGGTAGTTGCAAGAACCCAATCGCCGGCAAAGACGTTCAGATTTGTCCGGTATGCAGGGCTAACCTCAGTTAGGGCATCCAGCCCTAGCCTCAATGGCACTTACTTAACACGGCGCCACGTAGGATGAGCCAAGTTACGTCGTCTCGCCACCTCTCGAGGGACCTTCATCCAAGCAAAGGATTTGGGTCGTCGCTTTCGCGCCCCTGGTTCGCAGCGTCCGGGCCGATGTCCGACGCGCACCGCGGCGATCAGTTTTAGCCGGTCAACGCACGCCGTCGAGCAACGCCAGGGCGACTGCGAGGTTCGCAAGGGACAGCAGCGCCGCTGCGAAAGTCGCCAGCCAGGCACGACGTGCGGCGACGTCACGCGACACTAGTGCGATGTCTCGCGACAGGGTGCCATGATCCACAACAGCGACGCCGTGTCCACGCGGAGCCAATCGGGCGAGTCGACGTCAGGTCGCGCGCGATCGTGTGGCGGTGGCGTGTAAATCACCAGCGCGTCGCCGCTGGGCGCCAGCAAAACGATGGTGACTTGGCAGCCGGGAACTGCCGCACGCAGGCCGTCAATTTGGCGCAAGACAGCGTCGCTCGGTGGCGGGCTCGGTGGCGAGCTCACGGCGGGCCACGCAGCGCGGTGAGTTCGGCGGTCGTGCGCCTAAGCTCCGCTTCGAGGCTGGCGACGCGCGCCTTCCATTTTCCGCGCTCGGTCGCGAGCGCTGCCTCAATGCGGGCGAGATTCCGTTCGACCATTGCGATTTCGTCGTCGGTCACGGCGCGTAGTCCGGGCTCAACAGCCTCACGACGCCTTCGTCACGCATCCTCAACACGCCGAAAAAACGTTCGGCGAGAATTGCGACGCTGTTCGATTGCCACAAGCTGATGAGGTTCGTTGCGCCGGCGCTTGGCGCGTCGTCCATCTGCAATGAAGCGTGCGCGGCAGTGCTGATTACGAAACTTTCAGCGGCCAATGCAACTTGCGCGGCATCGACCAAAAACGCCGTGGCGCTTGCGATCGGCGCGTCGGTCGCAATAACTGATATGCCCTGAATCGTGCCGCCGCTGGGTGTCATTTGCGGAAACGCCGGGCCGCCGGTTGTCGAATCCGGCCAGGTCGCCAGCTGCGCCGCGATCGCGGCCGACACGACCAAAAAATATCGCGATGCTGGCGAGCCGGAAATCGCAGCGATTGCCAACATTGCGCGCAGGTCATCGAGCGGGACGTTGCTCGACGTGTGGCTCGGCGAGCCGGTGCCGATAACGCCGAGCAGCTCCTGAGTCGCCGCTCTGGCCGTTGCGCCTCGCAATTCGCGATTGATCAAATCGACAGCGTCGCCGGCCGTCAGCGCGTGAATCAGTTCTTCGGAAATCACTATCAGCGTCGATGACTTGCGCTCGAGCAGGTCACCTGCACTCAAATTCAGCCGCGTCGCCGGCTTGAGCTCGGCACCGGCGACAGACGCGCCGACCGCCGCAGCGGTTGCGATGACAATTCTCGTTCTCAACGGCACTCGAGCGGCGAACGGCATCATCGCGTCCAACAGCGAAACCGATCGCATCGAGTCGCTGAACGCCGAAACCGCGATTCTGTAGTCGGCCAAGCTGCCGGCCCAGCTTGGGTCGCTCGTTGTCCCGGCCGAAACGGCGGCTCGAAGGATCATTTGTGATCGCTGGCGCCGGTCGCTCGAATTGAAGGCGCTTTTGTGAACCTCGATCGACGTCAGCGCGTCGCCCTTGGAGCGCAACAGGCAGTACGCGACTTCGCTGAGCGTGGTGGTGGCGCTGGTGAGATTTTCCATCGAGGTTTCCGTCAATTTTGGGCGCCGTCGCCGATGGCGAAATCATCGCTCAGCGGCGCGTCGCCCGGAGCGGGCTTTGCGCGAACTGCGGCGTTTGCGGGCTTAAGGCGGGGATACGTCGCAACGCGGCCGCGGTCGCGCGCTTCGATGACGTCGCTCAACAGGTATGTGGGCCGGCCGAGGCGGGTGCCGTCCCGAGTTTTGGACACGAAAAACGGCAGGCCGATGCCGTCGCGGCGGTGGCGCTCAAGCGTTCGGTGCGAACAGCCGAGAAGGCGCGCAGCTTCTTTCGGCGCAACCAAAACGGCGGTGTGGTCGCGCGTCATCAGCTGCGGTACTTATCGAGCGCGTTCGGGGCACGGCGTCGTGAAGCCCTCACCTCGCGACGATCGCTGATGCCGCCAGGGTTGCGGAACTGTGGCTTCGCGGTTTGAGCCAGGCCAAGTGCTCGGAGCGTCGCCAGAAATTGTGCGATCGATCGAGCGCTGGCTGCGATCGCCGGGTGCAGGCGCGGCCCTCGCGGCGTGTCGAGCAAGGTGCCTTCGCGAGCAACCTGCGCGTCGAACAGTTCGGCTCGCGCCATAAGCGTGGCGGCCATGTCCAAAAGCTGGCAAGTTTCGGGTGCTGCGGAAAAATCGTGATCCGCGTCGACGGCCGACCACCAATCGCGGGCGCGAGCGGTCAGGTTTTCAGGGGGTTTTGGGTTGCTCATGGTTGCTCCTGAGAGAAATTTAATGGGTGCCGGTACACGCGGCGCTGGGTGTGCGGGTTCCGATGCGATCATCAGCGCATTTGATCCCACCCCCCCCCGGGGTGCCGCCGTCACGCACGCCAGGCAGGGCAATGACGATCATTGATCTTCGGTCTCCCGATAGTCGCAGCACTTAAAAGGGATCGCCGCCCATATCGGGCCATGCTTGCTGCATAGGCCGTCGGGTCGCTGCCCAGGTTGTCGGGCGAATCGTTCACAGCGCCCGCAGATCACCAGTGAGCCGGTCTGCAATGCGCTCTTGAACCGGCGCAGGAAAACCACGTTGTCGGCTGGGCTCGGCAGATCGTGGAGCGGATATTCCACCGGGATCGAACTGACAGAACCGACGGAAGGGTCTGTCCCGTTTTCACTTTGCCCAAGGATCGAACTGACGGAACTGACAAAAGGGCTTCTGTCAGTTTTGGCAGTGCCGTTCTGGGGCGAAATGAATTTCGAACGCATGGCGATAAGCAGGCTCACGACTTGCTCCGCGCCGCCGGGGTCGTTTCGAAGATGGTTCGAGGTCGTCCGCTCGTCGGCTCCTGCCGAGATCGGACCCAGTCGAAATCCAGCAGCACCGACAACGCGCATTCGACTTCGCGCGGGCCGGTTAACCCGGACCACTGGTTGCGGTAGACGTCGCGGGCCGCGAAGGTTGTCGGCACTTCGCCCTTTAGAATGCGCGCGAGCAGAAGCCGCGCAGCGTCCATGTCGGGATTCAGCGCAGGACTGTAGATGCGCCGGGCGTGAGTCTCCAAATACTCAGACCAGCCGAGTGCCTGAGCTAAAGCGATCTCCGAGACGGGGCCGTCTTCGTGGTCGACAAGATGCAGAATCAACGCGACAGCCGGAACGAGGCTGCGGTACTTCGCCAGGTGGCATTCCATCATCGGGTGCTCGCTGCCGCCCCTGAGCCGAAGCTCAAGCGCATGGCGCCAGCCATCGAACAGCAGCTGTGCGTCATCGCTGAACCGCAGCAGCGGGATGCGTCCCGGATCAGCGCCAACACTGACGGCCGTCATTTGATCGAGACGAGCAACGAGCTTGTTGACGCGCTGCCGAGCTTCGAGGTCTGGCGAACGGTCGACATTCGTCCATCCGACCTGCGGGTCGGGCCATACAGCAACCTGGAATCGCTGCAAAAGGCCGTCATCGCCAGACCCCCGTAGGTCACGAACGAGCGCCGCCAACGGCCCAGGCTGGATGCCGCCCAGCACAGCCAAACACGCGCCTTGTATATGGAGTGTGCCGCGACCGATTCGGTCGTAAGTAAACGACCCGTCGCCGTTCCACGCTTCAAGATAAAAAGACCGGTCTGATTCATGGCCGGGTTTTTCGAAGGTGCGGAAAAACCCGTTCAGCTCATCGCGAAATTGCAGCAGCCCATTTGGCGATTCGTTGAGCAGCGCACCCAGCTTTTCCACCGTCGAATCGTTCAGGATGTACCGACGACACGCCGGGGGCTTCTCGGCTTCGTTGTCGGCAACGCGCCTAGCTTCGCGCTCCGCTGCACCGTGATCGCCGGCGGACAGCGCCTTGCGAATGGCTTCTTTCGCAACGCGGCTCGCCTGCTCGCTGATCATCTCGGACGCGGTGGCGGCTGTTCTGCCGGCCTCATGAAGCAGCATGGCCGCCGCTTCGAGTTCGCGCAGCGGCCGCAGCGCTTCGTTGAGCGCCGGAGTCTTAAGGACGCCAGGGTTACCGACCACTGCGCCCCAAAGATTCGGCACAACCAGCCAGTCGTCGAGGCGCTTGGGAGCGATGCCGAGCCGTCGACCGATTACCGACGACAACATGACAAGCAGACCGGTTGCCACGTAGTCAGGCGGGCACTGCATCCGCTCACTTATATCGCGAACGTGATCGCGCAATAATTCCGGCAACAATTCGTAATCGAATTTCGCGACTGGCGGCAGACCATCGGGCAACGGCGTTGGGGCCGGCCATGCCGATGCGGCGTCGAGACGGTCGGCCAGGGCGTCAATCCGAGAGTTCATTTGGCCGCCCTCTGGAAATAGATTTGCCCAAGGATCGAACTGACGGAACTGACAAAAGGGCTTCTGTCAGTTTTGGCAGTGCCGTTCTGGGGGAGTTTCATTTCCGGGACGTTCATGAGCAAACCCCGTTACCGATCGATGTGAGCCGCGCGGTCGCCTGCGCGAGCCGCGCCCAGTCGGCCGCCGAGACGCTGCGACCCTCGAGCACATCGCTGGCCACGATAGCCACCACAGTCGCCTCGCGAGTCGCGAGATCGAGCACGTCTCTCGCCGGCCAGGGTGAGCGTTTCATCGGCTTGTGCTCGCCGAGCCGCTGCGGAAACAGGTCGCTGAACTTCAACCCGAGAGAGGCCAGCACGTCGCCGGTCGCGCATCCCGCGAAGCACTTCACCAACACCCGACCGTCAACATCGGCGATGGCCAATGATGCCGACTTTCCGCCGTGAGCCGGGCAGCGCGCACGCCATTTCGCCGGCGCGGTCTGGCGCACGGCGTCGAGCAAATCGATTATCTTGAGAGTAGAATTCACTGGTCGAGCCTCAAGCTCGCGAGATCCTTGGTCGGGCTCGCGGGCTTTTTTCGTTGAAGGGTCAGGTGCCGGTCGACGTGCGGCGACGGGTCGCCAGCCAGGCGTCCAGGTCGGCAGCGGCGTAGCGGATGCGACCGCCGATTTTGTAGAACGGCGGGCCTTTGCCGTAGCAGCGCCAATTCGCTAGTGTTTTTTCGGTGGCGCCGCCGAGGCGCTCGCCGGCCGCTTTCGCGTCAAGTTTCATTCCCGCACCCGTCTAATGAGGTTGCGGGCATGATCAGGCAGATTCGTGATGCTTTGATCATCACCGCGGACACATCCGGTCCGGATACGTCCGCGCTATTTGCTGTTCCTGATTCGGCGCACGTGGCGGGCGCTGGCAGGCGGAGTGCGGCCCTTCGCGATGTCGTCGCTAACCCGTTCTGCCTTGGTGGCGCCGATCTTGCGGCGTGCCTCGGCAGCTCTCGGCGTTGCCTTTTGCAAACTCAACGACCGCTGCACGTCAGCGCCCCTGCTAGCGGCCAGGCGTTCAGCTGTGGCCTTGAGGTGCTTTTTCCCAGCGACGCGTAACTGCGGGTCGTCGCTGCTCGCCATGGCGTGACATTGGTTCAGCTGCTGCGTCTCGAACTCGGCCAAAGTTAACCTTTCCTCTCCATCCGAGAATCGAAATAAAACCACGTACTGCCGACGTGACTTTTTTTGTTTTGAACGACTCACCGCGC
>JAWXCP010000170.1:0-6041 GCA_034408685.1 Hyphomicrobium aestuarii | reverse complement strand
CCCGCTCGACATCGCGCACGGACAGCACGCGTGCCTCGACCGTCACCGCCGGTTTGACCGGCAAGCGCGCGCCGACCGCCGACGGCTGGGCTCCGTACACGGCATACCCAGGTCGGACGAGGTCGAAATAATATTCGCGGCCCAGCAGCATCCCGGCCGACGCGGCGAGGCTCAACGGCACAGCCTCGAAACCAGCAACGGCCTTGAACCTTTGCCCGGCTGCTTGAAACGCCGCCAACTGCTGCCCGTTGAGCGCGGCGGCAGGGTCGTCGGCGCATGCGAGATGGCTCATCACGAACGCGGGCTCGAATGCGGCCAGCAGACCCGGCTCAGCGATCAGCGCGTCGCATTCGGCGGGCTCCAACCCCGTGCGGTTCATGCCGCTGTTGATTTGTATCGCGGCGCGATAGCGTTTGCCGATCGCGCGGCAGGCCGCTGCCCACTCGCGCACTTCGGCCAATGTCCCGAGCACCGGCGCCACGCCCGCTGCGATCAATCGCGCTGCGGTCCCCGGCAACAGGCCATCGAGCACGTAGACCCCAGCCATGGTCGCACCGGGCCCGATTGCACTTGGACCGATTGCGCCAGACCTTGTTGCGACAGGCATGTTTGCGTTGGCCGACGGTACAACCGCACGTACGGCCACCGCCTCGTCGAACGTCGCCACGAAAAACGTCCGGCATCCAGCCGCCGCAAGCGCTGGCACGACGCGCGCCGCCCCAAGCCCATAAGCGTCGGCTTTGACCACGGCAGCGCACGCAGCAGGCCGAGCGAGCGCCGCGAGCGCACGCCAATTGGCCGCCAACTGCGCGAGGTCGATCGTTACGACGCGCGCCGCAGCGGTTGGTGGCGCCCGGCTCGACATGGCAAACTCCGGCACAGGAGAATCAGCAGAAGTCATGGCCGAGGCATACTGTCCTGAAGGTCGTTTGTCTGGGCGGATAAGGCAACATGTTCGAAGTCGAGCCTTTTGCGGTCCGCGCCGCAAACTTAGAGGCAAGGTCAGCCCCGACCGCGTCAGCCCCGATCAAGGTCAGCCTCGATCGACCGTACGAATGCTGCCAACCCCGATTGTCGCGTGCGGCGGAGGCGTTCGGCCGCCAAGATGGCCCTGAGCAAAGCAACGCTGGCCGACACGTCATCGTTGACCACGACGTAGTCATACTCACCCCAGTGGCTGAGTTCGTCGACGGCGGCTGCCATGCGCTTGGCAACGACATCAGCGGGGTCTTGAGCGCGGCCCTGCAACCTCGTTTCGAGCGCCTTGCCCGATGGCGGCAAGATGAATACGCGCACCAGGTCGCTAGGCAAGGCCGCCTCGAGTTGGCGAGCGCCTTGCCAGTCGATATCGAACAGCACGTCGCGGCCACGCGCCAAGGCGGCGTCGACCGGTTCGCGCGGCGTCCCATAGCGGTTGTGGAACACGTGCGCCCATTCGAGCAAGCGGCCCTCGGCGACCAAGGCCTCGAACGATGCGACGTCGGTAAAATGATAATCGCGGCCATCGACCTCGCCAGGCCGAGGCGCCCGCGTGGTGACCGACACCGACATTTCGAGCCCCAGCTCGGCATCGAGGAGCGCCCGCGACAGCGTTGTTTTGCCAGCGCCTGAGGGTGACGAAAGAACCAACAGCATCCCGCGCCGCGCTATTGTCACGTGCTCGACTTGCATGCGCTGATCGTCCTCATTCGATGTTGGCGACCTGCTCGCGCATCTGGTCGATCACGACTTTCATAGCGAGGCCGGAGCGCGATGTATCGGGGTCGTTGGCCTTTGAGCACAGCGTGTTGGCTTCACGGTTGAATTCTTGGGTCAAAAAGTCGAGTTGGCGTCCAGCGGGCATGCCGCCAGCCAACAGCTCGCGCGCGCTGGCAAGATGCATGCGCAGGCGTTGCAATTCTTCCTCGACATCGGCCTTGGAAGCGAGCAGCACGGCCTCCTGGTGCAACCGCTGCGGATCGAGCGCCACTGACGAGGCCGCCGTAAGCCGCTGGATTTGCTCCGCGAGGCGCCGCGATATGGCGTCGGGCTGCCGGGACGGGGCGGCTTCGACCAAACCGACGTGCCGCTCGATCTCGGCAAGGTAGCCTTCGATGACGGCCGCGAGCCGGGCTCCCTCGCGCCCGCGCGCTTCGATCAGCCCGTCGAGCGCACGCTCGAATGTCTCGACCATGGCCGCTTGTCGGGCCTCGTGCACCTCGACGCTTTCCGACCGGTCGGCGATTTCGAGCACGCCGCGAATGCCAAGCAAGCCCTCGACGGAGGCTGGCGCGCCGCCGGTGAGACCGCGCACGCGCTCTGCGGCCGCTATGACTTGCGAGAGGGCGGCTTCGTTCAAACGAATTTCCGGCAGTGCCAGTGCGCGTACGAGGTCGACGTTGACACTGACAGAGCCGCGAGCCAGCCGCTTGAGCGCAATATCGCGCGCACGAGCTTCGAGACCATCATGACCGGGCGGAAGCCGGAACCGTAAATCGAGCCCGCGGCCGTTGACAGATCGCAGCTCGAAGGCCCACGTCGCACCGTTCGACTGCCCATCGGCGCGGGCAAAACCTGTCATGCTCTTTATTGTGGTCACGCGGTCTACCTGTAGGCTGCAATCGGCTCTCGCTGCCGTCATATAGCTGATGGCGTGGCGAGGCCAAGCTCGGCGTCACCGCTGGCGGCCGCTATCAGTGCGTATGGTTGGCATCAGCGACGGCATCGGGCAGGGCGTCCGCGAGGATGTCAAGGTCAGGGTCCGGGCCAGCCGATATCCGGATGCAACGGTCGAGCGGTGCGACGGACGGTTTACGGGCAAACACGTCGCGACTTAGCAATCCGTCGAGTATGGCCGTGGCGAACGCGCCATCGCGCCCGCAATCGATGGCAACAAACCCGGCCGCTGACGGCAACGGCGTCAGCCCTGCCGCGCGGGCGATATCGGCGATGCGCTCCTTCGCACGCTC
Organism: Hyphomicrobium aestuarii; assembly: GCA_034408685.1. Classification (GTDB taxonomy): domain Bacteria; phylum Pseudomonadota; class Alphaproteobacteria; order Rhizobiales; family Hyphomicrobiaceae; genus JANXVY01. The sequence continues at coordinate 3,093 of JAWXCP010000170.1, read as the reverse complement.
GATCCGCGCGACGACGGTCGTCAGATAATCTTGATCACCGATCGCCGCCAGTGCAGCCCGTTGGCCGATATGGTTGATGCCATAATGGTTGCGCACCTTTTCAAAGGCCGCGACGAGTGACGGCGTACCGATGCAGTAACCGATCCGTGCGCCAGCCAATCCGTAGGCTTTGGAAAACGTGCGGAACCGGATGACATCGGGCTGATCGGGATCGATGACCGCGCGTTCGGCCATCGGCAACGTGTCGATGTAGGCCTCGTCCAAGCACAACAGCGTGCCGGGTGGGACGCGCGCGGCTAACGCCTCGATATCGGATTTCGGCCACCAGCTGCCCATGGGATTGTCGGGGTTGGCCACGTAAATGATCGCGGCGCTTTCTGCGCGCGCTGTGCCGACGAGGGCGTCGAGATCTTCGCGATCGGCCCGGTAGGGGACTTTGATGAGCCGCGCGCCGTGGTTGGCCGCATGGAAGTTGAATGTCGGATAAGCGCCGTCCGATGTGACGATGACAGTTCCCGGGTCGGCCATCAGATGGACGGTCAAGCCGAGCAGGCCGTCGATGCCTTCGCCAACCACGATGTGTTCGGGCCGCACGCGCTCATGTGCGGCGATGGCCGCGATCAGGTCGAAGTTCGTCGGGTCGGCGTAGCGCCAGATATGTGGTGCGGCCGCAACGATAGCCGCGAACGCCCGTGGCGATGGGCCAAACCCGTTCTCGTTGGCGCCGAGCCGCGCCCGGAATGGCCGTCCACCGCGCGCCCGCTGGAGCGTTTCTGGCCCGACGAACGGGATCGTCGTCGGTAGCCCGTCGATGATCCCACGCAGGCGGGGTGTATTGGCGATGCGCGGCGGGTGGAGTGGCGGCATGGTCAGCCCCCTTCTGCAATGGTCATGGCTTCGACGGCGCGTTTGATCAGTGGAGAGATTCCGATAACGACAGGTAGCATCGTCAGCCACGCCAAGACCCACGTGGAACTCCAATATGGCAGGAAGCTCGCGGAGAAGCCCATGGCTTGGTGGGTTGCGATTGCCGTGGCAACGCCCGTTGTTATGGCGGACTGGATAATGCCGTACGCGAATTGTGAATATTGCCTGGGGAGCCAACGCATCTTCGGGAGCCAACGCATGCCGTGCCAGTCCGTGTTGTCGCTTTTGGAAGAGCGACGATCTTGGCACAGCCACTTAAGATGACAAAGAAGCGCTGAAAAATTTGGCCGAGTCTAGCGCAACACGGTTAGACCAATTCGCCACCCGAGCATTTTCCAGCTTACAAGAGCCCGAGATCGGCGAGGTCGCGGCGCATCTTGGCCGACAGACTGGCAACGTCTTGCGCCGATGCGGTGGCGCTCATATCGGCGGGCGCATTGGTGGCCGTCAAATAACGCCAGCCCTGGAACGGGCGCCGTGGCACCGGGCGCACCGGCACGATCGCAGGATCGAGCAGGATGACGCAGCACGACGAGCCATCGTCCTTGGTCCCGGTTTCGAACCCGACGATCCGCTGCCGCACGTCGATGACGCCTTTGATCACCCAAAATAGCGAGCCACCATCGAGCAGTTCATCCTGGCGCTTGGGCGTTTGGAAGGTCGCGTGGGCAAAGCAGGCGATGCCGCGGCTCACAGAGCGCCCGATCCGCGGAGCCTGCCAATTCTTGAGGTCGTCAGCGGACGTAGCGCCAACGCACAATTTCACGAGATGAATGGTCATGGGGACATAAAGCCGGGTTCGAACCCGACCAGCAAGCCAAATGCCCAGGCCATCCCAATCCATACCCAGATTTCAGGCCATACCCAGATTTATCGCCCGTTAGGCGACGTACAATTCCTTCGATTGCTCCGGCGAGATGGTGTTTTCGACGAGCTCCAGAGCCTGCTTGAGAACATCGGTGGTCGCGCCGGGCTTTTGGGCGTGGTCCGACAGGTAACGGCGGAACAGGCGACCGCGCGGCATGCCATGATAGAGCCCCAGAATATGCCGCGAGATATTCGATAGGCGGCCACCGTTCGCGATGTGCGTATCGCAATAGGGGATGAGCTGCTCGATCGCGCCCGCGCGGCTGACGGTGGGATGCGTGTCGCCAAATAGGCGCGCGTCGACCTCAGCGAGCAGGTAGGGCGTCTGGTAAGCGGCGCGCCCCAGCATCGCGCCATCGAGGCGCACGCTGGCACCGGTGCCGGAGGCGTGCAACGCGTCGCCGGTCGCTTCGAACGGGGCCAGCAACCGCTCCGCCTCGCACAGCAAGCCGATGCCGCCGTTGAGCACAATCGTCAGGTCAGGGCGCGCCGCCTTCAAACGACGGACCCGGTCATAGTCGAGCGGAGGCACATCGCGGTTCTCCTTCGGCGACAGTCCAGAAAGCCAAGCCTTGCGCGCGTGAACGATGAAGATGCTGCAACCGGCGGCCGCCACCGTCTCGACAAAACGCTGAAAGTCGGTTTCGGCATCCTGATCGTCGATACCGATCCGGCATTTCACCGTCACGGGAATGTGTCCAGGTACCGCGTCGCGCATCGCGGCGATGCAGCTTGCGACCAACTCGGGCTCGGCCATGAGGCAGGCGCCAAAACGGCCGACCTGCACCCGGTCGGACGGGCAACCGACGTTGAGGTTGATCTCGTCATAGCCCCAATCCGCGCCGATCTGTGCGGCGCGGGCGAGCTTGGCGGGATCGGACCCGCCGAGTTGCAGCGCCAGCGGATGCTCGCATGCGGAAAAGCCGATCAGGCGGTCCCGGTCGCCGTGGATGACAGCATCGGCGGTGACCATCTCGGAATAGAGCCGCGCCCGCTTCGACAGGATGCGATGGAACACCCGGCAGTGCCGGTCGGTCCAATCCATCATAGGGGCGACTGAGAATCTATGCATTTGATATTGCATCGTTTTTCGAGTAGTCTCCGAGACTAAAGGGCGAACGTGAGCACTCATTTTCCCTCAGTTGTGCAAGGAGCAAAAGCGCGTTGAATAATCAACGCCTTTTTGCGTTGCATCAGTCGGGCACAAGAGGTCTGGCACAAGAGGTCTGGCACAAGAGGTCTGGCACAAGAGGTCTGGCACAAGAGGTCTGGCACAAGAGGTCTGGCACAAGAGGTCTG